>NZ_SMLW01000659.1 GCF_009711405.1 Fulvivirga kasyanovii | reverse complement strand
AGAGAAGTGAGGAGGAAAATAATAAAGTAAAGCAAAACCTTAGCCTAGTATCAGATTTATCTAAAATTTTTATTGACGGAACAGGTACTTTAAGCTTTGGAATAGACCAGTTGACTCAACCCCCTGGATCTGATTATTGTGATATATATTTAGTGAACCACGATAATTTAAATCTATTTGAATCAAAGCAAGAGTTTAGGTACTATACTGAGGGAACAAGAAAGAATTTTAAATCCGGAATTGTTGAATTAGAGTTTCATCCCAATTTCCTCATTTACCTTGGTATAAAAAATCCTTCTACATTATATGGGTTGAATGTTGCCGTTGAAGTGGTGGCTATAGTAAAGAGACGGGAATTGGTTATGCTCCATGAGCAATAATCACTCGGAAACCAAACCCCACCACCCGGAAAACAAATTTCCCAAACACCCTCCATCAGTCTTAATTGGCTGAAAAAGGAGAAATCATGAACAGAATATTTCTATTACTAATGGTGTTTGCAGGGGCATTATGTTTTTCGGGATGTACAGCAGAAGAGAGCAGCTGTCCTGATACCAATTGTGCAGACTACGCCAGCCAGGCTGATGCCCAGGCGGCCTACAATGCTAACCCAAAATGCCACGGCGACCTGGATGCCGATAATGATGGGGTAGCATGTGAACAAGGGACTTCCGGCTCAGGAAGCAGCGGCTGTCCCACGACAGCAAACTGCGGGTGTTCGGGTAAGAACAAAAATGAGTGTGGCGGATCCTGTTGCCAATGGGTTACAGGCTCCGGCTGCAAATGTAGTTGATCCACTTGGGGTAAGTTGCCGCAGAAGCAAACTCTGCGGCAACATCTTGCTAATCCTTTATACACTTCTCAAAAAACGCTGTGGATAACTCGATCGTTTTCTGGTGTACCTGATTTCTATCTACGGTGGCGTGATCCCTAAAGAATATTGCAGCGTCACCCGTCATGGGCACATGGGTCTCGTTGAGAAAAACATAATGACCAACCTCACCTTCAAACAGGAAAAAACCAGATCCCTCAATGAGCTGATGGTAATGGGCAGCATTGGTTTCTATAGGAGCTATTTCGTCGCCTTCTGCTCCTATGATGAAAACAGGAATGTTAATGCTTCGGACTTGTTCCTCATTTTTGAAGCCTTGCCCCAGCGCCGGTGCAATAGCCAGAGTTGCTTTGATGCGGTGATCTGCTAGTGATCCGGAGTTTTTGTACTCCTCCAAAAGCTTTTCCATAAATGCCTCATTTTTCAACAAATCTGGTAAATCGTGCAGCTCAGGAATATCTGCCTCTTTCTCACCTTTTTCAGAGCCGGTGAATGCCATGAGCTGTTCATAATCCAGCATGGCTCCTGAAAGAGCAATAGCCGTAAAGCCGCCAAGGGAAAAACCGGCTACCACGATTTTTTCCTTATCAATCGTCTGGCCGATTTTATCATCAGACAGCAGTGCTGTGGTGGCAAAAGAAATGTCTTTGGGCCGTTCCCAGAATTTAAGGAATTGCTCCGGGATTTTGTTATCGAAAGTATTTCCCCAGTGATCCACCGCAGCTACCATGTATCCCTGCTTCACAAGCCCTGCAGCCAGCCACTCCAAAGTGAGCCTTCCGCCACCCGTGCCGTGGGATAACATAATCAGTGGCAGTTTCTTTTCAGGTAGGGGAGCATTTCGCGTGGTTGTTTCCCTTACAAAAGGTGTCTTGAATTTTACATCAGCTTCTATGGGAGCTTTATAGCTTGGGTACCAGATCTCAGTAATTACAGGCCGGCTCCTGGACTGGTCGTATAATTCCAAAGTTTGCTGACCTATATAAGATTGGGCGCCTGCGTTACACGTGAAAAATACAAAGACTATAATGGGTAGTACTTTATGCATATCGGATACTTTTTATTTTGCATAGGTACCGACTTGAGCAGTAAGAAACATTGACAAATGTCAAAAACGGCGATCTGATTTCAACCGGCTCAAAGTTTCCTGTGATATTCCCATGTAACTGGCCACGATCCGGTTTGGCAGTCGATGGATCAAATGAGGCTCATGCTGTAATATCCGCTGATACCTTTCAGCCGCGTTCATCGTCACGAACGATTCTATACGAAGAATGCTATCCACATAATCGCGTTCCAGCTCTTTGCGATATAAAGTTTCCCAGCCAGGCACCGTTGCAAGCAATGCCTGAAAATCAGAATAGTTGATTCTTAATAACTCAGACTTATCCACAGTATCAATCAGTGCAACAGAAGGTTGTTGTAAAATAAAACTTGGAAATGCCGTTCCAAACCTCCCTTCAAAGGCAAAAAAGCGGGTAGACTCCTTACCATCGGGCTGAATACAGAATACCCGCAAACAACCTTTGTTGATAAAATATAAATACCTCGACGTTTCCCCTTTGTGTAGCAGGATCTGTCCCTTTTCGGTGGCTAAAGGCTGAAAGTAGGAGAGAAGCTCTTCTATTTGGCCGGCATTGAAACAACCTTCTGAAATTAATTTATCCTTGAGTAGCTTAAACATTAAAAGGGGGATTTTCAGGATTTAACAACAACCCTGAAAATCTCAATAAATTTATTCATTTCTCAAAGAATTGACAGGGTTGGAACGCGCAGCCTTGACAGATTGATAACCCACCGTGAGCCAGGCGATAACAAAAGCGATCAACCCGGCGACAAGATATAGCCCTAAACCAATCTCCACTTTATAGCTGTAGTTACTCAGCCATTGCGAAGATGCCCACCAGGCCAAAGGCACTGCAATAACAAAAGCCACGATGATCAGTTTGCTAAACTCTTTGGATAGCATGAATACTATTCCGCCAACCGAAGCACCCAGCACTTTGCGGATACCAATTTCCTTGGTCCGCTGCTCGGCCATAAAAGCTGCCAGAGCAAACAAGCCGAGGCAGCCAATAAAAACGGCCAGCCCTGAGAATACGGTGAATACCGTCGCTACACGTTTTTCTGTTTTGTACATGGTGCCAAAATCACTATCCAGAAACGAATAATTAAAAGGCAGCTCAGGTGCGAATTTTTTCCATGTATCTTCCACCGAAGCTAATACGTTTTGTATGTCTTCCGTAGCAAACTTCACGGAGATCACACTGGTATTGCGACCAAGAGATAAGCCGACCGGGCTAATGTCTTCTTTCATGGATTCAAAATGAAAATCCCTGACAACGCCGATAACATTATACTTGTCATAAACATCCTTGGAGACCACCCCTGTTTCGCCGTCAAAATGGAAAGTAAGCAGGCCATGGTTATCACTTGACTTCTTAAATCCGTAGGCTCTGAATGCTGCTTCATTAAGAATTATAGCATTGGAATCAGACGCCAGCTCTTCATTGAAATTACGACCATCTATCAATTCCATTCCCAATGTGGAGATATAATCCTCGTCCACCCTCCAGATCTGCATATTTACCATATTGTTCTGAGAAGGCTCCTGACCATCTTCCCAGAAGCTGATGTCACTGCGGTTATATCCATGCACCGGCAGGTAGCCTGATAAAGACGCACTTGTAATTTGAGGGAGCTGCTCTATTTCCTTTTTAAACGGATCAATCTTTTCATTGAGCATATAAGCATCGCCGATAATCAATACCTGGTCTTTGGCGAACCCCAACTTTTTATTTTGAATAAAATTCAATTGTTGATAAACCGTAGCAGTAGCTATGATCAACAAAATGCTGATAAAAAACTGAAAGATTACTAAGCCACTTCTGATCAGGCTACTACCGGTACCCAGGGCTAGCTTTCCCTTCAAAACGTTGATGGGCTTAAAGGCACTTAGGAAGAAGGCAGGATAAACGCCAGCCAAAAGGCCAATGAAAAGAGCGCATAGAAATATGACCCCATAAAAAATTGGGCTGCCAAGTGGTATCTCAATGGATTTACCGGCCAAATCATTGAAGAAAGGAATGGCCATGGAAGCCAGAGCGATTGCTATAACAAAAGCCACCAGGCAGAGTAGAATAGTTTCGAGAAGAAATTGCTTGATCAAATGAGAGCGGAATGAACCTAACACCTTACGTACACCCACTTCTTTTGCACGGTTAGAAGATCTGGCTGTGGATAAGTTCATGAAATTGATACAGGCAATGACCAGAATAAAAATGGCAACAGCCGCAAACAGGTATACATAGGTAATGTCTCCCGTTGGGCCAATATCAAAAATAAAATTTGAATAGAGATAGACATCTTGCAGTGGCTGGATATTAAATACCACATAATTACCGGCTTCCTTAAACTCTTCCAGAGACTTGCCGATGTAAGCCATGATTTCCGGCTCTAAATGACGCTCCGTCATGTCATTCAGTTTTTGCTCAAAAACCTTCGCATCCGTACCCTCCTTAAGCAGGAAGTAAGTAAAAAAATTATTACTGAGCCACTCAGTGTTTTTACTTTCTTCGAGAGACGACATCGACATTAGAAAATCGAATTGCAAATGGCTGTTGGTGGGCATATCTTCATATACAGCCGTAACATGATACTCCTCGTCACCATCAAGTGTCAGGGTTTTGCCCATAGGATCTTCCTGTCCGAAATATTTGGATGCCATGGCTTTGCTTATAGCTATAGACATCGGGTCTTTCAGGGCCGTTTCAGGACTTCCTTCAATAAGAGGAACACTGAATATTTGAAAGAAATCAGGATCGGAGAAGATCAGCCGGTTTTCTTTGAAGCTCTCAGTCATAGCATCCGTTGTAACCAAATAGGTACCCCGGCTGCGGAACCTTACCGCTTTCTCTACCTCCGGAAGCTCTTCTACAAGAGCAGATGCCAAAGGAGCAGGGTTAACAGAAAAAT
Source organism: Fulvivirga kasyanovii (assembly GCF_009711405.1). Lineage (GTDB taxonomy): Bacteria > Bacteroidota > Bacteroidia > Cytophagales > Cyclobacteriaceae > Fulvivirga > Fulvivirga kasyanovii. Next base: position 34,561 of record NZ_SMLW01000659.1, on the reverse strand, counting down.
GAAATTCATTTCCGTTGAAGCTTCCATGCCTCACTACCCGGTATATTCTGTCTTTATGCTCATGATGGCTGTCGTAGCTTAATTCGTCGCCAACAAATAAGGCAATGAGCATGCAGCAGGCCAAACCGACAGCCAGCCCGGCCACATTAATAAACGAATAGAATTTATGCTTGGATAAACTCCTGATGGCTATTTTGAAGTAATTCCTGAACATGATTTTTGCGTTGTTATTTGATAAAATGAGTGTTTGATTTTGAACCTGTTGAATTTCCTGATCAGAGCCGAAGCTTTGGATCACCGCATCATATGCATCAATGAACCTTTCCCCCGAAGACATCCTTTCTTCCACCAGTGTGCAGACATGGTCGAGCAGCTCCTCTTCCAGATCTTCGAGCACGATGCCCCGGTAGTTGATATCCTTTTGGATATAATCTATTTGTTCATCGGAGAGCTCCATTACAAAGCGGGTTTAATTTGCAATACACGGCTCATCATATAGATGAAATTCGTGAATTCATCTACCTTTTTCAATACAGATGACTGACCGGTTTCAGTGAGTCGGTAATATTTTCTTATCCTCTTCCCCATAGCCACTTTCTCAGTAACCAATAATCCTTCGGCTTCCAGCTTATGTAAAGTAGGATAGAGCGCCCCTTCCGTCAGCACCATTTGCCCATCAGACAACTCCTTTACTTTTTGTGTGATTTCGTAGCCATACATTTTACCCTCATCGGCAAGAAGTTTAAGGATGATCATCTGCAATGTCCCTTTCAATAATTCTTTTGAATGCATAAGTGTTTAATACATTAGAGTCTTAGGTATAAGACGCCGGTATATTTAAAAGGTTGCACGGGCTCTTCCAAAAAAATTAACTGGCTGCTTATTAGAGGGAAACGGAGCGCTGTAAAATTTCTTCATAATTGGTATGCATGCATAACAAATTTTATTATATTTGTTATCCATCGTTCCAAATACCGAGGTGCCGGTTGCCAAAGAAAGTAAAATAAGCTTTGGCGATATATATAAGATACAAATAAATGAAGAGAGAAGAAACAATTGACCACAATATTAAAACTGCCTGGCATGCGATAGCCAGAATGTACAACCAGCAGGCAGTGAAGCAGGAGATTACAACCTCGATTGGTTTTGTTCTGCTTAATATTTCTTCGAAAGAAGGTACACCGGCCACAAAGATCGCCCCGCTAATGGGCCTTGAATCCAGGAGCCTCACCCGTGTGCTAAAAAACATGGAGGAGAAAGGGCTTGTATATCGCAAGCCTGACGAAAACGATAAACGATCTGTACGCATTCACCTTACAGAAAAAGGCAAAGAGAAAAAGGAAGTTTCAAGGAAAACCGTATTAGCCTTCAATGAAGCTGTACGAGCCAAAATCCCGGATTCAAAACTCAAAGTCTTTTTTGAGGTGATCAACGACATCAATGGAATTATAGAGAATAATAATATATACGAAAACGGAAAAACAATCAATCAACAATGACCAGAAGAATTAACAAAGTAGCAGTGTTGGGTTCGGGGATCATGGGTTCCCGGATCGCATGTCACTTCGCGAACATTGGAGTAAAAGTGCTGTTGTTAGATATCGTGCCCCGTGAACTAACGGAGGATGAAAAGAAGAAAGGGCTTACGTTGGAAAACAAAGCGGTCAGGAACCGAATTGTTAACCAGGCGTTTGAGTCTGCAATAAAATCGAAGCCGGCTCCCTTGTACGACAAGGCCTTTGCCAGTCGAATTACGTTAGGTAACTTCGACGATGATATGGCCGGTATCAAAGATTGCGACTGGACTATTGAGGTAGTTGTGGAAAATCTTGACATCAAAAAGAAAGTATTTGATCAGGTAGAAAAACACCGCAAACCAGGTACCCTTATCACATCCAACACCTCAGGTATTCCGATTCACCTGATGCTGGATGGCAGAAGTGAAGATTTCCAAAAGAACTTCTGTGGAACGCACTTCTTCAACCCTCCGAGATACCTGAAATTACTCGAGATCATCCCTACACCGAAAACAGACCCTGAGATAACAGATTTCCTGATGCACTACGGCGATCTTTACCTGGGTAAAACAACGGTACTTTGTAAAGACACACCTGCATTCATCGCCAACCGAGTTGGTATTTATGCCATTCTTAAGGTGATCGACTCTATGCAGAAGCTCGACCTGAATGTTGACGAAGTGGATAAACTCACAGGCCCGGTAATCGGAAGGCCCAAGTCAGCCACATTCAGGACTTCGGATGTTGTAGGCCTGGATACCCTTATCAAAGTGGCCAATGGCCTTTACCAGGGACTGCCTAACGACGAAGGACGTGAAACTTTCAAATTACCGGAAGTAGTAGCGAAGCTTGAAGAGAACAAGTGGTTGGGAGATAAAACCGGCCAGGGTTTTTATAAGAAAACCAAAGATGAAAAAGGCAAAACTCAAATCCTTACCCTCGACCTTAAAACTTTAGAATATAAGCCTCAGCAAAAGGTTAAGTTTGGCACACTTGAAGCTACCAAGCCTATCGAAAACCTTAAAGAAAGGTTTAAGCCTTTATTCTCAGGAAAAGACAAAGCGGGAGAATTCTACAGAGACTCATTCTATGCTTTGTTTAAATATGTTTCCAACAGAATCCCTGAAATAGCTGACGAACTTTATAAAATTGATGACGCCATTTGCGCAGGCTTTGGCTGGGAAGTAGGTCCGTTTGAAACATGGGATGCCGTTGGCGTGAAGAAGGCTGTTGAGAAAATGGAAGAGATGGGTTATAAACCTAACCAGTGGGTTTATGACATGCTGGATTCAGGCATCGAATCCTTCTACACGGCAAAAGACGGTGTCAGAAACTATTACGACATAGAATCCAAATCGTACAAGCCCGTTCCCGGAGCTGACGAATATATCATTCTCGACAACATCCGCGAAAACAAAGTGCTTTGGAGCAATGCCGGAGCCACCATCTTTGATCTTGGAGATGGCGTATTGAATGTCGAGTTCCACAGCAAAATGAACACCCTTGGTGGAGAAGTCGTAGAAGGGATCAACCGCGCCATAGATATGGCCGAAAAAGATTACCGCGGATTGGTGATCGGTAACCAGGGATCGCAGTTCTCTGCCGGAGCCAACCTGGGAATGGTATTTATGTATGCCATAGAGCAGGAGTTTGATGAAGTAGATTTCATGATCCGTCATTTCCAGAATACCATGATGAGAGTACGCTACTCATCTGTTCCCGTAGTAGTGGCACCACATGGCCTTACCCTTGGTGGAGGTTGTGAGATGACCATGCACGCCGATGTGGTACAGGCAGCAGCCGAAACCTATATCGGTCTTGTAGAGGTTGGTGTTGGTCTTATACCCGGTGGTGGCGGAACGAAGGAGCTGACCAAGCGCGTATCTGATGCCATAGAAGAAGGTGATGTGGAGTTAAATGCTTTGCAAAATGCATTTATGAATATTGCTACGGCCAAAGTTGCCACCTCGGCACATGAGGCTATGGGCATGAACATCATCCGTCCGAAAGATAAGATCACGATCAACAAAGACAGACAAATAGCAGACGCCAAAGCCACAGTGCTGGAGCTGGCCAATGCAGGATATACACAACCGATCCAGGCTACCAACATCAAAGTACAGGGTAAAACCGGTATGGCTTTGTTTATGGCCGGAGTGAATGGTATGAGAATGGGTAACTACATCTCAGACCATGATGTGAAGATTGCCAACAAAATTGCTTACGTAATGAGCGGCGGAGACCTGTCATATCCACAGGAAGTTTCAGAGCAATACCTGCTCGACCTCGAAAGAGAAGCCTTCCTGTCCCTGACCGGAGAGAAGAAAACCCTGGAAAGAATACAGTCGATATTGACCACGGGGAAACCGCTTAGAAACTAGTAGGCAATAGGCAGATGCAGTCGGCAAAATTGTTAAATGAATGAAGAATTTTGGTTTTAAAGAGCTTACGGTTTACAAAAAATCCTTTGAACTGGCAATGAAAATTTTTGAAGTATCAAAGTCATTTCCAAAGGAAGAAACTTATTCTCTAACTGATCAAATCAGGAGATCTTCAAGATCGGTATCCACTTCGATAGCTGAAGCATACCGGAAAAGGATTTATCCGGCTCACTTTATTAGTAAAACTTCAGACGCAGATATGGAAAACAGCGAAACCCAGGTATGGTTGGATTTTGCGAAAGAGTGCAATTACATAACAGCGGAGATAAAAGATAATCTTGATAAGGAGGCCGCAGAAATCGGACGACTTTTAAATCATATGATCAATTATCCTGAAAAGTATACGAGTGGCTAAGGTTGCCAACTGCCTTTGCCGATTGCTGATTAACAAAAGCAAAAGGAAACAAAACGAAATAGACGTACAAAATAATTAAAATACTACAATGGACGCATATATAGTAAAAGGATTTAGAACAGCCGTAGGACGAGCTAAGAAAGGCGGTTTCCGCTTTACTCGACCTGATGATCTGGCTGTGGATATTATTAAGCACCTCATGTCATCGATCGACGGATTGGAAAACAATATGGTTGATGATGTGATCGTAGGGAATGCCGTGCAGGAAGCGGAGCAGGGGATGCAAATGGGAAGAATGATCTCCCTGATGGCCCTGGGTATCGACACTCCGGGTATGGTAATAAACAGATACTGTGGCTCAGGGCTTGAAGCTATTCATTTGGCTTCAGCAAAGATCAATGCAGGCATGGCCGATGTGGTGATAGCCGGAGGTACCGAATCCATGTCCATGGTGCCGGTTATGGGATATAAAACCGCGCTGAATTACAACATCACTTCAGAGCACCCTGACTACTACACCAGCATGGGACTTACTGCTGAGCAAATAGCCCAGGAGTGGAAAATCTCACGTGACGATCAGGATGAATTTGCCTACAATTCGCATATGAAAGCAGTGGAGGCACAAAAAGCGGGTAAATTCAAAGATGAGATCCTGCCGATCACTGTGAAGGAAACTTATGTTGAAGACAACAAAAAGAAAACCCGCGAATTTACTGTAGACACTGATGAAGGGCCGAGGCCGGAAACCTCTAAAGAGGTATTGGGTAAGCTTAAGCCTGTATTCGCCGCCGGAGGATCAGTAACAGCCGGTAACTCTTCACCTACCAACGACGGAGCAGCCTTTGTGGTGGTAATGTCGGAGAGAAAAGTGAAAGAGCTGGGTCTGGAGCCTGTAGCAAGACTGGTAAGCTATGCCGCAGCAGGTGTAGAGCCGCGTATTATGGGTGTAGGGCCAACTTATGCTATTCCAAAAGCCCTCGACAGAGCCGGGTTGAAGATCAACGATATCGATCTGATAGAACTGAACGAAGCTTTTGCGGCCCAATCACTTTCAGTTATCCGTGACCTTGACCTGGACATGTCCAAAATCAATGTTAACGGAGGAGCTATCGCACTGGGCCACCCGCTTGGAAGCACCGGAGCAAGACTTTCTATCACCCTGCTTAACGAAATGCGCAGAAGAAATGGAAGCAAGTATGGTATGGTAACGGCATGTGTCGGTGGTGGACAAGGCGTAGCCGGTATTTATGAATTTTTGAAATAACATTAACAATCTAATGGGACGGCAGATGTGATTTTCAATATCTCACATCTCTCATCCCGGATCTAATAATCTTAATATTATGAGCACTACAGCAACAGAACAATCAAAAGAAGTGCCGGCCGGAACTGCGTCGGCAATAAAAGGGGGTGAGTTTTTAATCAGGGAAACTGAAGCCAAAGAAATATTTACCCCTGAAGAATGGACAGAAGAGCAAAAAATGATTGCTCAGACTTGTAAAGATTTTCTTCATCAGGAGGTTTATCCTAAGCTGGATGAGCTGGACTCTATGAAGCAGCCCGAGCTGATGCCTTCACTGCTGGATAAAGCCGGTGAACTGGGACTTCTAGGTACATCTATTCCTGAGCAGTACGGTGGCTTCGGCATGGACTTCAATACCTCAATGCTTGTAGCAGAAGTTTTGGGAGCAGGCCATTCGTTTGCCGTAGCTATTTCAGCACATACCGGTATTGGTACTTTACCAATCCTCTACTACGGTAACGAAGAGCAAAAAGCCAAATACCTTCCAAAACTCGCTACAGGTGAGTGGAAAGCTTCTTACTGTCTTACAGAGCCGGATTCAGGGTCTGATGCCAACTCCGGAAAGACCAAAGCCAAATTGACTGATGATGGCAAGCACTACATCATCAATGGCCAGAAAATGTGGATAACCAATGGTGGATTTGCCGACGTCTTTATCGTGTTTGCAAAAATTGATGACGATAAAAACCTTTCTGCATTTATAGTAGAGAAAGGTTTTGGTGGCATTACCATGAATGAAGAAGAGAAGAAAATGGGAATTAAGGGATCTTCTACACGCCAGATCTTCTTTAACGACTGCAAAGTCCCTGTGGAAAACATGCTTTCAGAGAGAGAAAACGGTTTCAAGATTGCCGTTAACATCCTGAATATCGGTCGTGCCAAGCTGGGTATAGCCGCTATTGGTGGTAGCAAAGCCATTATAGACAATGCTACGAACTACGCCAATGAGAGAAAGCAGTTTGGAACTTCAATTTCTAACTTTGGAGCTATCAAGCATAAGATAGCAGAAATGGCAACTAAAGTTTATGCTTCTGAATCTGCCCACTACAGAGCAGGCCAGAACATCGATGATGCTTATGAATCGCTTACTTCTCAGGGAATGGAGCCTGCTCAGGCCAGACTTAAATCTGTAGAAGAGTTTGCCATCGAGTGTGCTATCCTTAAAGTGCATGGCTCGGAAGTGCTGGATTTTGTAGCTGATGAAGGTGTGCAGATCTATGGCGGTATGGGATTCTCCGCAGAAAGCCCGATGGACAGAGCCTACAGAGATGCCCGTATCAACAGGATCTTTGAAGGAACCAATGAGATCAACAGAATGCTTTCTATCGATATGCTGTTGAAGAGAGCCATGAAAGGCCAGCTCGACCTGATGACCCCTGCAATGGCGGTACAAAAAGAGCTGATGTCTATTCCTGATTTTGGTGCTTCTGATGGAGACGAGATCTTTGCGAAGGAAAAGAAAGTACTTAGAAACCTGAAAAAAGCGGGTCTGATGGTAGCCGGTGCTGCTGTTCAGAAGCTCATGCAAAAACTGAGCGATGAGCAGGAGATACTGATGAACCTCGCTGATATGCTTATTGAAGGTTACGTGGCAGAGTCGTGCTTACTTCGTGTAGAGAAATTGATCGGTCAGAAAGGCGAAGAAGCCATGAAGCTGGAAACAGACATGGTGCGAGTATATCTGTATGAGGCAGTTGAAAAAGCAGCAGCGGCAGGTAAGCAAGCCATCTATGCTTTTGCTGAAGGTGATGAGCAGAGAATGATGTTGATGGGACTGAAGAGATTTACCAAACTGGAACCATTTAACCTTAAAGAGGCAAGGAGAAGGATAGCAGACCATGTTATCGCTAAAAATCAATATCCTTTTTAAGCAGAATATATTACCACAAACCTAAACACGAAAAGGGAGGCTGCCAGCAGCTTCCCTTTTTAGATAAGCGGAATTTCTGGGGAGCCCCTAAATTTTCACCTCTTTGCTGACAGACAGTTGTTAATCAGCAATCGGCAAAAGCAGTGGGCAAACTCGTATAATAATAACAATAAGCGCGGTTTACTGATTTTTAGTGTCAAGTTTCACATTGCTTGCTTTACTTTCGAGTCCATTTACTCCACAGGTTTTACGTTTGTTTCCCTTTTTACTTAAATCCCGGAGGCACTATGATGGGCAACTGAACATCTTCAAGAGTGACCTTTACTTGCTTGAAATCTCCCATTACTTCTCCATCCACCTGGAGAGGCACTTTCTTTTTTGATCTTACCACTATGTTGGTGGTAGAGAATATTTTAACGTACGGAGATTGTTTCATTCCCCCGGTGAAAAAGTCGAATGCCAGCCTGAATATGGCATACCAGGGATACGGCTTGAATATGCAAACCTCAAATTTCTTGTCGTACAGGCATCCGTCCGGATTTACCACTGCTCCGGTGCCATACTTTGATGCATTGGCAAACACTACCATTTCGGCCCTTCGGCGGAAACTGTTTTCCCCCATTATGAAGGTGTATTTGCTGGGGGCCTTTTTAAACAACACCTTAAAAAAATGTGCCGCATAAGCCAGTTTACCCCGTGAACCACCTTCATCGAAATTTTTGATCAATTTAGCGTTAAAGCCAACATCACTGAGGTGCAGGGAAAGAAATTTGCCGTTGATGCGGAGGACGTCCATGTCAATAACATAATTTTTGACAATGATCTTGACGGCTTTCCTTACATTTCTTGGAATAAGCAGTTCGGTAGCCAGCCCATTGGCAGAACCCAGAGGAATTATTCCCAGACTTATGCCCTTGCCCAGCAATACCTGCGCCACTAGATTAATGGTGCCGTCTCCACCGCAAGCTACCACAGCATCCGGTTTGCTTTTCTCTATCTCTTCCGAGATCAACCGGTGATCATCTTCTCCTTTTGTTTCTATTAAATCAAATGCTACATTGCTTTCCGTACAGCAAGATTTGAGCTCCGTTTTGAGGTCTGATTTGTCAATGCCTCCGGAGATAGGATTGACTACAAATAGTATTTTATTCATAGATTATAATAGGAACATTAAGATGGCCTTATTAGTTATAAAATAAAACTAAACCACCATTAAAAAGTTTATTCGTAAACCGATCAAAAAGCTGTCTCTTCGTATCAAGAAGAGGCTCGGGCTGCTGGCTCCTCCTATTATTTTGCCCTATCGCGGGTATGGCACCAGCAAGCTCGTCCACATTCGAGGACATGTGCTTGATGACCGGATTTTATATGAATCCGCCCACACGGATAAAAGCCGTAAAAACTTCAGGGCTATGATCAGTCGTTACATGAGTAGCCCGATTCCTGATGTCAGGGTCGAGATCCTTTTATTTGACCAGGAGTGTGTTGTTGAAACTGACAGCAATGGCTATTTTGAAAAAGACTTCATTTTTAATGAGCCGTTGGCCGTATCCGGCTGGCATAAGGTAAGGTATAAAGTTTTGGATAAAATCGTTGAAGAGCAGGAAGAGCTCGAGGTTGAGGGAGAAGTTTATATCCACCGGAATGGGGAAGCCAGATACGGAGTGATCTCTGACGTGGACGACACCATCCTCATATCTCATGCTACCAAAGTTTTGAGTAAACTCAGGCTTATCCTCACCAAAAACTCAAAGACCAGACTGCCATTTACCGGTGTGGCGGCTTTTTACAATGCCCTTCACCAGGGAGCAGACAGATCTATACAAAATCCGGTGTTTTATGTTAGTAGCAGCGAGTGGAACTTATATGATTTTCTCGAAGACTTTTGCGAAGTGAGAAATATCCCCAAAGGACCTTTCCTGCTACAGGATCTGAAAACCAGCTTGTGGAAATTAATAACATCAGGTGGAGGCAACCATTATCACAAACTGGAAAAAATAAAGCACCTGATGTCGACCTTTGATGATTTGCCTTTTATATTGATTGGCGATAGCGGGCAAAGGGATAGTTTACTTTATGCAGAGATTACACGCCAGTTTCCGGAGAGGGTAAAAGCCATATATATCAGGGACGTATCCAAATCCAAAAAGGATGAAAAAGTAAATGCCATTGCGCGTGAACTTCTGGAGCATAATGTGGAAATGCTCCTGGTTACCGACACCGAAGAGGCGGCACGGCATGCCTATGACAATGGACTAATATCAAGAGAAGAAATGCTTTATGTAGTAGAGGAAACGAGAGGCCAGAGCCAGCGGCCTGCATCTCTGGTGGGGCAGTTGGTAGAGTCTGAAGACAACAATGAAAAAGGCGGCTGATCAGCCGCCTTAACCTATATAATTAGCAAATCGCTGCCTTATGATTTTCAGTGACAGCTACATACCGCTTATGGTCTGTCGCACTTTGGGCGAGATAATTTTTTCGTTGATCCAATTGAGGAATTCGGACCTTTGGTATTCTATGGCGTGTTTTAATACCGGCATAAAACCGTCTGTTGTAAAATCTGTCAGGGCGTTTATATTGTGAATTGTATATTTTGGTTGATCTTGTTCGTTTTACCTCAAGGCTACGGTCAGGCTTCACAAAAACGGTAAACTCATTTTTGTAACCAGCTCTTATGCGCAACTGCTCTTTGGTCGTAAATAGCTTAGGTCCTTTAAAGACTTTAATTTTTACCTGGTGTACTCCTCCGGCTCCTTTAATTTTTACTACTCTTTTCGGTTCACTGTTAATTACCTTCTTGTCAATAATAACCTGGATCTTTTGTCCTTCTGCTGCTGCCATAAAGGTTGCGGCCGCCATTTCGGCCATAGCGTCTCCTATTATTAACAGCAATCCCACCATAAGTAAACTTTTCTTTTTCATATTGCTTTAACTTTAACCTCCGTACGCTAACGAAGAAAACCCCTAAATAATTCAGTAGAAGAACAACCTGCGTGCCAAAATCAAAATACTCTTACAAAGTGCTGATAACCATGATGTTGAGAACAAAAAATTGACCTGGTTCTTACTTAAAAAATTGGTTATTCTTAAATGTATATGCTTTCAACATTCTAAACGGTAACCGGACAAAAAGCTTATAATTATCGAAGGTTTTTATTATAGTGCTGAATATCTGCGTTTTATGGCAAATAATATTATTTCATTATTTTATTTGTATTCTATGTGATTTAGCAAAATTAAACGCTTAATAGGGTTGATATTGAGAAATATATTTCCTTTTTTGAAACTCGGGCGTTTATGTGATGGTGAATAGTTATTATTTTACCACTGATTGGTAAGATCAATAAAGTGGCAGCCCTTCTTTTTTACACTTACAGCGGCTATCCCCTACTGTTGTATTTTAGTTAAATACGCCGTCCGGTTTATATAGAAGCCGAACAACAAATCAAATCAAGTATAGCGAAATTGTAGCAATAGAGGCTGAATTTGCTTGATTTGCGCAATCGATTACATAATGTTGAAATATGATTAATTTATAAATAAGACCATCCTATGAAAAACAATCTCAGACCTTACTTTATCATCTTATTACTGATCACTTCAGCAATGAGAACAGTATGGGTAAATGCCCAACCCAATTATCCGGGAAAGGATATTGACACTATTAACAAAAGCACCCTAACCCTTCAACCTGAACCCGGTACTACCTACACCTATAACCTTACAGATGGGAGTGAAATGCCTCAGGATACAGAAATTAAATATGATACATTCGCAAGCAGCGATAGTCTCTTAATCCTGAAGAGTAACGAAGGTACACAGCTATGGTGGCATGATCCGTCGCATGGGGCTGCAATGTACAATGCCAATTCTTTTGAGGTCAAAGTGGCAGGTGACGCTATAATTACGCTCACAACCTGTACTTATAGCGCCGATAATGCTGTATTCAACTTAACGGATCAGGACGGTAGTCCGCTTGGTAGTATGGTTGCTGAAAATACTGGTGAGGCCGATGGTTTTCCTGTAAGCTTTGCTTACTCAGGAAATGCAGGAGTTGTTAAGGCTACATTGCAATCTTCGGGTACGGTATACATTCATGCTATTGCTGTTGAAAATGCTCCTGAGATAAGCCCAGGCAATGGCAAAATTGATGTTTGGGACTTTGGGGCGGAACAACTCAATAGCGAAACCTACAATAATATGCTGACCGAGTCAGAAATCAACTCCTGGTATGACGGGTCTATAACTCCCGGTACTTCCGGCAATGTGCTGCCCAGCTTCTCATCAGGAGTGTTAAGCTGGGTAGGTGGTACCAGCGACCGCTTAAGGACTACCAATACCAACCTAACAAGGTATGATGAAAACCTATCCGGCGTTTCAGGCTATACTGGTCGGGTTTATGTCAACTCCAGAGCCAATGCAGGCCGATATATGAGCCTTACATTGAACGAGGACGACGAGGTGACTGTAATGTTGATAACAGATGCCGATGGAATAATTAATTTCCAATATGTAGCTGACCCCGGTGCGCAGACAGACGAAGTGGCCGTAGGCACGAATCTTACAGAACTCCAATTTGTTGCCAAACAAGCCGGAACTTACCGAATTTTTGATACCCAGGCCAAGCCAAGCTACTACAGGATCTATAGAAAGGATGCCACCTATGCTACAATAAACGGATCAGTAGACGAAAGTCTTGCCGGTGGCATTCCAAACGGCTACGGCATACACTTTACAAACCAAGCCGGTAAAACCTGGACGTCTGTGGTAAATTCCGGGCAATACAGCATAGAACTGCCTGCCGGATATACCTACGAACTGGAATTAACCGATGCTGCCGGTTATTTTATAACCAGTAGCAGCACCCTTGAAGTAACCGAAGCAACTACTAACTTTGATATAACCGTTGAGCAGATCGAACTTTATACGGTTAGTGGTAATATCACAGGCCTGGGAGCCGATATTTCCAGCCTACAACTAACATATACGCCTGATCCTGCTGCGAATAAAACTTTTATACCAGAGCCTGAAATCAATTTAAATTCTTCCTCATATACCATTCAACTGGAGCCTGAAGTTGAGTATACCATTTCTGCTCTGGGAGTTAATGACCACTACATTACCGAAAGCACGATAACCATCGGGACATCAGATCAAAGCAGTGATATAGTATTCGCTCCAAAACCTGTTTATGATGTAGATATAACCACATCTGGCCTGGACAATTCTCAGTTGAGTAATTTGAGTCTTACCTTCAGCAACCGGCATGAAGAGGGTTATGCGTACACCTTTTCATCTATAAATGATGTTGCTTTACGTGATGGCACTTATGTAATTAGTTATAACGGACTGGATGATTATCCTCTACAGATGGCTTTAACCTCTAACCTGACTGTGGATGGTGGAGTTACTTCAAAAGAACTGGATTTTGTTCCTGTTACCGTGTGGTCGTTTGATGATCAGGCAATATCAGGCAGCACTACTTCCTATAAAGGGCTACTGCTCAGCGGTAACATGTCTAATAACGTTGCGAAGGGCCACCTTTCGACCAAATCCGGAGCAACGATCCAGGTACCTATAGATGCAGGTAAAAAGCTAAGGGTCTCATACTATTTCAGTGCCGATTTTTCTATTGACGGAGGTGATCCTGTTACTACTTCAACCGGTTTGATAGAACATGTGGATTACGTATACCCTGGTTCCGGACCAGGATATGCAACCATTGCTATTGGTAGCACAGCATCTACCACCTACTTAACGGAAATTGCTGTTTATGATGCCGTTGATTATGCTCCGGAAATATACGTGGGTGTGGATAAACCTTATAAAACCATTAATGAGGCATTGGATGCGATTACCAAAATGGAGAGAAATAACGACGAGCGCGTGACAGTGATGATAGATCCTGGGAATTACGAGGAAATGCTCGTAATCAAAGAAAACAATATAACCCTGAAAAATGCTGCTGAAACCCCCAGCATCGCTCTGAAAAATCAGGGAGTTGATATAGAGGCAGGGGCAGTGAGGATTACAGGTTATTACGGCTTAGGCTACAACTACTACAGCATGGGCCCTGACCGGAAGTGGCACGCGGATATACTGGAAGTAAACAAACAAAACGGATACTTGTCTCACTCCAATGAAGGATCAGGCTCGTACTGGAATGCCACTGTTTTAGTTGCTGCTAACGGTTTTGAGGCCAGTCAAATCATTTTTGAAAACTCTTTTAATCAATACATTTCGAAGAAGGAATCGGAAGACGTGGTAGTAATGTGGGAAGTTGGAGGTAAAGGCGAAAGGCCGACTGATTATGGCAATACTGCTGTACAAAACAGGAGCTATGTAGAACGGGCAGCGGCCATTGCTATAGTTGATAATTCTGATAAAGTAATTTTGGACAGGTGCCGTGTGATTGGCCGTCAGGACTCCTTTTTTGGAGGTGCAGGCGCCAGAGTCCTGGTTTATGAAGGCGCTATGATGGGTGCTGTAGATTACATTTTCGGTGCCATGACTGCGGTTTTTTATAAAACTGATCTGGTTATGAACACCAGTGACCAATCCAATGATGCTTCATACCTCACGGCGGCCCAGCAAAGCAGTGGCAGGGGATACCTGATGTACGAGTGCAGGGTTACATCAACTACTCCTGGTGTTGAAACAGCCTCTGTCAACACGGCCAAACCTGGCTACTTCGGACGTCCCTGGAGAGCCAGCACAAGTGAGGTGGTTTTTTACAATACCAGGGTAGATGCCTCTGAATATCCAGGTTCCGAAGGCAAATCATTGATCTCTCCGGCAGGTTGGTCAAACTCTTTGTCAGGCGAGTCTCCCGGTATGTATGAATACGGTACTATAGAGGCATCAGGTGAAGATAACAGTGCCAGCCGTGCTTCATGGTCAACCGTATTGACAACTCCCTTTTTGGCGGATGGCACAGAAATTACTCCTTATAATTTTACCAAAGGCACCGATGGGTGGGATCCTCTGGGGCAGATGGAATCTCTGGATAACGACAGTTTATTATCATCTCTTTCGGTTGCTGAAGGCACTCTGGTTCCTGAATTTGATCCGCTGGTTACATCCTACACAGTTGAGGTTCCTGAAAATACCACTAAAGTAACTGTTTCTGCAGAAGCCAGAAGCTCTGCCGCTCAGGTTAGTATTGGTGCATTTGACAACATACCCGGTTCGGACCAGGTAGTTGTTACCGCGGAAGATGGCAGCAAAACAATATATACTATTGAAGTAAAGCTACCGGTAACTACGGCAATTTATGAAACTTACAAATCAGGGCCGGGTTTATATCCTAATCCGTCGCGGGGTGTCACCAACATCTCGATTCACTTATCCAGATCTTCGGAAGTGGCTACACAGATTCTAACAACCGACGGTAAAATTGTGAAATCATTTACTAAAAAGAACCTACCTGCAGGTGAGCAAAGGCTTTCCTTAGATTGTTCGGGTTTGCCAGCAGGACTGTATCAGGTCAGACTGATTACGGAGGATCAGACGGCCATAATGCGTTTAATACTTCATTAATTGGCTCCTTTTAAAGCAGAAAGGCTGTCCTCAAAATCAGGACAGCCTTTTTTAATATCATTTAGCGTGCTTTTAAAGCTTATTTCTAGTTGCGTATCAATTCTGTACGAAGGTTATCGATGTAATTGGTCAACGCCTGCTCCCAGGTGGGGGCAGCATCCCATTTTTTGCCAAGGAATGTATTGCCTGAATAAATATGTTTGATGTAAAATTTATACACCGGAGTATTAATACTATATGAGTTTACTCTGGCCTGGCCATCTTTCACCACCTCAGAAACATAGGCGGTCTCCGTATCAGTAACGGGATATTCCAACATCTCTTTTACAGCTTTCCCTGTGCTGTGTACATAATACAAAATGTATTGATAGCCCTCTGATCTCACCTTTTTCTCTTCCAGATCGGGATCTACAAAACCATATTTGTAGGGGTAATTGGCCATTACAGCATTGATTTTTGCAGTATCTGCAAAAATTGGTACCGCCAGCTTTTCAGATGAGAAATTCAGGTCATAGTACTCACCCCTTCTTCCGTCAATGGTCTTGGCCATATCTCCAAACTCGGGTACATCAAGTATCAGAAGGTTGTCCCGGTCTTGTGATGAATTCGCGGCCGCTTTATAGAGATTATCAAGAGCTATAGAAAGATCAGCGTTTTGGGTTTGCCAGGCGGGTTGCCCTTTTTTAATTAGCTCCTTTTCATCATTGAGTTTCGTAAGCACAATGCGGTATGAACCCTCTTTTTGAACAATGAAAACAATATTTTCGAGTTCCCTCTTCTTAAATTCTTCCATGAAGGCGAGATACGATTCTTTCCCACTATAAATATCTTCTACATGGTAGTACGTTACCACATCGATACTTGCCTTTTGGAATCCAGGCTGTGTAAGCTCTGCCAGCTTTTTCCAGTCACCCCTTACCATTGGGTTAGTGCTTTTGGGCGGGAGTTGTACCAGTGCTACCGATTTACTCTGAAGTATTTCCTTCGGTAGTTCCGCTCCATACTGCAATGAATCGAGTCGTTTTACAATTTTTACGTCGTCTTGCGCGAAAGATGAAAAGTAAAAGAATAAGGACAGGATAAATATTAGCTGAGATTTTCGCATTGTACAAGGTTTATATAACACTCAAATAACGTTGAAAAATTGATTTATTGAAAAAATCAACTGGAAATATTGAGCAACAGATAGCAGGCTTGTTATCGTTTAATGAGCAAAAACCTGACTCTGGTCTTTAAAAGACTTAAATTCTAATGCATTGCCACTGGGATCAAGGAAAAACATAGTCGCCTGCTCACCAACCTGCCCTTCGAACCGGATGTGAGGTTCTATAATGAAGTTTATCTTGTGCTTTTTAAGCCGTTCTGCAAAGTCGTGCCACGCTTGCCATTCCAGGATAACCCCAAAATGTTTGACGGGCACTTTATCACCATCTACTTCATTGGTGTGTGATGAGCCTGCCTCTTCTGGCTTAAGGTGCGCAACTACCTGATGACCAAAGAAGTTAAAATCGATCCATTGATCGGAGCTTCTGCCTGTTGAGCAACCCAGTACCTCAGTATAAAATTCGCGGGTCGCTTCAAGGTCTGCGACAGGAAAAGCCAGGTGAAATAAAGGAACATTATTCATTGACACCAGATAATTTTCTTTCAACAGGATTTACCTCTTCAGTAACGGGTACTACTTCCGGGCTTGGTTTTGCCATAGTATTGTTAAAGGCTTTTTTTCGCTCCTCCAGCTTGCTGGGACGGGTGAATGTCATCACCCAGGCTTCTTTCAATGACTTTGAGTTTCTAATATCTTTTACAATATCCACCCATTCATGGAAACATAAATAGACGGGGTTATAAGAGTTAACAGGAGTGGTTATGCCATATTCTGCCTGCTCTTCTTCCGGTTGGAAGGTTCCGAATATTCTGTCCCATATGATAAAGGTAGAGCCATAATTCTTGTCCAGATACTTGGCATTTCTGGCATGATGCACTCTGTGGTGCGAAGGTGTGGTGAAGATGTATTCGATAGGTCTTGGCAGCTTTCTGATGTACTCCGTATGTATCCAAAATTGGTACAATACTTCAATTTGATGACAAATAAAGAACACAACCGGATGGAAACCGGCCAGTGCTACGGGAATGAAGAAAATTATTTTAATATGCTGTGTCCACCCCAGTCTGAAAGAAACGGACCAGTTGTACTTGGCCGAGTTATGATGTGTAACATGTGTAGCCCACCAGAAACGATTTTCATGAGCAACTCTGTGAGCCCAATACCTCCAGAAATCGATCCAAACCAGGCAAAGTACATAAGCCCACCAGGTATGTGGAATGCTCCAGGGAACCAGATTATAGAAGAATAGGATGATACCGAAGGTTGCAATTTTTATTGCCGCACTTATACCTACATTGACAAATCCAATTACAGTTGCCGCAATAGTATCTTTACCGTCATAAAAGTCTTTCTTTTGGCGAAAACTCACTATCCATTCTAGAATAACAAGTGATACCATTACCGGTGCTGCGTACAATATGATGTTAGGGAGGTCCATAGATAGAACCTGGTCAACTGTCAATTTTTCCTTTTCCATTCTATGTCTTTAATTATGAAACTTGAAAGTTAAAGATATTGTGTGTCAATGCTATACAATCTGTTATTTAATTCTGGTTAAATAAACCGTGGCCATTGATGTATTCACCTCAACTTTGTGGCATAAGCCATTTTTAAAGTAGTAAACATTAATCCTTTCATCCGGTTTGATCAGCTCATATTTATTAGAGGATACCTGTCTGATCGAACAAAACTGGCCATGTTTCTCTGAAAAAATTTCTGCTTTGAGTGGAGCATTAAAATAAAGGTAAGCAATGCTTTCATGAATCGGGCTGCTTTCTGTTTTTATCTGATCATCCTTTTTTATAGTATACCTTCCTTGTTCTAGCGTGGCCGTTGTTTTGGATTGCTCCTTCTCGTTTAAAAAATCCTCTGACAGTGATGCCGTCAGTACATCATTTTCATATTCAGCTTTATAATATGCGGCATGGTTGAAGCTGAGCACCAGGCTGAACTTCGCCCGGGTTTCGAGTTCGTAAGTAACTTTATTGTTGCTAAGCGATTTTCGGGCTATCATATAACCGATAGAATCCTCTTTGTAATCAATCCTGTAAACCAGCTTTTGAGCATGAGTTGAAAACACTGCGATCAATGAAGCCACCATAAACACTGTATAAACCAGAATTTTTCTCGTCATTTGCTAATTAACAATGGCAGATAATTAAAGTTAGAAGCTCCTTTTCTGAAAAGTTAACGATTTATAAAAACTTTTCTTGTGGTGAAGGAAACCTCTGTTTAAAGTTCTTGTCATTGTTATAACATATAAGTTGGAGTGGAGTCCGGACAACAGACCATACATAAATACCTGGTACAGCGTAGCCAGCAAGGAGACCGACAGGCGCAGAACGAGCTATATAAGCTGTACGTGAAAGCTATGTATAATATTTGCCGCCGGATGATGGGTGATGAAGAGGAGGCCAGGGATGTGTTGCAGGATGCTTTCATTACGGCATTCAGCATGATCAGGACCCTTAAAAGTGAGGTTACTTTCAGTGCATGGATCAAAAGGATTGTGGTTAACCATTGCCTTAACGCGTTGAAAAAGAGAAAGCTGATGACCGTAGCCATGGAAGACCATCAGGACTTCGCCGAGGAGGATGAAGAAGACCTGGATTATTCCAGGTACGAAGTTAAGCGCGTACTTGAAGCTATTGATCAGATCTCCGAAGGATGTAAAACAGTGCTGAACCTGTATCTTTTTGAAGGTTACGACCATAAGGAAATAGGTGAAATATTGGGAATTACGGAGTCGGCTTCAAAAGCCCAGTACAGTAAGGCCAAAAGCAAGATTAGAAAAATATTGAGTATTAAAGACGAAGCTCATGAAAGACAAGCTTAAAGAGTCAGTCGACACCAGAAGGGCAGATTTTGACTTGTATGATGCCGACTTTGACCAAATGTGGAATAATATAGAGGGAGACCTCAATAAATCCCGGTGGAATATCCGGGGCATGGCGGGCAAAGTGGCTGCAGCTATACTGGTGCTGGCTATGGTCAGTTGGGGTTTTATAAGTTTTAAGTTTAATGATGTAGCAGAAGGCGTGGCCTTGCATGAGATTTCTCCTGAGCTGGCTGAAACCGAATACTATTATTCCCAACAAGTGGCCGAAAAGCTAAGCATAATTAAAGCCAGCAATTCAGGTGTGGACCAGGAAGTGATGGATAATCTTATGGCGCTGGACAGCGCATATCAGGACCTTAAAAAGGACCTTAAAGATAACGCAGACAATGAAGAAGTGATAGCGGCAATGATTGCCAATTACAGGCTTAAGCTCAACATTCTGGAGCAAATTTTAACGGAAATCAAGCAACATGATCAGAGAGAACAAAATAGTGAAGTTAATATTTAGCGTAGTACTATGTGCTTGTTTCCTGCAGGCACCTGCCAAGCCTGGTGATAATGACGACACCAAACTTACAAAGACCATTGAAAGGGATTTCAGCATGCCTAAAAATGGGTATCTGGAGCTGATCAATAAATATGGACAGGTGGTGATCAATACATGGTCAAAAGATTCTGTAAAGGTAAAAGTGAAAATCACCGCCTATGGGAAAGACTACAGCGATGCTGAAAAAATGCTGGAGAGGGTAGACATTGATTTCAGAAGTACCAGTCCGTATTTAACGATAGAAACCATGCTTGATAGAAAATCAGGTTTTTTTAAAGAACTATGGAACAACATAAGCGATTATTCCAAAACCCTGCTTAGTAAAAATAAGATCGAGATTGATTATGAGATTTTTATGCCGGAAACAATGGCTCTTGACATAGAAAATAAGTTTGGGGACATCTACATGCATGAAGTAAGTGGAAAGTGCAATATTAACCTCATGCATGGCAACCTTAGAGCGAATAAATTCAATGCATCATCAAATATTGAGGTGGGATATGGCGATGTCAGGATCAAGCAACTCACCGAAGGCCTGCTTGTGCTCAAAGGCGTGGAGGCAGAAATTGCCAAACTTGGTAATGTAGAAGTAAAAAGTAGTTCGTCTGAGGTGAATATAAAGGAGGCTGGCAAAGTGACCCTGGACTCCCGGGGTGATCAGCGCTTTAATATCGACAAAGTAAGTATTCTTGAAGGCAAGGTAACGTTCTCCAGGATAGAGCTGCAGGAAATGGAGAAAACCCTTGATCTGGATATGAATTATGGTGAATTGCGAGTTAAATCAATACCTTTCAGCTTCAACAAGATCAATTTATCAGGAAAGTACACCGACATTACACTTGATTTTATGCCGAACAGCTACCTTGAAGTGGATATTTCGGCCAAGGAAGAATCACTTTTTCTGCCTCGTGAAAATGTAAAACTGGATAAAGCCTATACTGATGAAAAACAGAAATATGTGAGGGTAAAAGGAAGGATAGGCAACAAAACCAATTATCCGGGCAATGTTTATATTAATTCACCGGGAGGTGACGTGACCATTAATCTGTCAGGTTTGCAGCATTCTGTAAATAAATAGCCTGGAGAAGTTAATCCCCTGGCGACTGTTAAAAATAAAGTTATATCGTTAGTTTTAGATACTTTATTTATATTGGGGTAAACACGTCGCTATGAAAACCACCTACTTGCTTATACTTTTACTGATAGCCGGGAGGCTATCAGCCCAGGAAAATTCCATTCAAGCAATAGCCAGTCAAAAGGCCGGGCAAATCGAAGCCAAAACCATTGAATGGCGAAGGTATTTTCACCAAAATCCGGAGCTATCAAACAGAGAGTTTGAAACTGGAAAAAAAATTGCTGAACACCTCCGGAAGCTCGGTTTGGAAGTGCAGACCGGCGTGGCAAAGACCGGTGTGGTTGGAATATTAAAAGGAGGTAAAAAGGGACCGGTCGTAGCGTTAAGGGCTGATATTGATGCACTTCCTGTTACTGAGAGAACAGGCCTGCCCTTTGCTTCAAAAGTGGTAACAGAGTACAATGGCGTTGAAACGGGCGTAATGCATGCCTGTGGCCACGATACCCATATAGCCATTTTACTAAGTGTAGCTGAGGTGCTTTCTTCCATGAAGAAAGATGTGCCCGGAACTGTGAAATTTATCTTTCAACCCGCCGAAGAAGGAGCACCTCCCGGAGAAGAAGGAGGCGCCGGCCTTATGGTCAAAGAAGGTGTTTTAAAAGATCCTGCCCCAGAGGTTATTTTCGGTTTACACATCAGCGCCGGTACACCTGTAGGACATATCAATTATAAACCCGGCGGGGCAATGGCTGCATCAGACAGGTTTACCATCAAAGTAAAGGGCCAGCAGGCTCATGGGTCTACACCCTGGGGAGGCGTGGATCCTGTAGTCGTATCCGCTCAAATAATCAATGGCTTGCAAACGATCATCAGTCGCCAGACTGAACTTACCAAAGAAGCAGCAGTGCTTACCGTAGGGGTGATAAAGGGAGGAGTCCGTTTTAATATTATACCGGAAGAGGTGGAGCTGACCGGAACCATCCGTACGCTTGATACTGAAATGCAGGAAATGATCCATGAGAAAGTGAGGCTTACGGCCACTAAAATTGCCGAAAGCGCCGGGGCTACCGCCCAGGTTGACATTGAAAAGATCGTGCCGGTAACCTATAATGACCCTGACCTGACTTCAAAAATGGTTCCTACTTTAGAACGTGTGGCCGGAAAAGAAAATGTCCATCTGGTTAATGCCGTTACGGGTGCTGAAGATTTTTCATATTTCCAGAAGGAGATACCGGGATTATACATTTTTGTAGGTGGCCGCGCTCCTGAGTCAGGCGAACCCGCAGTAAACTTAGGAGGACATCATACGCCTGATTTTGTTATTGATGAAAGCGGTATGCTTACAGGAGTGAAGGCATTGCTTAACCTCACCCTGGACTACATGGAAATGAACAAATGATGCTCAAGCTTTATGAACAGCCTGCTATTGAGGAGGTAAAGGAGGAATGGATCAATGAGAAGGGCGTACGGCTCTTTATTAAAAGAGAGGACAGGATACACCCATTTGTTTCCGGAAATAAATGGAGGAAGCTCAAGTACAATCTGCTCAAAGCCCGGGAGGATGGACATAAAACCCTTCTGACGTTTGGTGGGGCTTTTTCAAACCATATTTATGCGGCAGCAGCGGCAGCCAAAGAAGCAGGCTTTCAATCCATCGGTGTTATCCGTGGAGATGAGTTAGCCGATAAGCCTTTGAATGAAACTTTAAGCTTTGCAAAGGACAACGGCATGAAATTTCATTTTGTAAGCCGTGAGGACTACCGCATAAAACACGAGGAATTATTCATCACCGCACTAAAAGAGCAGTTTGGAGAGTTTTATCTGGTACCGGAGGGCGGTTCTAATCATTTGGCAATAAGGGGCTGCGAAGAAATAGTAGATGACCAAGTAAAGCGTTTCGATTTTATTGGTCTACCGGTAGGTACAGGAGGTACTATTTCCGGTATCATTTCTGCTTCTGACAAATATCAGCAGGTAATAGGCTTTTCCGCTTTAAAAGGAGACTTTCTTATAGATGAGGTCAAAAATTTCTTAAGCAGCTATCAGATCAACCGGCCTGTGAGCCTGAACTGGCAAATAGAGACAGACTATCATTTTGGTGGCTACGCCAAAACCACTCCGGAGTTAATAAACTTTATCAAGCGCTTTGAAGCGGACCACAATATTCCCCTCGATCAGGTGTATACCGGAAAAATGATGTATGGCCTTTATGATAAAATCAGGAAAGGCTACTTCGATGAAGGAGTAAAAATACTCGCCATCCATACGGGAGGATTGCAGGGGAGGAGGTTATAAACACCTTACTCCGACTTGATTATTTTCTTTTAACCGAAGTCAGCCACGCCCCAATACCCCTTCGACTTGGTTGCTCTGCTAGTATCCCAGCTTCAGATGCACTTTTAACGGATTCCACGGTATAGAAGGCGCTTGGCACATGTCGTTGAATCTCTGCTTGTAGCAGGGGAAGGTTATCTCGCTTCAAAACCGTGAATAACAGTTTTTCTTCACCCGTTTCGCTCTGTGCCGATACCAGGGTGTATCGAACCTTCTGAGTTTCCAAAACCTTAATGAGCCCTGAGAGATCTTCTGATGAAATTACCCTCACCACCACATTACCGAGAGCCAGCCGTTCTTCTATCAGCATTCCCACCATAATGCCGGCTGCAAACCCGGCAGGATAGGCGATGTACGAATAAACGTTATCAATATGTTGAAAAATTTGTCCGATGGCCAGTAACCAGATCAAAGATTCGAAAAAGCCGAGAATGGTGGAGATCAGCTTGCGGCCGGTCATTACAAATATGATTCTGACTGTATTGATGGAAACGTCCAGTATTCGGGCAAAGAAGATCATTAAAGGCAGTACAATGATCCTGAATGTTTCCGCATCTATTCCGTATGTTGATAAAAATTCTTGCATCTCTTTTTTAACAGGTTATTGACTCAACAGTTATCCAAACAAGTCACTAAAAACATCAGTGATCCTTGCAAAAGGTTTAATGGTGATCTGATATTTTTTGGGGTCTATACCCTTCATGCCAAATTTTGAAACATAAACCTCTTCAAACCCAAGCTTTTGCGCTTCCGCTATTCGATTATCCAGGCGGTTTACAGCCCTCAGCTCTCCCCCGAGACCGACTTCTGCAGCAAAACAGGCCTTTTCAGAAATTGAAATTTCTTCAAGGGAAGAAATTACTGCACTGCAAACGGCCAGGTCAATAGCCGGATCTTCCACCTTGATACCACCGGCCATATTAAGAAATACATCCTGCAAACCAAGCCGGAAACCGCACCTTTTTTCCAATACCGCAAGCAACATGTTTAGCCGTCGCGCATCAAACCCTGTAGAGCTTCTTTGTGGAGTGCCGTAAGCTGCAGTACTTACCAGCGACTGTATTTCTATAAGCAAAGGCCTGTTGCCTTCTATGGTGGCGCCGATGGTCACGCCACTCAGCTCACTGTCTTTTTGTGATATCAGGATTTCCGAAGGGTTGCTGACTTCCCGGAGTCCGGAGCCCATCATTTCATAAATACCTAGCTCTGAGGTAGAGCCAAACCTGTTTTTGGTAGTTCGTAAAATGCGGTAAGTCAGGTGTCTGTCACCTTCAAACTGCAACACCGTATCTACCATATGCTCAAGCACCTTTGGTCCTGCAATAGCGCCCTCCTTTGTAATATGACCTACCAGAAAAACCGGAGTCGCCGTTTCCTTGGCATATTTGATAAGCTCTGCGGTACACTGCTTGACCTGAGAAACACTGCCCGCCGCAGATTCGATGTTGTCAGAGTGCAATGTCTGTACGGAGTCAACCACCAGTATATCGGGTTTTAAAGCCTCTATTTGCTGAAATATATTTTGAGTAGAGGTTTCGGCCAGTATGTAACACTCTCCCGGATTTTTAATATCCGTCATGCGCTCGGCGCGCATCTTAATCTGTTGCTCACTTTCTTCGCCTGAGACATACAGCACTTTATGCTTGACTGACAATCCTATTTGCAGCATTAAAGTAGACTTACCTATACCAGGCTCACCAGCGATAAGGATTACCGACCCCGGCACCAGGCCACTACCCAGCACCCTGTTTAGTTCGCCACTCCGGGTATTGATGCGCTGCTCCTTCTCATGGGTTATGTCCTCAATTTTCTTTGGCGTTGAAGAAGCCTTGCCTGTACCACTGCTGCGCCAGTCGTTTTTGTCCGCAGCCGAAGCTTTTTTAGTAACCTCTTCCACGAAGCTATTCCAGGTATTGCATGCTGGGCATTTACCCAGCCATTTGGCAGACTCATACCCACAGTTCTGACAAAAATATACAGTTTTGGTTTTAGCCATAGGCCTCAAATATAGGCAATATACCTTTGCGGGCACATAACTTTTTTTCCCTATAAATGGCCTTAAACTGTGACCATTTCTGGAAAGTATCTATATTGTGAAATTCTTTAATTTTTTACTGTTTAATTATTATGAATTTGTTTAGAAGTTGCTTTTTTATAATTCTGTTTTGCTCTATCCATGTAGCAAATGCACAGAAGGTACCCATCAAGTTTGGAAAAATTGACGAATCGGAATTTGTTAATAGTCATGAACAATTCCCCGATGCAGAAGCAATAGTTTTGGCTGATTTTGGCACAACGGAATTTGTCTATGCCAACGACAAAGGCTGGCAATATAGATTTGACAGGGTGGTTAGAATAAAAATTCTTTCAAAAGAAGGTTATGATCATGCTAATATTAGTATACCGTTTTATGAAGGTAGTGGCGGTAGTAAGGAAAAAGTAGCCGGACTTAAGGGAGCCACATATAATTTGGTGGATGGAAAAGTTGAAAAAGAAAAATTAAAAAATGATGCAATTTTTGAGGAGCAATTGAGTGAAAACTGGTATCAGCAGAAGTTTACATTTCCTAATGTTAAAGAAGGTTCCATCATCGAATATGAGTATTCTATTTTGTCAGATTACATATACAATCTTCAAAGCTGGTCTTTTCAATCCACCATTCCTGTCAAGTACAGTGAATACAGGCTTAGGATACCAGAATACTTTTATTACCAACAGGTGTATCAAGGTTTTGAGCCTTTGACAATTCGTGAAACTGATTCCAGAGAAGAAACTTTTACGATAAAATATACTACACTTCCGCAGCGGGGAGGTGCAGTTGAACACCGGGAAGCAACTTTAAAGTCTAATAGCAAAATATATCGCTGGGCGGCAGAAAATTTGCCAGCCATTAAAAGGGAGCCCTACATGACCACGGCATCGGACTATTTTACTAAAATAGAGTTTCAGCTTGTTTCCATACGTTATCCCAACGAACCTGCAGAGGTGGTTATGGGATCGTATGAAGATAAATTCACAAAGAGTTTTTTAGAAAGCGACAGGTTTGGAAAGCTTCTTTCCAGAACTGGTTTTGCTGAAGAAATAATTGCGGGACTTACGGACTCTATACCTGGTGAATACGACAAAATGGTTCAAATTTATGAGCACGTAAAATCGAAAATGGAGTGGAATGACCAATACAGGCTTTTTGCTTCATCGAATCTGAAATCTATTTATAAGGATCAAAAAGGCAGTGTTGCGGATATAAACCTATTATTGGTTGCCATGTTAAATGAGGCAGGGATCACTGCCCATCCCGTAGTGTTGAGTACAAGATCTAATGGGAAACCACATCCTGTTTACCCGAATATGTCCAAGTTCAACTATGTAATAGCTGCTGCTATAATTGATAATGAGTACTATCTTTTGGATGCAACTCAAAAAGGCCTGCCTGCTAATACTTTACCTGAGAAAGTCCTGAATGGCTCAGGCTGGTTGCTCTCACAAAACCCGCATTGGATTAACCTTAACGCCAACACAAACTTCTCCAGTACCAATATGGTTTCAATGAATATCTCTGAGGAAGGGAGTTTGCAGGCCGTTCTGCAATCACGAAAAGGCAGCCTGTTAAGCGCAAAAGCAAGGGCGAAATATTTACAGGAAACTGGCCAGAAATACCTGAAAGAAAACTATGGAAACATGACTGATTGGCAAATAACTTCATCTGAATTTGATGGGGACGAAGATATTTATGATTCATTTACAGAAAAAGTAGAGTTTGTGAATGAGGAGGTCGAGCTTGCCGATATTCTATATATTGATCCATTTCTTTTTTCTTCGATTAATGAGAATGTATTTAAAAATGAAACAAGAAGGTTTCCTGTAGATCTACCGGCACCTATACAAGAGCAATATATTTTTACCTTTGATATTCCTGAAGGTTACACGGTTGCGGAGCTACCTCAATCACAGGTTTTTGGTTTGCCAAACAATGATGCCAGCCTCAGGTTTTCCGCAAGTGTTCTTGGTTCCAAGATTAATATTGCAAGCACTGTATTAATTCGGAAAACATTTTTTTCTCCTGAAGAATATGCCTCCTTAAGAAAATTTTATGAGTTAGTAGTCGCCAAATATGATGAGCAAATTGTTCTTAAGAAAATATAAAATTCACCTGTTAATTCTTGGTTTTGGTCTGCTTACCGGGCAGGCCTTGAGCCAAGATGTTCTAAATAGAAATATTCCGGACAGCATTAAGCAAAATGCTAAAGCAATAGTGATAAGTGATGAAGCGAGGTTTCAGGTTCATAGTCTTCGCAAAACAGTTCTACATAGAAGAACAGTGATCACGATACTTAATCCACAGGCTGCTAATCTTGGAATAAAAGGTATTAATTATGATAAATCCTCCTCAATTGTTTCTTTTAAAGCTAAATGCTATGATGAACATGGCAAGGAGATAGAAGACTTGAAGAAGTCCGAATTTTTAGATCGGAGTAATATTTCTGAAGTGAGTCTTTTCGAGGACAACCGCGTAAGAATAGCAGACCTTAGAAGGAAGGTATATCCCTATACGGTTGAATTTGAATACGAAGTAGAATACAAAAATCTATTTCAGACACCTAATTGGGTCGTTCAGCCGGATGAGAAAATTGGTGTATTAAAGAGTTCTTTTGAAATGGCAGGGCCAGGTGAATTGATCCCATTTTATGAAGTACACAATGCTCCTGAGCCGGTAAAAGAGACTAGTGGAACTGAGGTAAGCCTAAAATGGCAATTTGAGCACTTGAAGCCGGTGCAATTCGAACCATTTGGAACGAACATAACTTTTTATACACCTGTAATCTACACAACCCCACACAGGTTTGAGTATGATGGATACCCAGGGGAATTTACGAACTGGAGTAACTTTGGAAAATGGATAAAATCACTCAATACCAACCGTGATCAGTTGCCTGAGGCAACAATATCTAAGATCAAAGCACTTGTAGCAGATGCCCAAACAGAAAAGGAGAAGGTAAAAAGGATCTATAGCTATCTGCAACAAAACACCCGCTATGTAAGCGTGCAACTTGGTATAGGCGGCTTTCAACCGATAGAAGCTATAACCGTCGATAATGTAGGTTATGGTGATTGCAAAGCACTTTCAAATTATACAAAGGCAATGTTGAAAGCCGCAGGTATCAAATCAAACTATGTACTTGTTGAGGCTGGCCAGTACCCCAGGCCTCTGAAAAAAGGTTTTGCCAATAGTACCTTCAATCATGCGATATTAGCCGTACCAATGAAAAATGATACTATCTGGCTGGAGTGTACAAGTCAAACCAATCCGTTTGGGTACTTGGGCAAATTCACCTCAGACCGGGAAGTGCTTTTAATTACAGAAGAGGGTGGGGTGGTTGTACGTACACCGGCATATCAGCCCGAACAAAACCAACAAATAACTGTAGCCCGGGTAAGTATAGATGATGAGGGTACTGGTACCGTTGATATGGCCGTTAGCTACAAGGGTATTCAAATTGAAAATGGAAATCTGGACTATTACTTAAGGCAGGGACATGAAGAGCAGGAAAAGTGGATATATAGGAATTCCGATATTTCGTCATTTAATCTGCTGGATTTTAAGTTCGAATTAATAGAAAAGGATTTGCCAGAGATACAGCAAAAGTCTTCACTTGAGATAAAGAAGCTTGCTTCAATTAGTGGGAAGAGATTGTTTATTCGTCCTAATCTCAATAATAAAAGCACCTACATTCCAGAGGTGCTTGAGCAAAGAAAAACACCAATTGTTAAGCAGTTTAGCTATTATGACACAGATTCAATTATCTATACCCTACCCATAGGCTATGTACCGGAGTTTGTTCCTGAGCCTCTCATATTGGAGTCCTCCTTTGGCAAATATACCAGCCAGATCACTATAGATGGTACCAGGCTGATATATACCCGAACCTTGTTGATGGAAAAAGGTACTTATTCAAAAGATATCTATGAAGAGCTTATCAGTTTTTACAAGAAGATAGCACGCTCTGATAAACAAAAAGTAGTAATGATCAATAAAACATAATAGATATAACTTTTGGTCGATTGCTTTGAATACCATCTTAAAATTAACGTTTTTTGCGCTTTAACAGTATAAAATGCGCTTATGAACAAGAAAGTACTTCTGATGATCCTGGATGGTTGGGGTTTAGGACAAAACCCTGAAATATCAGCTATTGCTAAGGCAAACACCCCTTTTATGGATTCTGTATGGGATAAATACCCTCACAGTAAGCTTGAAGCCTCAGGCCTGGCAGTTGGTTTGCCGGAAGGGCAGATGGGAAATTCAGAAGTAGGCCATATGAATATTGGTGCCGGAAGAGTAGTTTATCAGGATCTGGTAAAAATCAATAAAGCATTTGAAGAGCACACTATAGATGATAGCCCTGTGTTAAACGATGCATTGGATTATGCTAAAAAGGAAAACAAAAAAGTCCACTTTATAGGGTTGGTTTCTGATGGCGGTGTGCACTCACACATTAACCATGTGAAGGGCCTGTGCTCCATAGCCAGAGATAAAGGGTTGGATAAAGTTTACATACATGCTTTTACTGATGGCCGGGACACTGACCCCAAGGCCGGTGAAAAATACCTGACAGACCTTCAGGCACATGCAGAGAAAACCACGGGCCAGATTGCAACTGTAGTTGGTCGCTATTATGCCATGGACAGGGACAACCGCTGGGAGCGCGTAAAAAAAGCTTACGACCTCATGGTAAACGGGGAGGGCAAGCCTGCCAGAGACATACTTAAGGCAGTGAAGGAATCGTACATGGAGGATGTAACCGATGAATTTATATTACCTATTGTTCATGTAGATGAAACCAATCAGCCGATTGCCAAAATAGAAGATGGTGATGTGGTGATCTGTTTTAACTTCAGAACAGACCGTGGAAGGCAAATAACCCAGGCTTTGACCCAGAAAGACTTCCACGAGCAAAACATGCACAAACTGGATCTGCACTATGTAACCATGACCACCTATGATGATACTTTTAAAGGCGTAAAGGTCATCTTCGAGAAAGATAATTTGCAAAACACACTGGGTGAGGTACTGGAAAGAAACAACAAGAAGCAGATCCGGATAGCAGAAACCGAGAAATACCCGCATGTTACCTTCTTTTTCTCAGGAGGTCGTGAAGGTGAGTTCAAAGGAGAGAAGCGCATCCTGTGCCCTTCTCCAAAGGTAGCTACCTATGACTTGCAGCCGGAAATGAGTGCAAAAGATATCAGGGACAAGATCATAGCTGAGCTTAAAACCAAAGAACCGGACTTTATATGCCTGAACTTTGCCAACCCCGATATGGTAGGGCATACGGGTGTATTTGAGGCAGCAGTTAAGGCCTGTGAAACTGTTGATAGCTGTGCCCAGGCGGTTACAGAGACTGCTTTGGAAAATGGCTACTCTACTATTATTATCGCAGACCACGGCAATTCGGACATCATGATCAACCCCGACGGCACTCCAAATACAGCACATACTACCAACCTTGTACCATGTGTTTTCGTTGATAGTGACTTTAAAGGTTCTGTCAAAGATGGTAAACTAGGTGATCTGGCTCCAACCATTTTAAAGATGATGGGCGTGCAGGTGCCAACAGAAATGACGGGGGATATACTGATCTAATGAAAAACACTTTTATACTTATTATACTTATCAGTCTGGCTTCATGTCAAATGAAGCCAGACAAAACAGTATCTGTATACTTTGATACTGACAGCTTAATGAAGCAGCAGAAGCAGCTTCTTTACGAAAAACAAGCCAGCATCAGCAAATGGGCCAAAGTTCAAGGCAAATCTTCGGAAGGAAATGTGGCCCCAGACAGTCTTGATGCCTGGGACCGTGAATTTCAGATATTAGAAAAAATAAATATCAATAAGCCTGCCTTACAAGGCTCATATGAAGTTAAAGTGTACGATGACCCAAATAGTAATCTAAAAGTTAAGGAATACTCAGGTGTGTCCGATGATCTGGAGGTCCCTTATCTTAAGCTGTACTATTTGAATACACCGAATGATTTAAGAATACTCGAGGCCGAATACATTGAAAACAACCCTGTTTACCACTCTACCAGCAATTTAAAATTTATTTTCGACGACTTTACAGGCTCTTCTTTACTTCATAAGTACACCATCAAAGGCACACAGAAGATGATCTTTAAAGACTCCGTAAACTTTGAGGTCAAAGCCGAGATTAAACTCTAAAGCTTTAGCAAAGCCTGTAAAAAATCCAGGTTGGCCTTTTTATCTTTTACTACCATAAGCGGGATTTTGCTGTCGTATTGAATCATTTTATCCGCTACGCTTCCCAGTAGAATAGAGGCCAGCCCAGTCCTGCCTTTTGATCCGATAATGATAAGGTCGGCATTTTTTTCCTCCGCCATTGCATATGAGAGTTCGGCCGGATCGTCATCTTCGTCAAGATTGAGTTCTATCGTCACATCACTTGCTTTCAAACCTGATCGTTGTAGAAACTCAACAGCATCTTCATAGGCATTGCTTTTCATGATTTCGCCAAACTCTTCGTACGACTTTCCACTGAGGTGGTAGCCAGACGGTACCCGGTAAGAATTATGCAATATAATTTCAGCTCCTGTAGCTTCTTTGATGAAAATGGCTTCGTCCAAGGCCATAGAAGAAGTTTTGGAAAAATCTACAGGCACCAGTATACGCGTTATTTTATCCGTTGCGCTCTCAGGCACCAGTAAGAGAGAACAATGTACGGTTTTAGCCAATCTACCGGGAAGTACACCCGTACCGCGCAATTCACGCTTTCTTCCCATCACCACCAGGTCAATCTCCTTCTGGTCAGCCCATCTTAATATTTTATCCTCGGCATTACCTTCCCTTACTTCTACTTTGTATTCACATTCGGAAGTAAAATGTTTTTTCACTTTGGCAGTTATGTCCCTTTCGAGTGCTTCATCTACCGGAGCCATAAGGTCCGGATACTTTTCAATCACTTTTTTGGGTAGATCCAGTGATTTGGCCACGTGTAGAAAATAGACCATTTCCACACCAAACAACTTAACTAATCCTGAAGTATATGAAAGAAGCTTTTCATCCATTTCGGACATGTCCAGCCCTACCAATAGTCTTTTTACCTGATACATATGTCTTAATTTATGATCGCTAAAGTTAGGCCAAAAAAAATAAATTGCAGAAGGTTAAGGCACCCTACTTCCGGGATTTTTATTTATAAATTAGTCTAAGACGCTTTATCTGGATAGATTTGCGGATTAAAGGCTGTATTAGGCATAATCATTAAAAAGTAATGGCGAAAAGAAGAGGAAAAGACCCTCTGAGTGCTGAGGAAAAAAGAAAGCTCAACAAAACTAACTTTAAGAAGTTAATAGGCATATTCAAGTACACCCTGCCATATAAAGGGCTGTTTATCCTTGGTATGATCTGTCTGTTTTTTAGCAGTACCATTCTCCTGGCTTTTCCGTTTTTGGCAGGTAAGCTCATCGATATTGCCAGTGGGGAAACCTGGATACTAAACAGCATCAACCATGTTACACTCGCCCTGGTAGGCGTATTACTGACCCAAAGTATTTTTTCTTTTTTTCGGGTATACCTGTTTGCCCAGGTCAGCGAGCGGTCTATGGCTGATGTGAGGTTAGCCACCTATAGCAAACTGATAACCCTGCCGGTAAAATTTTTTGATAGCAGAAGAGTCGGTGAGTTGATCAGCAGGATTACTTCCGATGTCTCCATGCTTCAGGATACCTTCTCGGTTACACTGGCAGAGTTATTCCGGCAGATAGCCACTTTAATAATAGGAACAGGGATCATACTTTACCTCGCGCCAAAGCTTACGGTATTCATGTTGGCAACATTCCCCATACTTGTTATAGCAGCCCTCTTTTTTGGAAAATATATCAGAAACCTTTCAAAGTCTACCCAGGATAAACTTGCGGGAGCCAATGTAGTTGTTGAAGAAACCTTGCACTCCGTGAATACTGTTAAGGCCTACAGCAATGAAGGGTTAGAAATAAACCGGTATGGCAAAGCCCTGAAAGATACAGTAAATACAGCGATAAGGGCTGCGAAGTATCGTGGCGCGTTCATTTCTTTTGTCATATTTGCTTTGTTCGGTGGCATAGTAGGAGTTATGTGGTATGGGGCCAATCTGGTTGCCGATGATGTTATGACCATTGGCGGACTCCTGTCTTTTGTTTTGTATACTACTTTTATTGGAGGCTCAATAGCCGGCCTTGGAGATATTTACGGGCACCTTCAACGTGCCATAGGCGCCTCGGAACGTGTGCTTGAGATTATCAATGAAGACGTAGAGACCACACATGGCATAATTGGTGAAGGTAAGCTGCAAGGGGATATTACTTTTAACGATGTGTCCTTCGCCTATCCTTCCAGAAAGAAGCTCAAGGTATTAAAAAATCTGTCTTTAAATATTGGTGCCGGCCAGAAGGTTGCATTGGTTGGGCCTAGTGGTGCGGGTAAATCTACTATCATCCAATTGTTGATGAGGTTTTATAAAGCTACCGGCGGCACCATACTGGTTGACGGACACGATGTGAATGAATATGACCTGAGCTATTATCGGCGCAATGTGGGTATAGTACCACAGGAGGTGATTTTATTTGGCGGTACTATTCGAGAGAACATAGCGTATGGTAAGCCAGAGGCTACAACTCAGGAGATTGAGGAGGCAGCCCGAAAAGCCAACGCCTATGAGTTTATCACCAGTTTTCCGGAAGGGTTTGATACGCTTGTAGGAGACAGGGGCATTAAGCTTTCAGGAGGGCAGAGGCAGCGTATAGCCATTGCTAGGGCTATTTTAAAGGATCCTGCACTGCTTATACTCGACGAGGCCACCAGCTCGCTGGATGCTGAGTCGGAAGTGCTGGTTCAGGAGGCGCTGGATGAACTGATGAAAAACCGGACCACGATCATAATCGCCCACAGACTGGCAACCATCAGGAAAGTGGATAACATATTTGTGGTTAAAGACGGGGAAATAGTAGAGACAGGCACCCACGAGGAACTATCCGCTTATGATGAGGGTATATATAGTTATCTGTTAAGGCTTCAATTTCAATTAACATAAAAACTAAAAAATGGACCTTAAAAACGTACTGAATAATTTCAAGCTTAAATCTACTCCTTGCAGAGCGGAGGTCCTGACTTTACTTCTCAACAATGAGCATGCCCTGTCGCACTCCGATATTGAGCATCAGGTAGACCAGTCTTTTGACCGCGTTACAGTATACCGTACGTTGAGGACTTTCCTGGACAAAGGATTGATCCACAAGGTTCTTGATGATGAGGGCGTTACCAAATATGCCCTCTGCAATGAATGTTCAAAGGAAGAACATAACCACGAGCACGTACACTTTAAGTGTGAGCAGTGCGGTCATACACAGTGCCTCGATAAAATTCAGATTCCTGATATCAACCTTCCGGCCGGGTTTAAAGCCCATCAAAAAAACTTGTTAATTCAGGGTGTTTGTGACCAATGTAACTGATTAATATTGTTATATTGGTTCCTATTTTGTGCATTCAAAAATTAACCTTTTGTGTTATATTTTTGAATGTTTTAATTTTGTAGTTTTGCTTGGATATAGTTGGTAATAATCTGTTCTTTTTTAGATGTTGTT
>NZ_SMLW01000529.1 GCF_009711405.1 Fulvivirga kasyanovii | reverse complement strand
ATTCAAGGGGAAGGAAAGAGTATCGGGCGCCCTAGTATTTTCATTCGCACATCACTTTGCAACCTGCACTGCTCATGGTGCGACACTGATTACACCTGGAACTGGATAGGAACACCATTCAAACACGAAAAGGATTCGGAACCGGGCTATGAAAAGTACTCAAAAGCCGACTATATGGTGCAGCTTTCCATCCAGGAGATAGCCGCAGAACTGGCGCCAATCAACTGTAGAAATGTGGTATTGACCGGCGGCGAACCTCTGCTACAGCAAGCGGAATTAACAGAGCTCATGCTCCTGCTCAGAAAAGCCGATGCAGGCTATCGCTTTGAGATCGAAACGAATGGCACCATTGCCCCTGCAAAAGCGTTCGACGACCTGGTTGATCAATATAATGTAAGCCCTAAACTGGCCAACTCAAATAACCCGCTGAAACTGCGTGAAAAGGCAGATGTTTATAAATATTTTTCTGAGAACCCAAAAGCTGTTTTTAAGTTTGTAGTCAGTAATGAAGAGGACCTGCAGGAGGTACTGGCACTGATCTCAAAATATAAAATAAAACCACGGCATGTATATTTAATGCCGGAGGGCACCTCTCCCGAAAAGCTCAGGGCTAAACAACAGTGGCTGATTGAGGCTTGCAAACAACATAACTTCAACTACACCGACCGGCTTCACATACATATTTACGGTAATAAAAGAGGGGTTTAAGCAGCACCTGCTTTTGAACTACTGTGTGACTTGCTAAAAGCAATCGGCAAATGCAGTTGGCAAGCTTATATAAAATAACGATAGGCGTGGTTTATTCAATTTTCAATGGTAAACTTCCCTTGCGAGCTTTATTTTCTGAGCCGTTTGTTCCTCAGGCTTTCAATTTGATCCTCCTTATACTGAAAATTACCCATCTCAGGCGTATTTCTCTATTGCATAAGCTGTTGAATATGTGTAAATTATTCTAAAAAATGTACCCCCATGCGTTTCCAATTTCTCCTGACATTCTGCGCTGTCCTCAATGCAGGCCAGGCACAACAGATAGGTGAAGTAGACTATCCCTATCTTGGTATTAAGTTCACTATTCCTGCAGGCTGGAAAGGTGCAGAAACCGAAGGCGCGTATATCATCGGTTCTGACACCCAGCCAGGCTTTATATTGATGGTGCCCCATGAGATCAAGGATGTGGCGCTTCTTAAAACTGAGGCCAGGAATGGCCTTTCGGAAGAAGGTATTTATCTGTCGATGACATCAGATTTTGAAAGTGTGGGTCCGGGTGGTATCGGCGCAGAGTTCAACGGCACCATCCAGGGAGTTGCCGCCAAAGCCTATGTGGTTGGGGTAATCAATCCTTTGGGGTATGGGGTGACGATTATAGCTGCCACTGATGTGCCAAATTATTCACCAGCTTATAAAAAACTAGCCAAACAGGTAGCTATGAGCCTTAAGTTCACACATCCCAAAGAGCCGCCTTTTGCCAGCCAGTGGAAAGAGGCTCTGAACGGTGCCACACTAACCTATATGAATTCATCTTACAGCAGCGGTCCCTCTTCTGACGGATATAGCAGCTATAGTGGATACAGTTCACATATAGAAATCACGCTTTGTCCTTCGGGAGCCTTTTCCTATAGCAGCAGTTCAAGCTCTTCAATAGATACCGGCGGTGGCTCTATGTCATCCGGCGGTAAAGGCGGCGGACAGGGCAAATGGAGTCTCACCGGTGATGCAGGCGGCAATAATGTATTGAAACTTGAGTTCTCCAACGGCAGGGTTGATACCTATACCCTATCCTATAACAATGACAAGACGTACCTGAACGGCAAACGCTATTTCAGGACTTTCAAACAAAATTGCTACTGATACCTGTTTACAATTGGGCCTCGCGTAAAACCTGTGGAGTGAGTGAACCGGAAAAACTCAAACTCTCACCGCAAAGCTTACCAGCGAAACAAGATAAAACTGCGCCTATTGCTATTTCACCCTGATTTTACCAACTGCTATTCACAGTCCGGCAAACACGGAGCAACAAATTAGTTTCTCTCCGGAAATTCAACCTGCCCCTTACATATAAAGCCTGGGAATAAGGAAAGTGGCTAATAACCAGAAAATAAAGCACAACAGTCCCCCAACCTTTAGAAAGTCTGTAAACTTGTAGTTACCAGGGCCATATACCATGGCATTGGTCTGGTAGCCGACTGGTGTCAGGAAGCTGGTGTTGGCACCAAATAAAATGGCTATTACCAGAGGTTCCGGTGGCATCCCGATTTCTGCGGCTATACGGATGGCAATGGGTACCAACAACACCGCTGTAGCCTGATTAGAGATAATGCCGGTAAGCAAAGTAGTAAGCAGGAATACCCCGGATACAACGAATGCCGGTGAGGTGCCTGAGGTAAGCTCCACAAAACCATGAGCTATCAGTGCATCGGCTCCGGTCTTATTCATGGCTGTACCCAGCGGAATGATACCCGCCAAAAGAAATACTACTTTCCATTCTACATTCTGGTACGCCCGTTTCAAAGTTATACACCGCGTAAGCACCATGAGCGTAACGCCTATCCATGCGCCAATCAGTATGGGCAGAATGTTGGTAACGGCCAGTAAGATCACTCCCAGCAGTATGGCAACGGAAACTGCCAGCTTATCCTTACGGTATAAGTGTTTTTCTATTTCATGCTTCTCGATCCTTTGAATGGTTATCCAGTCATTTCTGGAATAGAAGGTCTTAGGTTCGCTGTCTCCATCCATCAAAAGTATATCACCAAGGCTGATTTTATGCTCCATCAGTTTCTGGTCTCCAATCACACCTCCTTTTCTGACCGCAAGAGGATAGGCATCGTAGAACCGACGAAAATCCACGTCTTTTATTTTCCGGTCTATCAGATTCGAATTAGGCACCACTAAAGCCTCAAAAAGGTTAGTTTCGACACTTTCGTCATTAACGTGCTTTAAGCGGTCATTGGTTATAATTTTCACATTAGGATTATTACTCAGCTTGATCAGTTCCTTGATGTTGGCCTTGACCACTAAAACATCGTTTTCCTGAAGCCTCCCAATATGTACGGGTGAAAAAGAAGCTTCACCGTTATCCTTCCTGATAACTCTTAGTACATTCAGCTCCCTTGTCGGGGCCAAAGGGCCTCCGTTAAGGCTTTTATTGATCAAAGCCGAGCCTTCGGGTATAATTATTTCTGTCAGGTAGTTGGCCGGGCCATGACCATCATCTATCACCTCTTCCTGATTGCTGTCCTTTTTTAACCAGTGCCTGCCTATGAAGATCATGTACAGCATCAGGGCGAAGAACAGTATCCCTCCCATGAGTGTCAGGTCAAAAATACGAAGCTTTTCCAGCCCGTAACTCTGTCCCAATGAATTGATCAAAAGGTTGGTAGATGTGCCGATCATGGTAGAGGCCCCACCGATCATTGCCGCAAAGGAAAGAGGCACCAGCAAAACAGACACCTGTATACCGGTCGACCGGGCAATCCTGAACATTACCGGAATAAAAACTGCCACTACGGCTGTAGTATTAATAAAGGCAGAAGCAAAGGCTGAAATAAGCATTATGATGATCAGGGTAAACCATTCATACCTGCCTGTAAGGCTGATCATTTTATCGCCAAGCAGCTCAACAGCACCGGTATTCTTAAGGCCTTCACTGAGAATGAGCAGGGCCAGCACAGTGGTGGTCGCCGTATTGCTAAAACCTGAAATGCCCTCTTCTGGTGTTAAAATGCCTGTAGCCATCAACGAAACCATGACCAGCAGCGCAGTAAGGTCTACAGATATAGCTCCTGAAGTAAATAGCACCAATGCGCCTAACACAATGGTAAACAGCAAGATAATTTCAAAGGTCATATACTCACTTCCTCAATATTTTCTTCTTAAACCTGAAATACCTTGTGGTACCGTACACAGCCATTGATATACCCAGGATTAAAAAAATCAGCGAAAGGGCCGAAAATAGCCACGAAACAAAAAACTTAAAGATAAAGGCACTTATCCCCACGAGGGCCAAAGATCCTCTGTAGTATGACATCAGTGTCCTTTCGTTGGCCAATTGGGTCCTGATCCTGGCAAAATAATGTCTTCTGTCCCTCATAACTTTTCTTTTGCATAGAATATAATAAATTGCACGGTTAATTTTACTAGTTTAATGCAAGTATTAACCTATACCCATTCTTTATGTTTAGTGAAATCTCAGATGCATCGGAAATAGTAGTGGATAAACTGCAAGGTTGGCTGGAAGCGCTTATTGTCATGCTGCCCAATCTGGTAATTGCCATTTTAGTTATCGTTATAGCTTACATTATTTCAAAAATCGTAAGCAATATCCTTAGCCGGGTATTGCACAGGCTGATGCAAAACGAATCGGTGATCACACTCATCAGGTCCATCACTTCATTCCTTATTGTGGTTGTAGGGCTAATGATAGCCCTTGGAGTGCTCAATTTGGATAAAACGGTAACTTCTGTACTGGCCGGTGTCGGTGTAATAGGCCTGGCCCTGGGTTTTGCTTTTCAGGATGCTGCTTCCAACCTCATATCAGGAGTGATCATGGCCGTACAAAGCCCGATCAACGTGGGTGATATTATAGAGTCTAACGATGTGTTTGGTACAGTAAAGGAAATAGGTTTGCGGGCTACTATAATTTATGACCCCAAAGGCCAGGATGTAGTGATCCCCAACAGGCTGATCTTTCAAAACCCATATAAGCACTACACCATCAACGGCAACAGGCGCATTGACCTGGAGTGTGGAATTTCCTACGGTGATGACCTGGACAAGGTGGAGGAAATATCCGTTGCGGCCATCAAAAAAATACCCTACCTACAGGCCGGCAAAAGCGTTGAGTTTTTCTACCAGGAGTTTGGTGATAGCTCTATCAATTTTGTAGTCAGGTATTGGGTGAATTTCAAACGTCAGCCGGATTACCTCCAGGCGCAGAGTGATGGTATAAAGAATTTAAAAAAGGCGTATGATCAAAACGGCATCACCATTCCATTCCCAATTCGTACGCTCGATTTCGGTATCAAGGGAGGAGAAAGGCTTTCCGAAGTTTTAAAGAAGAACTGACCTTCTACTTCAATATTCTTTTAAAGCCGTCAAAATCAAGTGGGTTGGATGAAATACCAACCCTGAACACTTCTGCCGTACGCAAAAACTGGATATTGTAGTAATCCTGTCCGCGATAATACTGCACGAAAAAACCTAATTCGGACAGCCAGCCGGGATAGTAAAAGTAAGTAACCTCAGCAATCAGCCTCTTGTCTATATCATCGGCGGCAGCATCCCTCATGTCACCAAATATCCAGCCACTATGAAACCTCAGCCTGGAGCGGGAAAAGAAATCAGACCATGACTTTCCAGGTTCTCCCAGCGGGATTTTAAAAAGGTTATAGGTAAGAAAGAGCCTGTAAAACCCGTAGGTATCCCTTAGCTCCTTGGCTGACATCTTTGAAGAGTAAAAACGAAAGGCTGTTCTTAAATTGGTATAATAATTATTCTGACCACCTCTGTTACGGCGCTTGAAAGTGGAGAAAGCCAATTCCAGATAATTGGTAGAGAAATTACCGTTATCATAGTTGATTTGTCCGGTATCATTGCCCAGGCTGTCTTCAATATAGAAGCTCTCCGCTTTGCCATTGGAATGGTGCCCTACCGAAACCTCCCAAAAGACCTGATCAAGAAAAGTTTTGCTAAGAAAAGAGCCTTCACCCGAGGGTATTCTCCGGTAGTACGTCAATACCGGGTTATAGCTCGGTGGCGGAATGGGAAAAGATTTTTTGTCCCTTATCCTAATGGTAATATTCAAATTAAGCTCAAGTGCCCAGTTGATTTTTTCTTTTTTGAGAAAATAGTTACCGGAAAACCGTGCCTCCGTAACCATATTGGGAAGGTTACCAATACCATCATAAAACGTAAGGTAGGTCAGTTGCCGGTTGGCATATATAAGAGGCAAAAATCCCGTTGTTCCGTTAGCATTCGTAGTATCCTGCTGGCCCAGGCAGCAGTGTGTGACATACAACATTCCAAAAATCAATAGCAGTTTCTTCATACCTATTTATTTAAAGCTCCGGTTAGGTTTAGCAAAACATTCTACCTTCTAACTACTCAAAAATGACATTGTTCATTACTATCCTGAATTACCTGATCCATACCGTAAACTATTCACTTACTGCCGTGTTGATCTACTATAGATTTGAAAAATGGTATGCTCTTATCAGTTTTATCCATCTTCCTCGGGGCTATTTTAGCTTCTTTTGTTGCCAAAAAATTCAATAAAAGTGCAGGTATTCTATTAGCGATCATCCCGCTGGGGTCACTTGGCTATTTCCTCAGTCTCTATGAAAAGGTCAGGCATGGTGAAGTATTAGCTATAACCTATTCTTGGGTAGACACTTTAAACATTCACCTTTCGTTTTACCTGGATGGTCTCAGCATGCTGTTTGTGCTGCTCATTTTAGGCATAGGTGTACTGATACTGGTCTATTCCAACGGCTATATGCTACA
Organism: Fulvivirga kasyanovii; assembly: GCF_009711405.1. Lineage (GTDB taxonomy): Bacteria > Bacteroidota > Bacteroidia > Cytophagales > Cyclobacteriaceae > Fulvivirga > Fulvivirga kasyanovii. Next base: position 10,111 of record NZ_SMLW01000529.1, on the reverse strand, counting down.
CCATGAGGGTAAAGGCAAATTCTATAGCTACATGTTGCTGTTCATGGGTGCCATGCTGGGTCTGGTGCTGGCAGGCAACCTCATTACCTTATATGTATTCTGGGAACTCACCGGCATCACTTCTTTTCTTCTTATTGGCTTTAAACATACGGAAAAGTCCGCACGTGCTGCTGCCCTGCAGGCATTGCTAGTTACTGAACTTGGCGGCCTGGCCTTGCTTACAGGTTTTATTATAATTGGCAACATCAGCAACAGCTATGAGATCAGTGAGCTGCTGAACCAGCATGAAGTACTGACAGGCCATCCGCTTTATACTCCTATGCTGCTGCTCATTCTGCTGGGGGCGTTTACCAAATCAGCCCAATTCCCTTTCCACTTCTGGTTGCCATCAGCTATGAAGGCCCCCACGCCCGTAAGTGCCTATCTGCATTCCGCAGCCATGGTAAACGCAGGTATTTATCTACTGGCAAGATTAAATCCTATGCTGGGCAACACTGACATGTGGCAAAATTATGTCACTCTGTTCGGCGGCATCACCATGCTCGCCGGGGCTTACCTTTCTTTAACTCAAAAAGATTTGAAAGCCATATTAGCTTATGTTACAATCAGTGCGCTGGGTATACTGATGATGCTGATTGGTATTGGTACATTCCTTTCAGTAAAGGCAGCCTTACTGTACCTTGTAGTACATGCCCTGTACAAAGCCACCTTATTTATGACCGCCGGCACCATTGATGAAACAACCGGTACCCGCAACATTGATGAACTGGGTGGCCTGTGGAAAGCCATGCCTGTTACAATGGTAGCTTCCATCCTGGCCCTGCTGTCTATGGCCGGACTTCCTCCTATGCTGGGCTACATTAGCAAGGAGTTTATCTATGAAGCTGGCAAACAGGCTCCGGGAGTGTCTGACTACGTGCTTGTATGTAGTGTACTTGCCAATGCATTTATGGTGGCCATCTCCATTATTTACGGATATAAGATCTTTTTTAGAAAAAAACACCTGAACAAACCCATAACAGAAGCCGGTGCCACATTTTGGGCAGGCCCGGCACTTCTAGCTGTCTTCAGTCTTATACTGGCCCTGTTTCCCAAACCTCTGGAACCCTTGCTGGAGTCAGCCCTGGGAGCTGTAAAAGTGGTTCCCATCAAGGTAGAATTGAAGTTTTGGCATGGCTTCAATGTCGTTTTCCTGCTTAGCCTGATAACCGTAACCGTAGGCGTGCTGCTCTTCTGGGGCAGAAAACAGGTTATACCATTCCTTGAAAAAATAAACGCACGCCTATTCAAAATTGAACTGGCCCATGTTTTCAACAAGACTATTACCCAACTGGTAAGCCTTGCAAAAAAGAACACCAGCTTCTTTCAGCATGGGTATTACCGCATTTATATCATGGTGATCTTTATAGTGGCCTCCGGGTTGGTTTGGTACCAACTCTATCGCACCTGGACGTGGCAGTTTACTGAAGGACTCTCTCCGGTTTCCTATTACGCTACTGCTATTGTTGTAGCTATATGTGTTGCCGCTGTAGCGGTAGCCATTTCCAGGTCCAGGCTGGTCGCCATTATCACCATAGGTGTTGCCGGCTTTGGCATAGCACTTTTATACATGATCTATGGGGCAGTAGACCTGGCCATTACTCAGGTTTTTGTAGAAGTGTTAACACTCGTGCTCTTTATCATGATATTCCATAAGCTTCCCGCATTCTCAAAGCACCTGTCCCGAACATCCAAAACCCGTGATGCTGTGATCGCTCTTACGGTAGGAGTTTTAATGGCTGCACTGGTGATCAAAGCTGATCACCTGAACTTAAGCTATCCGGTGTCCAACTATATCGCCCAAAACAGCTACGAAGAGGGGCACGGCCGGAATATTGTCAATGTAATTCTGGTGGACTTCCGGGCCTTTGATACGCTGGGCGAGGTAATAGTAATAACCATGGCCTCTCTGGGGATTTTCAGTTTGTTAAAAATTAAAAAATCCAAAACGACAAATTAGGCAAGCATATGAACTCGATTATATTAAAAATAACAGCCAAATACCTCAAACCTGTCTTTATTGTATTTTCTATCTATGTTTTGCTACGCGGCCATAATTCACCGGGAGGTGGCTTTATAGCCGGGCTGCTGGCCAGTTCGGGTATACTTTTTTATAGCCTGACTTATGGCAGTGATGCCATCAACCAAACCTATCTCAAACCTAAGTCTTTTATCATTCTCGGCCTGGTCGGCATTTTGCTCAGTGCTACCATTGGCTTTCTGGCTTCCAAGCCATTACTAACCGGTGTATGGCATACTTTTAAAACCGGGCTTTTCGAGGTAAAAGTGGGCACCCCGCTCCTGTTTGATAGCGGCGTTTATTTTCTGGTAATCGGAAGCCTGCTGACCATCACATCATCAATAATGGAGGAAATAGAATGGAAATAATATTTGCCATAGCCATAGGTGTACTCTATGCCGTGTCTGTTTATTTATTACTGAGGCGGAGTATAGTAAAACTGATCCTCGGTATCATGTTCCTCAGCAATGCCACAAACCTGCTTTTGTTCACCTCAGGCGGATTGAGTAAAGGCAAGCCGGCTTTTATTGAAAAAGGGAGTAATGTGCCGGAGCCTGGTATAGCAGACCCGTTGCCTCAGGCGCTAATCCTTACGGCTATTGTTATTGGGTTTGGGATCATAGCTTTTACACTGGTGCTCACCTACAAATATTACAGTAAAACCGGGACAGAAGACTTGGACAAAGTGCAGGAAACGGATCAATTTGAATGAAAGGAATGCTCACATTACCCATATTAATACCATTAATAGCCATACCTATCCTGCTTGTGATCAAAAATAACAGGATCAAGCGGATCATCAGTATCTCAGCCACTGCTGCGTTGGTGGTCGTCTCTGTTCATCTGTTGCAAACAGTGCAGCAAAGCGGCATTCAGGTCATGAACATAGGCAACTGGTCAGCCCCAATAGGCATACCCATAGTTATTGACCTTTACAGCGCGATCATGCTGATTATGGCTGGTATAATAGGCTTTTGCATATCAATATATGCCTCTAAAAACATTGGCAGCCAACGCGAGAACCACCATTTCCACCCGTTGTTCCATGCCTTGCTTCTGGGGGTAAACGGTGCGTTCATCACTGGCGATATATTTAATCTTTTTGTATGGTTTGAGGTTATGCTCATGGCTTCTTTTTGCCTGCTAATCCTGGGCAATGAACGCGCACAGTTGGAAGGTGCCATCAAGTATATTACCATGAGCCTTATATCCTCTTTTCTGTTTGTGGCAGGAATTGGCCTGATCTATGGTGAAACGGGCACACTTAATATGGCTGACCTCGCCAGGATTATAGAAGACGATGATGCCATGCTGATGAACACTTCTGCTATGCTTTTCTTTATTGCCTTTGGCATCAAGGCAGCGATATTTCCATTTTTTTACTGGCTGCCTGCATCGTACCACACACCTCCGGCAGCAGTCAGCGCTTTATTTGCCGGCCTCCTTACCAAAGTAGGTGTATATGCCATGGTACGCTTTTTCACCCTGTTCTTCGTGCACAACGACGCTTTCTGGCATACTCTTTTACTGGTTGTTGCCGGTGCTACTATGTTTATCGGTGTTATTATGGCGGCTTCGCAAAACGACATCAGGCGTATCTTGTCTTTCCACATCATCAGCCAGATCGGGTACATGATCATGGGGCTTGGCATATTTACTCCACTAGCCATCAGCGGCGCTATATATTTTACCTTCCATAATGTAATGGCCAAAACAAACACTTTCCTGGTAGCGGGTATCATCAACAGTCTCAAAGGGTCATACCACATCAAAACCCTCGGGGGACTTTACAAACAGCATCCATTGGTAGCTTTTATTTTCTTTATACCTGCCATGGCACTGGCCGGGCTGCCTCCCCTATCGGGCTTCTTCGCCAAGTTCGTGCTGGTAAAAGCCGGGCTGGAAAGCAATGAGTATCTCATTACCTTCGTCGCACTTCTGGTCAGCATCATTACATTATTTTCAATGGTTAAAATATGGGGCCATGCATTTTGGAAAAGTGAAGAAAACGGTGAACATGACAGCACCAGGAGGCCAGCCCTGACACTGGTAATACCCTGCGTACTCCTTTGCTGTATCAGTGCCGGTATAGGCATAGGCGCCAATTATTGCCTTGAACTTACCACAAGTGCGGCAGAACAATTGTTGGACAAGAAACATTATGTAGAAGCAGTGCTTAAAATTTCGGAACATGAAAATCCTCATTAAAATCTGGCACATCACAGAGTTTATATTCTTTTACCTTGGCAGGTTGATCAGCTCCAATATAGAGGTTGCCATTGAAATACTAACCCCAAGGTTCCGGATGCATCCTGCTATTGTAGAGGTGCCTATAGTGGTAAAATCAGACCATGAAGTATTGGCCCTGGTCAATCTGATCACTATGACACCCGGCACCCTGAGCCTCGACATTTCCGATGACAAAAAGAGGCTCTATGTACACGCTATGTATGCTGAGGACACTGATGAATTCATCAAAGACATTCAAAAACTGGAAAGGAAGATACAAAAACTACTCAACTGAGATGATAGAAAGCGCGGCATATATTGTGATGATCCTTCTGATGGTTTCTTTTTTTATCTCCTTTATCCGACTGTTAATAGGACCATCATTACCAGACCGGGTCATTTCCCTCGACCTCATCTCTTCCATAAGCATGGGTATTATCATAACCTATGCCTTTATCAGTAAAAAAATAGTTTATCTGGATACCGTTTTTATAATCGCGCTGATCATATTTCTCGGCACGGTAACCATTGCCAAATACTTAAAGGAAACAAAAACGAAAGATGATTAAGGAGTGGACCATTATCATACTGTTAGGGCTTGGAGCACTATTTATCCTTTTGGCCAGTGTAGGCCTGCTCAGACTGCCTGACATTTACATGAGGATGCATGCTACTACAAAAGTACCGACTTTGGGTATCATGCTTATGCTCGCAAGCCTGTGCATCTATTTCACATCCGCTTTGACCATATTAAAGTCCATTCTGATCATTACATTTATCTTTCTTACCATACCGGTGGCCACGCATATGATAGGGCGCTCTGCCCATCTGATGAACACTAAAAAATGGAAAAACACGGGTCGCGATGACTTGGAAAAAGCCCAGGAAAAAGAGAAACAAAAAACCTCCTGATTAGGATCGTATTTTTATTCCGGATCAATTTCATTTTTGAATTGTTAAAAGTAACTTAAGAGAAGCCCTGGCAATTACTGCATGCAACCAGAAAAAGTAATGCCCAAGGGGTGATGTATAGGTCTCTCATTGGGTAGCCTAATGCACAATGGGGGTACTCGTTTTCTCAGCATAATTGATGAAGATGATAGTAAAACTGAATTAAGCCAATGGCCTGCTTCTTGTCCGTCTTTAAATAATGAGTTTGCAGTTAAAAAGATCAGAAGATTTTTCTACCGGCGTCCTGCGTGTGATTGATGAGGAAATCAGCAGGGCTTATAATTTGCTTCACGACGTCCCTCCGCTGGACAGGCATGAGACTATACATGAACTAAGGAAGACCTTCAAGGAGCTTCGTGCCATATTCAGGCTGATCAGGGATGAAATGGGCGAAGAGGCGTTTAAAAAGGAAAACATATTCTTCAGAGACCTTGGCAGGCAAATTTCGGAGATACGTGACCACACGGCTGTAATGGAAACTACGGAGCAGTTACGGGAGCAGTATACGCAGGGATTTGACAGTGAATTGTTCGCCCCTGCTATTACATACCAACTGCAAGAACGGCAAAAGCTGGAAGATGCTTATGTCAATAACGATGTACCCGGTTACCTGCGATCACAGTTGGGCAATAAACTACAGGAGCACCGTAGCTGGACTGTAAGTGTAAATGCTTTTGAACAGATAGCCCCCAGCTTAAAACGAGTTTATAAAAGAGGCCAACATAGCCTCAGGGTTGCCATGGCCAGCCAGGCTACGGAAGACCTCCACGAGTGGAGGAAAAGAGTAAAGTATCTTAGGTATCAGATAGATACGCTGTCCAGGATATGGCCCGGCCTGATGGGGTCACTCGAAGATGAATTACACGACCTGTCGGATCTTTTGGGATTTGATCATGATTTATCCATTGTCCAAAAACAAATCAATGACAATATGGTTGTATTTGAAAACCCTGTAGACAAATCGCTGGTGATAACTATTATAGAACATCACCGCAGCCAACTGCAAAGGCATGCATTGATCAAGGGGCAAAATTGTTATTACGAAAAACCAACGGCATTCATAGACCGGATACATGCTTATTGGTCAAACTATGAAAAGAAAATGTCTGATAATGAATTAGTTAAAAAAGAAAATCTTAAATACTAAATTCCCGGACAAGTTTTACCGGTTTTGGCGCACCGAAAAGTGCCTGTTTTCGTTAAATATTAATAGAGAGTTTTTGAAATTTTAAATGCAGAATTATTATGATTATCGATATTAGAAGACACCTTAAAGGGTTCCCGGAATCCAGTAAATATATTTCAACCAAGGAAATTGAAGAGAGAGTAAATAAGGTACTCGCTTACATGAAAATGGAAATAGCTGCGCGTAAAATTGCGCTCAGTAAAATGAAATAGCAGGCAGGTACAGCAAGTATTTGGTTCTGTTAACTAAACCGGCTGATAATATCAGCCAGTTTAGTTTCTTTTTCTTTAAAGAAATAACTTATCAGTTTTTCTGAATCACACCGCATCCTACGCGCTTACCTGCTGCCCCTGAAGGCTGCGAAGTGAAGTCATCCGCGTCAGCATGGATAATAATGGCTTTGTTGATAATGTTGGTGCTGTCAGCCCCACCAATTGACCACCCTGAAATAGTGGCTGTAAGCACACCTTTTCCGTCTTCTCCCACTTCAAGGTTGGCAATATCCCCTGCATGGTACAGGTGGTCTACCGCTCTCTTGCCATGCTTAACTCCTGCAGGGTTCCAGTGCCCTCCGGCTGATGTAGCATCAGGAGCACTGCAATCACCTTTTTCATGTAAATGCAAGGCATGCTCCCCGGGAGTAGCTCCTTCAACTGTCAGTTTGAAGGTAACGTCGCCTTCACCAAGATCTGTAAAAGTAGCTTCACCAGTCAGTGTACTACCGCTGGCACTTGAAATGGTAGCTTTAGCCGTATTTAAAACTTTCTCTTCAGCAACAGGCTCCTCAGTTTCCACTGCGGCTACTTCCGGTTCTTCGGTAGTATCCTCTTCTTTGTTTGCAGGGCCACATGCTGCCAATAAGGCGAAGCTGCCGACTAAAAAGTGCATTTTTAAGTTTTTCATAATGTATTTTTGGTTAGTTTTTGTTTGGTTGCCAAGTTAAAAGAAATATAAGTTTTATGCATTGCAATTACGCATGAATACACCTCAGCGTCGTTACTCCTCCACTAAATGCTGATAATCTTCCGATTTCCTGATCACACTTTTTACTACCGGGCAGCTAGGTTTTATGGAAATGTCCCGGTCCTTGGCATAGGCCAGCGCACTTTCCACAAGGTGTTGGGCCACGCCCATACCTCGTGAAGGCTCGGGCACATGGGTTTCCTTAAAATCAAGATGCTTCTCTCCAAGGCGTTCATAAGTAAGCTGCGCCATTCCTCCTTTTACTTTTGCAAAAAAGAGCTTGTTGTTGATGTCATGTTGAACATTAAGGTTGTGCATAATAGATGTTGTTTATATTTCTAAAACTTCTTCAAAGCTGATAATGTTTAGCATAATCCTGCTGGCTGTTCCTGATAACCTCATAAGCCTCTTCTTTACCATAGACCTCAGCTATTTCCGTAGTCTTTTGAGGCGCCTCTCCCGGCATCTGCTTATAAGTCAGGAAGTAGTGCTTCAACCTGTTGATCAAAGAGTCGGGACAATCTTCCAGCGTTTTCCATTCCTGGTACACTTCGTCTCCCTTAAGTATGGCAATAATTTTATCGTCTGCCTCACCTCCGTCGATCATCCGGAAGCCCCCGATAGGGATAGCAGGCACGAGAATATAGCCTTGTACAATATTCCTCTCGGTAAGTACACATATATCCAGCGGATCCCCATCTCCTTTGATTCCTTTGCGGCCTGTATGCTTTTCGCAGACATTAGCCACATTTTCAGCACAATAAGTCTGTGGTACAAAGCCATACAATGCAGGCACTATGTTGGAAAACTTCTGAGGGCGGTCTACTTTCAGAAAGCCGGAATCCTTATCGATCTCGTACTTCACACCATCGGCAGGTGTCATTTCTATAAAGGCGTTAACTATTGACGGGGCATCGGTACCTGTGGGTATTCCATGCCAGGGGTGAGACAGATAAGGTTTGTATTCGTTTGTTATCATTTTTAATTTATAGATGTACTTTTAAATTTTACTAACACTAGTGAATAAATCATTGTTTAATATTATAGGATTTCATAAAAAATATCATCACTGTCACTTATCGCTGTAATTTGTGATTTAACGATAATAATTTTGATTAACAAAATTTGGTTGATCTTTAAGGAAAATGTTAGTTAGTTTAGAGTCTATTTTTTAATTTATATCAACGGCGCTTTTATGAAGAAACCCATAATATTTTTACTCATTTGTCTTGCCGGTGCAGGAGCTTCGGCTCAGGATACGGAAGGCCAGGCACAGGTACAGGAACCACAAAACCTGAACGAGCAATTTAAGCAGCTCAAAGATAATTCAGAGACTTTTAAATCCTATAAGGTAATTAAAGAAACTGAGCTGAACGCGTTTTGGAAAACAGTACAGGACTCGGTTAGCAATAAAGAGCAACGGCTTTCAGATGCTCAAAACCTGATAGATGTCCAGGAAAAAGAGCTGGCTGAGCTCCGTAGCGTGATCAAAGAAAAGGATGAGCAACTGGCGGAAAAGGAACATGCAGGCACCCACATCACGGTTATGGGTATCGACTTTCTCAAAGACAGCTATATTCTTATTAACGTGGTGATCATTTCACTGCTACTGATAGCCATGGCCATATTGCTTTATAAATTTAAAGACAATAACAGAATAGCCCGCAAAAAAACCAATGACTATGAAAGGCTGGACAATGAATTTGAAAACTACAAAAGAAATGCGCTTGAAAAGCAAATGAAGCTTAGAAGGGATTTGCAAACAGCCAAAAACCGACTGGATGAAATAAGGAGCACCTAATAGATGCTCCTTTATTTATTATTGATATTTAATCTTTGATTAGTTAGCCAGGTAAGGCTTCAAAAGTTCGTTTTTAGGGTTCTTAGATAATTTTCTAAGAGCCTTTTCTTTTATCTGCCTAACCCTCTCTCTTGTTAAACCCAGGTTTTCACCGATATCTTCAAGAGACAAGCTGGTATTCTCGCTCAGTCCGAAATACTGACTGATAACGATCCTTTCTCTTTCTGTAAGTGTTGAAAGCAACCTGCCCACTTCTCTTCTCAGAGAGTCGCTATAAACGATGTTTTCCACTTCATTGCTGTCTTCATCTTCCATCACATCAAGCAAAGAGCTGCCTTCATCTTCAGAAAAAGGTTTATCAATAGAAACCTGCTTGGTTTGAGATCTTACCGTAGTTCTAACTTCATCTACAGTCATATCCAAAAGCTCTGCCAGTTCTTCATCGGTTGGTTCACGCTCAAACTGCTGCTCAAGCAGAGAAGAAGCCTGGTCTATTTTAGACAGTGCACCAATTTTATTTGAAGGTATCCTTACTATTCTGGAGTGCTCGGCCAAAGCCTGGATAATAGATTGTCTGATCCACCATACGGCATAGGATATAAATTTAAACCCACGTTTTTCGTCAAACCTTTTGGCGGCTTTCACCAAACCCAGGTTGCCCTCATTGATCAGGTCATTAAGAGGGATTTTATTAGAGTAGTGGTACTGCTTTGCAACAGATACAACGAACCTTAAATTCGCCTTCACCAGCTTTTCCAACGCAGCCTCGTCCCCTTCTCTGATCCTCTGAGCCAGATCCACCTCTTCCTCAGGTGTCAAAAGCTCATCTTTCGAAATTTCATTAAAGTACTTTTCAAGGGTTCTACTATCCCTGTTGGTAATAGATTGTGTGATCTTAAGTTGTCTCATTCTCCTATAATCC
>NZ_SMLW01000605.1:6180-25888 GCF_009711405.1 Fulvivirga kasyanovii | reverse complement strand
TTTGCATTTGCAACCAGCGCCTTCCGAAATGCTGTTAATGGAGAAGAGGCCAGTAATATTATTTTTAACAAAACAGGTGTTGATATTAGAATAATATCCGGAGCAGAAGAAGCCGAACTAATTTTCAGAGGCGTTAATTTTGCCCTAGACATTGGAGATAAGCCTGCGCTAATTATGGACATTGGAGGTGGAAGTGTTGAATTCATTATTGGCCAACGTGATAAAATATTCTGGAAACAAAGCTTAGAGATAGGGGCTCAGAGGCTTCTTGACCTGTTCCACACAACCGATCCAATACAACCCGAAGAAATAAAGGCACTCGAAAATTACCTCAGCTCAAACTTGAGTGAACTACTTGAACATATCAAAAAACATCAAACAGATACACTAATCGGCTCTTCCGGTACCTTCGACACTCTAAGTGATATTTACTGTGAGCATAGGAGCATCGTAAAAGATGAGGATGCCAGTGAGGTCCCATTGTCGTTAGAAGGATACTTCAATATTCACCATGATCTACTCACAAAGACCAGGGATGAGAGAATGGCGATACCCGGTATGATTGAAATGCGGGTGGATATGATTGTTGTGGCTTCATGCCTCATCAGTTTTCTACTTAAACAGCACCGCTTCAGTGAAATAAGAGTGTCTACATATGCATTGAAAGAAGGTGTTCTGGATCAGGTACTTGAAGGGCATTTTTAAGTTATCCACTCGCATATTCCGATTATAATACTAATTTTGCCGCCTTATGGAGGAAATATTTTCAGTTGACGAACTCAGGAATTTTACCATCAATACCTTTTTGGCTATTGGTTGCTCACAAGAAGATGCTGAACTGGCCACCGATGTACTCATTAAGGCAGATCTCAGAGGCATCGACTCACATGGTATTGCCAGGTTAATAGGTTATGTAAGACTATGGGAGGCTGGCAGGATAAATCCCACACCAAAAATCAAAGTAGTCCATGAAACTCCCAGTACAGCCGTGGTCGACGGTGATGGCGGGCTGGGCCTGGTTGTGGCACCACAAGCAATGACCATTGCCATGGACAAAGCTGATAAAGTAGGCACTGGTTGGGTTTCCGTAAAAAATTCAAATCATTTTGGCATCGCCGGATATCACGCTATGATGGCACTGGAAAGAGATATGGTTGGTATGGCAATGACCAACGCCAGCCCTTTGGTAGCACCAACCTTTGCCACTGAACGTATGTTGGGAACGAATCCAATCGCTGTATCAATTCCTTCAAAAGAACAGCCACCATTTGTAGCAGATCTGGCAACCACAACTGCAGCTAATGGGAAATTGGAAATCCTGCAAAGAAAGAACAGCGAAGCACCCTATGGCTGGATACAGGACAAAAAAGGAAACCCCTCAAAGGATCCTCATGAGCTAAAAAATGGTGGCGCTTTACTGCCTTTGGGAGGGGACAGAGAACATGGCAGTCACAAAGGTTATGCCCTTGGTTCTATTGTGGATATATTCTCCGCAGTATTCTCGGGGGCAAACTATGGCCCGTGGGCACCTCCATTTGTAAGCTTCCTGCCATTATCAGAAAACCCGGTAGGTGAAGGCCTGGGCCACTTCCTTGGCGCCATGAGCATAGATGCTTTCAGGCCGGCCGATGAGTTTAAATCTCATATGGATAACTGGATAGCACGATTCCGGGCAACAGAAGCCGTAGAAGGGAAGAAAGTGTTGATACCAGGAGACCCTGAAAGAGAAATGGAAGTTATTAGGTTTAAGGATGGAATCCCCTTAAATATTAATGTTGTGGAAGACCTTAAATCCGTAGCAAGCAAGCTCAAGCTCAAGCAACTTTAAAAGGAGAAATAAACCCTGAACACCCAGGGTGAATCATACGGACTATCATTGCCGTACGTAAGATCATACATCGCTAATAAATTGACAGCACCTCTGTTACCTAAGGGTTGTGATATTCCTCCTCCCAATAAAAATCTGGTGGCACTATCCCTTTCATCCTGATCATCAAGGAGGTTTGAGTCAAAATTTATATAGTCGTATTCAGCCTGAGCAAAAAATTGGTTAATGCTGTAGCGTGTAAAAACATTTCCTCCCCACAGGTTATCAGATATGTCGTAATTTTTGAGTTTGATATACTGATAAGTAACCCCAACACCAGCAGACCATTGCTGGGTAATCATATAACCCACAATTGGAGACAATGAGATATTTGTTTGCTGATTGCTTCCTGAAAAACCCAGGCCTCCCCCAAAGAAAATACGTTCCTTAAAACTGGGACCATTATCAAAATCTACATCTTTCTGAGCCAATGCCAGAGTAGCAAAACTGCAAAACAATATCAGGGCTAAGAGTTTTTTCATTTTTCTTCTTCAACAACCACGAACAGGTCTTCAGATTCCTTTTTCATGTAGTACTTCTCCCGGGCAAACTTTTCAAGCAACTGATCATTACTAAGTAGTTCCTCCCGATCCTTTTTTACTTCCTCAATTTTCTGTAGATAATACGACTTTTCATCCTCAAGGGTTTCTAGTTGATTCTTTAACTTTATTTGAGAAACCAGATCATTGGCATCAATGAAGAGCATCCATATCAGAAAGAAAAAACTAAATAAAAAAAAGAAGTTTTTTGTGAATTTAGGGAGTTTCATAGCCACTGTAGTTAAAAAAGTATATCCTTAAGTTAAGAAGATTTTTTCGAAATATTAAAATAGAAAAAGGCTTCCTGTTCATTATAACGTAACAAGAAGCCTTTAGTCTAATCCTATTTAGAAATTTCTGCCAGGAAAAACAGCAGTTTCTCCCAATTCTTCCTCGATTCTCAACAGTTGGTTGTATTTAGCCATCCTGTCTGATCTGGAAGCTGAACCTGTTTTGATCTGTCCGGTATTCAACGCTACCGCAAGATCTGCTATAGTATTATCCTCAGTTTCCCCAGAGCGATGAGACATTACGCTCTTGTAAGAATTCTGTTTAGCCAGATTAACAGTATTAATAGTTTCAGTTAATGAACCAATCTGGTTAACCTTTACAAGAATGGAATTGGCCACTCCCTGATTGATACCTTCCTGAAGTTTTTTAACGTTGGTCACAAAAAGGTCATCGCCCACTAATTGTACTTTCTTTCCGATTTTTTCAGTAAGCTTTTTCCAACCACTCCAGTCATCCTCTTCCATTCCATCTTCTATGGAAATAATAGGGTACTTGTTCACCCATGATGCCCAATAATCTACCATTTCTTCTGAGCTCAATTTCTGACCTGTAGAGGCAAAATGGTAAACTTTGTTTTTCGCATCATAGAATTCAGAAGATGCCGCATCCATAGCAATGAAAATATCTTCACCGGGTTTATAACCTGCCTTTTCTATCGCTTTCAATACAACTTCTATGGCTTCCTCATTTGAGGTGATATTAGGTGCAAAACCTCCTTCATCCCCTACGTTGGTAGATAGTCCCTTATCTGCCAATACCTTTTTCAAGTGATGAAAAACCTCAGTTCCCATTCTCAATGACTCAGAAAAAGTATCCGCCTTTACAGGCATAACCATAAACTCCTGAAAATCAATAGCGTTATCAGCGTGACTTCCTCCATTTAAAATATTCATCATCGGAACAGGCAATGTATTTGCATTCACCCCTCCTATGTATCTGAAAAGGGACTGTCCCGACTCTTGAGCAGCAGCTTTGGCTATTGCCAATGAGGTCCCAAGAATAGCATTCGCTCCTAATTTGGCTTTGTTCTCTGTACCATCAGCCTCAAGCATGATCTTGTCAAGCAAATTCTGATCATATACAGAAAAACCAATTAGCTCTTCCGCCAAAATACTGTTTACATTATCAACGGCTTTCAAAACGCCTTTGCCCATGTAAACTTTTTTATTTCCATCTCTTAGTTCTACGGCTTCATATTTACCGGTAGATGCTCCGGATGGAACGGCAGCCCTTCCCAGGATCCCATTTTCCGTTACTACATCTACTTCTACTGTCGGGTTTCCCCGCGAGTCAAGGATTTGCCTTGCATGGATACTTTCAATTAAACTCATGATCTACTTTTTAGATTTTATTAATTCAACAAACTGGTCAAAAAGATAACGTGAATCATGAGGACCAGGGGAAGCCTCAGGATGATATTGCACAGAAAATGCCTTCTTACCCTTCACTTTAATTCCTGCTACTGTATGGTCATTTAAATGTACGTGTGTTGCCTCTACTACTTCAGAACTCTTTACATCTTCCTCTGAAATGGAGAAGCCATGATTTTGCGATGTTATTTCGCAAAGTCCGGTTGTTAAGTTTTTAATGGGGTGATTAAGTCCCCTATGGCCATGATGCATTTTATAAGTAGAAACACCACATGCCAGTGCCAATATCTGATGTCCCAGACAAATACCAAATAAAGGCTGATTGTCTGCCAGTATTTCCTTAACCGTTTCCACCGCGTAAGACATTGCCGCAGGGTCACCCGGTCCATTGGAAATAAAATAGCCATCAGCATTCCATACCTTCATCTCCTGATACGAAGTTTTGGCAGGAAACACCTTGCAATAAACACCTCTGGATGCGAGGTTTTTAAGTATACTGGTTTTTATTCCCAAATCAAGCACTGCTACTTTTATTGGAGACTGCTCATCTCCTTCAAAATAATTTTCTTTAGTAGAAACCAGTGATGATAATTCGAGGCCTGCCATTGAGGGCACCTTATCAAGTTCAGCCTTAAGTGCTTCTCCATTTAGTTCAGACGAAATGATGGCATTCATAGCCCCCTTACTTCTGATATGCCTTACAAGCATTCTGGTATCTATATCGGCAATTCCTACGACATCATTTCTTTCCAAATAGTCTTGCAGACTTTCTGTTGCCAATTTTCGGCTATAGACATAAGAATAATCATTTACCACCAAGCCACTGATCTTAGGGGTGTCAGACTCCTGTTCCACATCAATAATACCATAATTACCGATATGGCTGTTCGTATTGACAATGATTTGTCCATAGTAAGAAGGATCAGTATAAATCTCCTGATAACCCGTCATACCAGTGTTGAAACAAATTTCTCCTCCCTTGGTACCTCTTTTCCCTATTGCGCTTCCTTCGAATATCGACCCATCTTCTAGCAATAAGTATGCTTTGTCCTTATGTTGTAGTTTCATTTGCATATGTTAATAGCTCCTAAAGCCTTATTGTTTTTATTAGTAAGCCTGAAATTGGTGGTACAAAAATAAAAAAAGGGATCAGATATAAATCCAATCCCTTTAATTTTATAACAATTTTCAATCTTACTTTTCAGTTTTATTTTCTTCATTGTTATCAGTGTCAGACTCTTCAGCTTTCGCCTCTGTCTTCTGCTCTTTTTTAGCCTCAGCCTTAGGTGCCTTCGCCTTTTTCTCCTCAGTAGCCTCAGCAGTAGTTTCATCCTTTGCTGCGGTTGATTTCTTTCCTCCTCTTCGGCTTCTTCTTGTCTTGGTCTTCTCTGCCTTATCACCTCCGAGCAACAACTCGTTGTAATCTACCAACTCGATTATGCACATATCTGCATTGTCTCCAAGTCTGTTACCAGTTTTTAATATTCTGGTATATCCACCTGGTCTGTCGGTTATCTTCTCTGCTACCTCATCAAACAAGGTCTTAACAGACTGCTTATCATTAAGGTATGAGAATACAACTCTTCGAGAGTGAGTGGTATCTTCCTTTGCTTTAGTTAACAAAGGCTCAACATATTTTCTTAAGGCTTTAGCCTTAGCTACTGTTGTGGTAATCCTTTTGTTGAGGATTAAAGAAGTAGCCATATTAGATAGCATGGCCTTCCTATGAGGAGCTGTTCTGCCTAAGTGATTAATTTTTTTCCCGTGTCTCATTTTTACTTATTCTTCATCAAGTTTATACTTGGACAAGTCCATACCGAATGTCAAATTCTTGTCCTGAACCAACTGCTCAAGCTCAGCCAAAGACTTCTTACCGAAGTTTCTGAATTTCATCATATCAGAAATTTCCAATCTCACGAGGTCACCAAGTGTTTTTACATCCGCAGCTTTCAAACAGTTATATGCTCTTACAGAAAGATCAAGGTCATTAAGAGAAGTTTTCAATAACTTTCTCATATGAAGCATTTCTTCATCCACCTGCTCTATTTCACCACCTTTATCAGTCTCTAGTTCTATTGACTTGTCAGAGAACAACATAAAGTGCTGAATCAAAATATGCGCAGCTCCCTCCAATGCCTTTTCAGGATGAATAGAACCATCTGTTTCGATATCAAGTACTAATTGCTCGTAGTCAGTCTTCTGCTCAACCCTGGTATTTTCAATGCTATATTTCACATTCTTAATAGGTGTAAAAATCGCATCAATGGGAATATAGCCAAAAACTTGCTCAGAAGGTTTGTTCTCCTCTGCAGGCACATATCCTCTACCCTTCTCAACGGTCAACTCAAGTTCCATATCTACGGACTCGTCAAGATTGCAAATAACCAAATCAGGGTTTAGTATTTCAAAAGCTGACGTACCTTTCGCTATATCTCCTGCTTTCAGCTCCTTCTGATTCTTAACCGAAATGGTAATCTTATTATCAAAAGACTCACCCACTTTCTTGAATCTTACCATCTTAAGATTTAAGATGATTTCAGAAACATCTTCCACCACACCTTCAATAGTAGAGAATTCATGCAATACACCCGGTATTTTAATACCAGTTATAGCATATCCCTCCAAAGAAGATAATAATATTCTTCTTAAAGCATTACCAATAGTAACACCATATCCTTTTTCAAGCGGTTTAAAAGTGAACAAGCCGTGAAAATCATCCGCCTTTTCCATCACGACTTTGTCAGGCATTTGAAATGCTAAAATTGACATAGGTTTTTAACTTTTATAGTTATAGCCTGCCACTTAGATAAGTAGCAGGCTAACAATATTTTAATGATTATTTCGAGTAAAGCTCGACAATCAGCTGCTCATTAATGTTCTCAGGAATTTCATCTCTCTGAGGCATAGCAACCAGCTTTCCTACCATTTCACTTCCATCCCATTCTAACCATGGAAATCTTTTAACACCATATGTAGCCAGACTATCAGTAATAGTCTCAAGAGATTTTGATCTCTCACGTACAGCAACGGTATCACCTGGCTTCAAAGAAAAAGAAGGTATATTAACTATTGATCCGTTAACTACAATATGCTTATGTAATACAAGCTGTCTTGCAGCTCTTCTTGAAGGGGCAATTCCCAATCTGAAAACGGTGTTGTCCAATCTTGACTCCAAAAGTTGAAGTAAGATCTCACCTGTAATACCAGATTTTCTGGAAGCCTTATCAAAAAGATTAGCAAATTGCTTCTCTAAAACACCATAAGTATATTTGGCCTTTTGCTTCTCCATCAACTGGATGGCGTACTCAGACTGCTTTTTTCTTCGACCTCTACCATGTTGGCCAGGAGGATAACTTTTCTTTTGCAGTGCTTTACTAGGGCCAAAAATAGGCTCATTAAATCTTCTAGCTATCTTTGCTTTCGGACCTCTATATCTTGCCATTATAAAATTCTTTTCTCTTTATAAATTATACTCTACGTCTCTTTGGTGGTCTACAACCATTGTGAGGTAACGGAGTTACATCTTTTATGGTAGTGATCTCTATACCAGTATTTTGGATTGTTCTGATAGCTGATTCTCTTCCAGCCCCAGGTCCCTTCACATAAACCTCTACTTTTCTCAATCCCTGGTCATATGCTCGTTGAGCACAGTCCTGAGCTGCCATTTGTGCAGCGTAAGGAGTATTTTTCTTAGATCCTTTGAAGCCCATTTTACCAGCAGAAGCCCAAGATATCACCTGCCCTGAAGTATTAGTCAGCGAAATGATAATATTATTGAACGAAGCCTTGATATGAGCTTGACCAATAGCCTCAACAGCTACTACACGCTTTTTTGCTTTATCTTTTCTTTTTTGTGCCATTTTGCGTTACGCTATTTTATCTTATTTCGTTGCTTTCTTTTTATTGGCAACAGTCTTTCTCTTACCTTTTCTGGTCCTAGAGTTATTCTTAGTTCTTTGACCTCTAACCGGCAGCCCTTTTCTATGTCTCAAACCACGGTAGCATCCAATATCCATCAATCGCTTAATACTCATCTGTATTTCCGATTTCAGAACACCTTCTACTTTGAAGTTTTCGCTAATAATATTACGGATAGCGGTAGATTCATCATCTGACCAATCCTGTACTTTTTTATCCCAGTCAACACCGGCTTCAGTTAAAATTCTCTGAGCCGTGCTTTTGCCAATACCAAATATGTAGGTAAGGGCAATTTCACCTCTTTTGTTATCCGGGATATCTACTCCTGCAATTCTTGCCATAGTGCTTAGCCTTGTCTTTGTTTAAACCTAGGATTCTTTTTATTAATCACGTAAACCTTTCCTTTTCTTCTGATTATTTTACAATCAGCGCTACGCTTCTTTACTGACGCTTTAACTTTCATTATTCAATTACTTATATCGATAAACAATTCGTCCTTTTGTCAAATCATATGGTGACATTTCAAGTTTTACTTTATCACCGGGTAAAATTTTAATATAGTTCATCCTCATCTTACCAGAAATATGCGCTATTACCTCATGACCATTCTCCAACTCTACTCTAAACATAGCGTTAGAAAGTGCTTCGGTAATGGTACCATCCTGCTCAATAGATTTTTGTTTAGCCATATTAAAATTTAAAGTTCTCTTCTATAAATTTATGGGTCGTTAAGACCTCTGTTCCTGATTCAAATATTGCCACTGTATGTTCGTAATGTGCCGAAGGAGCTCTGTCTGCAGTTCTTATTGTCCATCCATCTGCTTCCTGCACCACATTCCTTGTGCCGAGATTAACCATAGGCTCAATCGCTATAACTAACCCTTCTTTGAGCTTTGTACCTCTTCCGCGCTTACCATAATTTGGAACCTCCGGGCTTTCATGAAGATTTCTTCCAATCCCATGTCCCACAAGCTCTCTAACTACACCGTATCCATACTGCTCTACATGGTTCTGAATGGCAAATGCCACATCCCCGATCCTGTTTCCACAAACAGCCATTTCAATACCTTTATACAGCGACTCTTTTGTCACCTTTAACAGTTGCATAATCTCTTCGGTTACCCTGCCTACCGGATATGTGTAAGCCGAATCACTGTGAAAACCCTTGTAAAAGACACCACAGTCGACTGAGATTATATCCCCATCTTTCAATTCATATTCACTTGGAAAACCATGAACAACATTCTCGTTCAATGATATACATAATGAGGAGGGAAAACCATTATAATTCTTAAAAGATGGTACCCCACCATTATCTCTTATAAACTCCTCTGCAATTTGATCAAGCTTTAAGGTTTTTACGCCCGGCTTAACCATTTTAGCCACCTCTCCATGTGCTTTACCAAGTATTAAAGCACTTTCCTTTATAAGTTCAACCTCTTCTCTGGATTTGTAATAAATCATTCCAGATTAAGCTGCTGCAATTTGAGAACGACCCTTAACTTTACCAGACTTCATCATCCCTTCGTAGTGTCTCATGAGCAGGTAACTTTCTATTTGCTGTAAGGTATCTAAAATTACACCTACCATAATAAGCAAAGATGTACCTCCATAAAACTGTGCAAAGTTAGGACTAATACCTGCTTTCACAGCAAATGCAGGCAAGACAGCCACCAGAGCTAGAAAAATAGAACCTGGCAAAGTGATTTTAGTTAATACCTGATCTATGAATTCGGAGGTTTGTTTGCCAGGCTTTATTCCTGGGATAAAACCACCATTTCTTTTAAGGTTATCAGCAATATCATTAGGATTAACTGTAATTGCCGTATAAAAGAAGGTAAATAGTAAAATCAGTATACCGAAAACCAAATTATACTGCCATGAATAAGGGTCTGAAAATGTAGATCCAATATAAGAACCTACTTCACTTTCCTTCCATATACCAGCAATCAAAGGTGGAATAAACATTAATGCCTGAGCAAAAATGATAGGCATTACACCTGAGGCATTAATTTTCAAAGGAATATAGTCTCTCTTTCCTCCGTAAAGTTTATTTCCTATAACTTGTTTAGCATACTGAATAGGAATTCTTCTAACGGCCTGGGTCAGCATGACCACAGCCATAACAACGAAGAACAAGGCCACTATCTCTAATACAAACATCAACGCTCCACTCATTCCCCTTGACATAGCTTCGCTAACTAAAGAACCTGGGAACCTTGAAATAATTCCAATCATAATCAGCATGGATATACCATTACCGATACCTTTATCAGTTATTTTCTCACCTATCCACATACAGAACATCGTTCCAGAAACCAAAATGATCATGGACGATATTTGAAAGAATGCGGGGTCGTACATTATTGCCTCAGCAGGTATAGTTGCCGCAAGGTAACCCGCCGATTGAGCCAACGTAATTGCTATAGTTAAAACTCTTGTGATCTGAGTCAAACGCTTTCTTCCAGACTCTCCTTCTTTTTGAAGCTTTTGGAAGTAAGGTACAGCCACTGTCAATAACTGTATAACAATCGATGCCGAAATGTAAGGCATAATACCTAACGCAAATATGGAGGCTCTGCTAAATGATCCTCCAAGGAAAGTGTTCAATAAATCAAATATTCCTCCTTGCGCCCCACTGCCTAAAGCATCGGGATCCACACCTGGCAATACAATAAAAGACCCCAATCTAAACACGATAAGGAATCCCAGAGTATTCAGGATCCTTATCCTAAGATCTTCTATTGAAAATATGTTCTTTATGGTAGTGAAAAACTTCTTCATAATTATAGTTGAGTCACTTTCCCACCAGCAGCCTCTATAGCTTTAGAAGCTGATGCTGAAAAAGCATGAGCGGTAACATCTACTTTGGATTTCAACTCTCCTTTACCCAATATTTTTATCAGGTCCTTCTTCGCAGCCAAACCATTTTCAACAATTAACTTAACATCTACAGCAGTAGCTTTGGTCTCGTCGACCAATTTCTGGATAGAATCAAGGTTAATTGCCTTATATTCAACTCTGTTGGGATTGGTAAAACCAAACTTAGGAACTCTCCTTTGAAGGGGCATCTGACCACCTTCGAAACCTATTTTCTTAGAGTACCCAGATCTTGACTTAGCTCCTTTGTGACCTCTTGTAGAGGTACCACCTTTACCAGAACCCTGGCCACGACCAACTCTTTTTCTTGTTTTAACAGAACCTTCAGCAGGTTTTAATGTATTTAATTTCATCTGTTATTTTATTTTGCCTAACGCCTGTTACCAGACTCGGAATATATTTTATACTTCAGTTACAGATACCAGATGGCTAACTTTGTTAATCATACCACTGATCTGTGGAGTCAACTCTACTTCAACAGTTTTATCAATTTTACCTAAGCCCAACGCTTTAATAGTACGCTTTTGTCTTTCAGGTCTTCCTATTGTACTCCTTACTTGAGAAATTCTAACTTTTGCCATCATCTTAACCGTTAAAAACTTTAGATAAAGAAACTCCACGATCCTGCGCAACTGTAAACGCATCTCTCATGTTTGTTAGTGCATCAAAGGTAGCCTTCACCACGTTGTGAGGGTTAGAAGAACCTTTTGATTTTGCAAGAACGTTATGAACACCAGCACTTTCAAGCACGGCACGCATAGCACCACCTGCAATTACTCCAGTACCGGCAGATGCAGGCTTAAGAAGTACGAACCCACCACCGAATTTACCAATAGCTTCGTGAGGTACTGTTCCTTTTATAACCGGAACCTTAACCAGGTTCTTTTTAGCGTCGTCTATGCCTTTAGTTATTGCATCTGTTACCTCATTAGCTTTACCAAGGCCGTATCCAACAACACCATTACCATCTCCCACTACTACGATGGCAGAGAAACTAAATCTTCTACCACCTTTTACTACCTTAGCTACACGTTTGATTGCAACAACCTTTTCTTTAAGGTCTATTTCGCTAGCTTTTACTGATCTTATATTACTTTGAGACATAATGCTTTAAAATTTTAGACCTCCCTCTCTGGCACCTTCGGCTAAAGCCTTAACTTTTCCGTGGTATAGGTAACCATTTCGATCAAATACAACTTGTTCTATACCACCAGCTTTTGCCTTTTCTGCAAGTTTGGTTCCTACAGACTTTGATACATCAACACCATTACCCTTTTCACCCAGCTCTCTGGAAGATGCTGCTAATAGAGTATGACCTTTAGTGTCGTCAATAATCTGTGCGTAAATACCTTTATTGCTCTTAAAAACAGAAAGTCTTGGTTTCTCAGAAGTACCAGAAATCTTGTTTCTAATACCTTTCTTAATTCTAAGTCTTCTTTTATATTTATTAAATGCCATCTCCTTAATTATTTAGCAGCTTGTTTACCAGCTTTACGTCTAACATGCTCTCCTACGAATCTTACACCTTTACCTTTGTAAGGTTCTACAGGTCTCAGGCCTTTAATTTTTGCAGCCACTTGTCCTATAAGTTGTTTGTCGCTGCCTTCCAGAGTTACAACGGGATTCTTTCCCTTTTCTGTTTCAGCAGAAACTTTCAACTCTCCAGGAATGGCCATGTATATACTGTGTGAGTAACCCAAGCTAAGCTCGAGTACATTATTTTGAGCTGTAGCTTTATAACCAACCCCTACTAACTCCAACTTCCTGGTAAATCCGGTACTAACACCTTCTACCATATTATTGATTAAAGAGCGATAAAGGCCATGCAGTGCTTTATGCCTCTTTTGCTCTGTTGGCCTCTGAATGGTCAACTCGCCTTCGTTTTCAACCAATTTGAAGGCAGGGTCTATTTTCTGGCTAAGCTCTCCTTTTGGTCCTTTCACCACTATATTGCCGCTTTTATCGTCAAAAGTGTATGAAACACCGCTAGCAAGCTTTACTGGTTTTTTCCCTATTCTTGACATTGATGTTTATTAATTAATATACGTAACACAATACTTCACCACCCACATTCATATCTCTGGCTTCTTTATCAGTGATAACACCACGAGATGTAGAAAGGATAGCCACACCCAGACCATTCAAAACTCTTGGCAATGAATCGGCCGAAGCATATTTTCTCAAACCTGGCTTACTAACTCTTTCTAAATGAAATATAGCCGGTTTCTTTGAATCAGGGTTATACTTCAAAGCTATTTTGATATTCCCCTGATGATTTGCAGTCTCTTCGAACTTATAGTTCAGAATATACCCTTTATCATGAAGTACTTTCGTCATTTCCTTCTTGATATTAGACGCAGGAATATCAACGACCCTGTGCTTGGCCTTGATAGCATTCCTCAAACGGGTTAAATAATCTGCTATTGGATCTGTCATTTTCTTCTTTATCTAATGTAAAATTGCCGCCCGTATGAAACAGGCCTGCAAAGATACAGAACTATTTTCTTCAATAAAACAAAAAGAGAATCTTTTTACCAGCTTGCCTTTGTTACACCTGGAATCTTGCCGTCAGAAGCCATCTCTCTGAAAGTTACCCTGGAGATACCAAATTTTCTCATGTATCCCTTTGGTCTTCCTGTCAGCTTACATCTATTGTGTAATCTTACCGGAGAAGCATTTCTTGGCAGTTTATCCAGCGCCTCATAATCTCCAGCCTCTTTTAACGCCTTACGCTTAGCGGCATATTTTGCCACCAGCTTTTCTCTCTTTTTTTCTCTTGCTATAACAGCTTTTCTTGCCATAATATTTTATGATTTACTTGCGTTACTTGCGAACGGCATACCAAACGCTTTCAACAGTTCGAAACTTTCTTCGTCAGACTCAGCAGTTGTAACAAAAGTGATGTCCATACCGCTGATTTTATTTACTTTATCTATACTGATTTCAGGGAAGATAATTTGCTCCTTCACACCTAATGTATAGTTACCTCTGCCATCAAAGCCTTTGTCATTGATACCTCTAAAGTCTCTAACACGGGGAAGGGCAATTGCCATCAGCCTATCCATGAATTCGTACATTTTATCACCTCTCAAGGTAACTCTTGCTCCGATAGGCATGCCATCTCTTAGCTTAAAGTTAGAGATTGACTTCTTAGCTTTAGTAGCAACGGCTTTTTGTCCTGTAATAGTAGATAGTTCTTCTATTCCTGTATCTATCAATTTCTTATCAGCCACAGCAGCACCAATACCTTTATTGATACACACTTTAACTACTTTAGGAACCTGCATAATAGACTTGTATTGAAACTTGTCCTTAAGCGCAGGTACTATTTCCTTATGGTATTTCTCTTTTAATCTTGGATTAGCCATTTTTAATAAATTCTCCAGTTTTCTTAGAATATCTTTGCAGCTTACCTTTGTCATCTGCTTTTCTACCAGTTCTGGTGGCCTCACCAGTTGCCGGGTCTTTAAGCATTAAATTGCTGATGTGAATTGCAGCTTCGGTTTTTGTGATTCCTCCTTCAGGATTTGTAGCGGAAGGTTTCACATGCTTAGTAACTACATTTACACCTTCGACAACCGCACGCAACTTAGAAGGTATAACCTCCAGTACTACACCTTCTTTACCTTTAGAGTTTCCAGAGATAACTTTAACAGTATCCCCTTTTCTTATGTGTAGTTTGGGTTGTTTATTCTTTTTTCTTTCCATGATTATAATACTTCAGGTGCCAGTGAAACAATTTTCATGAATTGCTTTTCACGCAATTCCCTAGCTACAGGTCCAAAAATACGTGTACCTCTTGGCTCATCGTTAGCTGTAAGTAATACAGCGGCGTTGTCCTCGAATCTGATGTAAGAACCATCTTTTCTTCTTACCTCTTTTTTGGTTCTAACAATAACCGCTCTGGATACCGTACCTTTTTTCAGGTTACTGGATGATAGGGCCGACTTCACTGATACAACAATCTTGTCACCAACTGAAGCATACTTCTTACCAGTACCTCCTAATACACGGATACAAAGAACTTCTTTAGCACCGCTGTTATCTGCCACATTTAATCTTGACTCTTGTTGTATCATTTTATTTAGCCTTTTCTATGATTTCAACTAATCTCCACCTTTTGTTCTTACTCAAAGGACGAGTTTCCATGATTCTTACAGTATCACCGATACCGCACTCGTTCTGTTCATCGTGAGCCGTAAACTTGGTAGTTTTCTTAACAAACTTACCGTAGATAGGGTGCTTTTCTTTTCTTAGTACAGAAACAGTAATGGACTTTTCCATTTTGTTGCTGACAACCTGCCCTATTCTTTCTTTTCTTAATTTTCTTGACTCCATTTAAATATTATTTAGCAAGTTCTTTAGCCCTAATTTCCGTTTTCAATCTGGCTATCAATTTGCGAGTTTCCTTGATCTTCATAGGATTCTCAATAGGAGAAATCTCATGAGCAAATCTCATCTTTCTATATGCTTCCTGCTCACCTGCCAGTTTTTGCTTCAGTTCTTCTATGCCTAATGCTTTAATCTCTGAATTTTTCATCTTTATTATGATTCAACGTAATCTCTACGTATTGCAAACTTAGTTTTTATAGGAAGCTTCATTTGTGCCAATCTCAACGCTTCTTGTGCCAATTCTTTTTTAACACCTCCGGCTTCAAAAAGAATTGTACCCGGCTTTACAACTGCTACCCAATATTCAGGAGCACCTTTACCTTTACCCATCCTAACTTCGGCAGGTTTTTTAGTAACTGGTTTGTCAGGAAATATACGGATCCAAACCTGTCCTTCCCTTTTCATTGCTCTGGTCATTGCAATCCTTGCGGCCTCTATCTGTCTAGATGTGATCCATCCTGGCTCAAGGGCTTTAATACCAAAAGCTCCAAACGCAATTCTGTGACCACGCTGCGCTAATCCTTTTACCCTGCCTTTCTGTTGTTTCCTGAACTTAGTTCTTTTCGGCTGTAACATAATTTTATGACTTTAGATTTGCGCAACAAGGTGCGCAATCACCTTATGACTTATTTATTTCTTCTACGTTTAGGACCGCTATCTCCACCTGCTCTTTTTCTTCCGCCTCTTCCGCCGCCACTACCGCCGGTGTTGGCAACTCCTACATTGGGAGAAAGGTCTCTTTTTCCGTATACTTCACCTTTGAATATCCAAACTTTGATTCCAATTTTACCATACACGGTATTGGCCTCACTCACTGCATAATCTATATCAGCTCTCAAAGTGTGCAAGGGAATTCTTCCATCCTTATACTGCTCGGTACGAGCCATTTCAGCACCACCTAATCGGCCTGACACTTTAATTTTAATACCTTGAGCTCCAACTCTCATAGCAGAAGCAATAGCTTGCTTCATTGCCCTTCTGTAAGAGATCCTGGCCTGCAATTGCTGAGCCACAGAATCACCTACCAGCTTAGCATCGAGCTCAGGTCTTTTAATTTCAAAGATATTGATCTGGACGTCTTTACCTGTTAGCTTCTTCAGTTCTTCCTTGATCTTATCAACTTCGGCACCACCTTTACCAATAACAACACCTGGACGTGCTGTATGTACAGTTAGTGTAATTCTCTTCAAAGTTCTCTCAATAATAACTTTAGAGATACCACCTTTAGGGATACGGGCAGCCATGTACTTTCTAATGTTGTGATCCTCGATCAATTTATCAGAAAAAGTATTTCCACCGTACCAGCTGGAATCCCATCCTCTTACGATGCCTAGTCTTAAAGCAATAGGGTTAACTTTCTGTCCCATTATTTATCTTCTTTTTCTTTTTTCTTAGTATTCTTTTCTGCTTCTGCTACAGGTGCTTTGCTATCCAGAATCAGGGTAACATGATTAGATCTTTTTCTGATTCTGTGCGCTCTACCCTGCGGAGCAGGTCTCAATCTTTTAAGGATTCTTCCGCTGTCTACATAAATTGATTTTACGTAAAGGTCTGCATCCTCCAGGTCTACATCCTGATTACCTTGTTGCCAGTTAGATATTGCCGAAAGCAATAATTTTTCTAACCTGGCAGCACCTTGCTTAGGCTCAAATTTTAATATGTTCAATGCCTTATTAACCCTTTCACCACGGATAAGATCTGCTACTAGTCTCATCTTTCTGGGAGAGGTAGGTACATTCTTTAATTTAGCTACTGCCTCCATAATTATCTTTTGCCTTTATCTTTTTTACCTACGTGTCCTCTGAAGTTTCTGGTTGGGGCAAATTCACCGAATTTGTGTCCTACCATATTCTCAGTTACATACACAGGGATAAATTTATTTCCGTTATGCACAGCAAATGTGTGTCCTACAAAATCAGGAGAGATCATTGACCTTCTTGACCAGGTCTTGATTACAGATTTCTTTCCTGAATCATTCATAACATCGACTTTTTTCTCGAGTCTGAAATCTATATACGGTCCTTTTTTAAGTGATCTAGCCATTATTTCTTCTTACCTCTACTGATGATTAGATTATTTGAATATTTCTTAGGCGTTCTGGTTTTCTTACCCTTAGCGTACAGACCTTTTCTTGATCTAGGGTGTCCTCCTGAGGACTTACCTTCACCACCACCCATCGGGTGATCAACAGGGTTCATAGCCACACCTCTGGTTCTGGGTCTTTTACCCATCCAACGGTTTCTACCTGCCTTACCAAGTCTGACATTCATGTGATCAGAGTTAGAAACTGATCCGATAGTAGCCAAACATGTAACTAAAATTTTTCTTGTTTCACCAGAAGGTAATTTGATAGTAGCGTATTTTCCTTCTCTCGCTGTAAGTTGAGCGTAAGAACCTGCGCTTCTTGCCAAGGCTCCGCCTTTACCAGGCTTCAACTCTATATTGTGAATAATTGTACCTAAAGGAATCTTAGAGAGGGGTAGTGCATTTCCTACTTCCGGAGCTACAGATTCTCCTGATTTAACCTCTTGCCCTACCTGAATGCCTTCAGGAGCAAGAATATATGTCTTTGCTCCATCAGCATAGAACAATAATGCTAAACGTGCAGACCTTGTAGGATCATATTCAACGGCCTTTACAGTAGCAGGCACATCAAATTTATTTCTTTTAAAATCAACGATCCTGGTTTTCCTTTTATGACCACCACCAATGTAGCGCATGGTCATCTTTCCTGAGTTGTTTCTACCTCCGGATCTTTTGTTGGTTACAACCAGTGACTTTTCAGGCTCAGACTTAGTAATCTCAGTAAAGGCAGGAGCGATCCTGTATCTTTGTCCTGGAGTAACCGGTCTTAATTTCTTAATTGCCATCTCTTCTTAATGATTAAATTTCGCTGTAAAAATCTATTACTTCACCATCCGCTACGGTTACAATAGCTTTTTTGTATGACGGGGTCCTTCCAGAAACTATTCTGGATTTAGTGTACCTGGACTTTGATTTACCAAGATAATTCATGGTATTTACGTCCTCCACGGTAACTCCGTACATTTTTTCTACAGCCTTTTTAATCTCCACTTTATTAGCTTTGCGGTCTACTACGAAACCATACTTGCCTTTTTCGTTTAAAGCAGAAACTTTCTCTGTAACCAATGGCTTTATTAAAACACTCATTTCTATTTCTTCAATAAGTTATCAATCTTCTCTACTGAGCTCTCGCTAAGTATTAAATTATCAGCATGTAACACATCATAGGTATTGAGGCTATCTGCCGTCACTACTTTTGTGTTCTGTATATTTCTTCCTGACAACACAACATTTTTGTTGTTTTCAGCAAGAACCAAAAGAGTCTTCTTATCTCCTAAAGAAAGGGCGCTAAGCATTTTAAGATACTCTTTTGTTTTAGGTGCCTCCAGAGAGAAGTCCTCAACAACAGAAATACTCTTATCCTTTGCTTTGTATGTCAATGCTGACTTTCTAGCCAGTTCTTTCAATTTTTTATTCAACTTGAAAGAATAATCTCTGGGGGCAGGACCGAATACACGTCCACCTCCTCTGAATACAGGTGATTTAATACTACCTGCTCTGGCTGTACCAGTACCTTTTTGCTTTTTGATCTTTTTAGTAGATCCGCTTATTTCCGCTCTTTCTTTTGACTTGTGGGTACCTTGTCTTTGATTAGCAAGATATTGTTTTACGTCAAGATAGATTGCGTGATCGTTTGGCTCGATACCAAATACTTCTTTAGAAAGGCTGATCTTCCTTCCTGTATCTTCACCACTATATTTTACTACTGAAATGTCCATTACTTCTCGAGAATTACAGTTGAATTATTTGCCCCTGGTACAGAACCACTTACTAAAATCAAGTTCTTTTCAGGTATGATTTTCATTACTTGAAGGTTAATAGCTTTAACTCTGTTACCTCCGGCTCTTCCAGCCATTCTCATACCTTTAAATACTCTGGCAGGATAAGAAGCACCACCAATAGAACCCGGAGCTCTTAATCTGTTGTGCTGACCGTGAGTACTTTGTCCGACACCACCAAAACCGTGTCTTTTAACAACACCCTGGAAACCTTTACCTTTAGATGTACCGATTGCATCTACGAAGTCACCTTCAACAAACACGTCACCTACTTTTATCTCCTGCCCCAGTTGCACACCGCCTTCGAACTCAACTCTGAAATCCCTAAATTCCACGAGTTCTTTTTTAGGCGTAGTGTTAGCATTCTTAAAATGCCCCAGCAATGCTTTAGGAGTGTTTTTTTCTTTACGTTCTCCAAAGCCTAACTGGACAGCTGTGTACCCATCAGTCTCCTCATTTTTTACTTGTGTTACCACACAAGGACCAGCCTCTATCACCGTGCATGGGACGTTTTTCCCAGCGGCACTGTAAATGCTAGTCATTCCGATTTTCTTTCCTATAATACCAGACATTTTAAAATCTTTATAA
>NZ_SMLW01000605.1:0-5941 GCF_009711405.1 Fulvivirga kasyanovii | reverse complement strand
CCGCAAAAGGACTGCAAAGATAGTAACTTAAAGCGAGTTACCAAATACTAGTTATTAAATTTTTTAAAGAATAATATTTGGGCGTGGTATGGCCTGCCTTACTTTACTACGAGGGTGCAAAGATGCGATAAATGTTTAAATATGGCAAGTGTTATTTTCGTCTGCTTAAATTATTAGTTTAAGCTTCATTGTCCGCATTAAGCTTTTTGCTGTCTTTTGTCGACAAACTTAACCGGCTTTCGGCTTGTTTTTGGGTAGATGAGCTGCAGAATTTCAGCTTCCGACCTCTCTACAAGCGCAGGGGTAACTCTCAAAAGTGCCCTGAACTTATCCGCGAGTCTCTTACGCTCATAATTCGAAACAGTACTGTAAAGAACTGTAAGCTCATCGTTACCATACTCATCAGCCGTGGCCAGCACCTGGTAGTGGCTAATACTATCGTCATTGTCCAGCAGGTCAAAAATGGCCGGCGGATAACATGTGGTTCCCTTGTACTTTATGAGTTGGTTCTTTCTACCCAGCACAGGGCTCACCCGTGGTGTGTTCCTTCCACATGGGCACTGCTCATCCAAAATGGCACACATATCACCGGTTTTGAACCTTACCAAGGGTACGGCCTCTACGCCGAGTGTAGTAATAGTAAGCTCTCCGACAGTACCCGCAGGAACGGGCTTATCATGTTCATCAAGAACCTCTGCAATAAGCAACTCCGGATGCAAATGCCCTCCTTTTCCAATTGAACATTCTGTAAAGGCTGCGGCCATTTCAGTTGAGGCATAGGTAGAGTAAAGTTCAATACCCCACTTGTCGGTAATCTTCTCACCTAACGCATTAAGCGAAAGATCGCTCTTTCGGATAGGCTCACCTATGCATATGGCCTTTTTAACTGAACTATTCTTATAATCTATTCCTTCAGCTTCGGCGTATTCGATTAGTTTGACAAGAAAAGAAGGCACAATAATCAGTGCTGTAGGTTTAATTTCCTGTATGGTTTTCCATTGTAGTTGAGGTAAGCCTGGCCCTACTCTAACCATACCTGCGCCAAGTTCCCTGGCACCCAGCGTATAGGCAAGCCCTGCCATAAACTGACGATCCAATGTAGTAGTTAGCTGGTAGAGTTCATTTCTATCTCCCCCGGTACAAGCCAAAGATATAGCTTCGTTGTAAGTCAGTCTTTTTAAATCCTTCTCCGTCAAAGGTATGGTTACGGCTACCCCTTCGGTGCCTGATGTATTACAGTATTCTATAATTTCTTCCGGGGATACACACCAAAAATCCCGCTGATACTTTTGCAAGTGGCTTTTATCAGTGGGAGGAATGGTTCCGAGGGCTTCAATAGAATTAATGGAGCTGATATCGATCTTATGCTGTTCAAAATGGCGTTTGTAAAAAGGTGACTTCTCTCCTACATAGCATAGCAATTTCTTAAGCTCTGCCAATTGATGATTTAAGATATCTTCTTTGCTCCTGCTTTCTAATGGAGGTATAGTCATAATGCTATTGCCATTTACCGGATCTCGATGTGTTTACGGCATTCTTTCAGGCCTTCCTCGATATGTCTTCGCTCGCTGTTTTTAGCTATTTCCAGATCCAGCGCAATATTATAATATTTTTCAGCCTCTTGCCAAGCTTCAATACTTTTAAAGTAGTCTCCCAGGTAGTAGTAAGTTAGAAATCCACGTGGGTTGCTTTCTATAAACCTGTTGACTTCCTGATCCTGCAATCTATTACCTTCTCCCTTTGCCAGAAACTTTTGGATCTTTTCTTTTATCAGCACAAAATCGGTATAGCCTTTATATCCATTCGTATTAAGAAAGGGGTCAAATTCAATACTTAGAGAATCTGTATAAGTAAAGGAACTGCCTTTGCGATCTGTGAAAATCTGGTTAAGATTATATGCAATATAGTCTCCCAACTGATACGGTGGTGTGGACACCCAGGCGATCATTTCTTCAGGAGAAAAAATAACAGAGTGATGCGCTATAAGTTGATTTATTGCTTTTTCGTTGGCCAAACCTATGTCCTTACCCTCCATACCTTTTGTATCCCTGAGTAAATAAGCTGCTTTAGCAGGATTAAGAGCCCCCAGTGAATCTATCAACTGGTGTACACGTTGATACCTGTAGTCAGAAACCCCTTCTTGCAGATACTCTTGATTCAATGGATCATTCTTAAGCTCGTCACTTTGAAAGTGGTTTGTAATGATCATTTCATTGTCATCCTCTTCATAAAGCACCGTAGTTTCCGGGGTTTTCTCAATCAGTGCAGCTCTTCCGTCCTGTTTAGAACCAATCAAAAACGTTTCGGCCACAAAGGACTCATATGATTCGGCAATCGCATAGGCTTCATCAATTGTTGATGCATATTGCAATATTTGTCTGGCTATAATTGAGACGGGTGTTTTGCCTATTGACGGAATAGCTGACTTGGCAGAATTAAGGGTTACCGTTAATCCCTTCTCATTCATTCCGGAGACTACTCCGCTAAAACATGCCCATGTAACCGACATAAACTGATAACCCTCGCTGGGATTATAGAAGGCAATCATTCTATCTTTTGCAAATTGCTCTCCAAAATAAAAATCGAAATTACGTCCTATTAGTAGTTTCCCATTTTCAGATTTATCGCCTTTAACTGCAAACGAAGTACAGCCTACGAGGTTCATATTCTGCAAAGCATGGCCAATATCGTGGGCAGCATGATAGCTAAGCCCTCTATGGTATTTGGGAGAGACATAGTCAAAAGAATCAGCCATGTATTGTGAAGACCCGTATATCTCTTTCAGGTACTCCTCAGGAACATACTCGTCAAGATCACGGTGAAACCAACCTACTACATACTTCAGAAAATTAAGGTAGGAATCGGAGGGTACTCTGTTTTCAATTTCTGAAATAAAAGCACTCTCTTTTTCTGCCAATAACTGCTGGGCCAAAGCGCCGAAGGCAAGACCGCGTTCGTATGGTTCGCCTTGTATATATATTTCCCATACATCTTTGTCGTTCTTATGCAACCAGCTTCCCGTGGCGGTTGTAAAATGATTTTGGCCCAAGGTTTTCACTTCAATATCAGGTATTTCCTGTCCTTCTGCCAGTGGAGACGACATACGCACGTTGAAGAAGTACACCACAACCAATGTCAGGGGTAGCAATATAAGTATGGCCAGCATAATCTTAACTTTTTTTCTCATCACCTTTAATCTACCGGGTTATGCTCTTTATATTGGTCTTCAATGTTTTCCCCAAGGGTGCCTCTAAATCTTTGCCAGAAGTTTTCCCGTTCAGGTAGTGCCTTGAAATCTTTTTTCAAAGCAATTTCAGCGTTGATCTTTACGTCCGCAAGATTCATTTGTTCAAGAATAGTATACTGGATCGGAAGGTATTCTACTTTAAACGGTTTGCCATTGGCATATTGCTGAAGCAAAAATGATTGTACCGGATCAGTAGCAAGGGCTATTTTCTTAAAACCTTTGGCCTTTGCCAACTCATAGGAGTAGAATAAATTTTCAGTGCTATGTTCAGCCTGGGTTTCAGCAAAGAGCATATTTTCCGGTAAGCCCAATTTAATAGCATACTGCTTCATGATCAGTCCTTCAACATAGGGTGAATATACAGCACTGCCCGAATAGATAATGTTTTTCACAAGTCCCTTCTCCCATAAGTATTTTGACCAATAGACTCTGGTTTTCATGATGTTATGCCATTTGCCCTCATATGGATAGCCGGGGACAATTATTGCATCATATGGCGCTTCGGCCAGCGCATCCTGATAATTATCTTTTGTGGTTTCCGTCAAATAGAAAATAAGCAGTGCAATGACAACCAGTGCTACCAGGTGAAGCCAGAGTATTACTTTAACAATTCTATTTTTAAAAAACCTTTTTAACATCACTCCTTACTAGTAGTGGATTCAATGATCTTATTCATCAGGTACTGATGCCCCAGTATTTCAGAACATGTTGTAATTGCCCCTATAGTAACACCGAGTACTCCATGCATGTTGAGGTTCTGACCTGTAAGCAACAGGTTGGGAACCTTGGTTTTAGGAGAAATGAACGATTTCAACGGGTTCTTATAATCCTTTTTAACACCATAAAGCGAGCCGTCCTTCGTGCCTATATAGTCTCTGTAAGTGAGAGGTGTTGAGGTATAGTACGCTTCTGTATTCTCTTTTATACCAGGAAACTTCTTCTCCAGTTCATTAAACAATACTTGTGCTTTTTCTTCTTTAAACGTTTCATACTCTTCTCCCCGTTCTGACTTTTGAGATACTGTATTGAATGTGTCAGCCCATTTGCTGGTTTCTTCAAAATGCATATAAGCCATCATGATTATGCTATCGGCATAGCTATCGGCTTTACTTGATGCTCCACTAAACACCGCATATCCGGTGGGCCAGTTATCTGTGTATTGAGCTCCTATCCAAACGTCAGGGTCTATAAAATGGTAGTAGTTACAATTGAAATTTGGAATAGTGCCTGGCTTGGGAACGATGTACAAAATGAATACTGAAACAGAATTTTCAAGGCTATTGATCCTCTTTCGGTATGCTTTCCTGATTTTCCCCTCCTCCACCATATCCAGAGTGAGGGATGGGTGAATGTTGGAGATAAATTTTTTCCCTTTGAACTTCCTGCCATCCGCAAGCACAACATGGTCGACTTCATCTCCATCAAATACGAAATCAACTACTTCCGCATTTTTTAGCACCTGCCCTCCGTTTTGACGGATATTGCGTGACAACAGTATGGCAATCTGTGAACCCCCATCTATGCACTTCCAGGAGCTTTCAATGTAGGAGTTAACCACTAAAGCGTGAACATAAAGCGGCGTTTTGTCCCCTTCTCCGGCATATAAAAGATTAGTGCCGGCCAATATCATTTGCAGGCGTTCATTAGAAGTGCATGTAGCTATGAAATCCCGGGCATTGATATCCAGAAATGGAGCATCGTTAAGTTGTCCGTTCATAGGCCGGACATCGTACATTGGAAATTTGCTGCATACTTCCCTGATCTTATCGCAATATTTAATAATACCGTCCCTTTCGTCTGGAAAGTAGCTGCTCATGGTTTCTATGAAGTTGTCATACCCCTGAGCATACCTGTATTCGGTATCATCTCCTTCGAAGGTAACTACATCAAAGCCGTCCTCATCCATGCGTTTAAGCTTAAGATCATCCATTATCCCAAGATATTTAAAGTAACGGTAAAGGTTCTGACCTTTGCCCAGCCCTCCGATATAGTGAATGCCTGTATCGAAAATGCGCTTGTTACGTGAAAATATCTGCAGATTTCCCCCGATCTGTTTATTCTTTTCCAAAACAAGTACGCTATACCCTTCACGACTGAGTATAGTGCCACACTCCAACCCTCCTAAACCACTGCCTACGATGACTATATCAAAACTTTCCATTTTCAATTTTGGGTTAACACAAATATTGTGTTTGACGTTCGCTTCGTATTATCAATTACTTCGAGCTTAAAATTATTTCTTTCTGCAAACTTCTCTATTGTATCAGAAGAAATGAAGTTTAACTTATTCCTGGTTTTGTTAAAACCACTGCCTGTAGAGAATACTTCTGTAAGTTCAGTGCCTTTGTGCCGGTCTTTTTTATTCGAATCTCCATCTCTGATGATCAGCTTTCCTCCGGCATTCAGACTTTCCGCCATTTTATTTAACAAGGTGCCCTGCTCCTCTATCGTCAAATAATGAAGAACATCACTAACAACAAAGGCATCGGCAGTTCCAAGATCTTCACGAAGTACGTCACCATGTATGAAAGTGACGTTTGATGGTTTAGCTGGACAATTTTGAGCCACGAATATTTTTTCCCGATCGTAGTCGATGGCGAGTATCTGCCTGCTTGCACTGCTGTAGGCTAATGCATATGACATTGGTCCATAGCCACACCCAAGATCTATGACCTTACCTTCTCTTGGAACTAT
>NZ_SMLW01000521.1 GCF_009711405.1 Fulvivirga kasyanovii | reverse complement strand
TCATTAAAACAGATTTTTAATTTTATACCATACCCCTGCCAGGCCTGAGGGTTGGGCTGTGTATGCTCCCCCAACTGCCACTTCGCCCAATATTTGCACATCCATCAACATGTTGATTTCCAGTACTTCCGGAGAATTTTTTCTTATGGTATACTCTTCTGTTTTAAAGCCAATGAAACTAAATACCAGAACATCGCCCTCTCTTAACTCTGCCGGAAATTTAAACCTTCCTTCTATATCGGTTACGGTGCCAATTTCCGTTCCCTTCAGTATTATGTTTACACCTGGTAATAGCTCATTATCTTCATAAGTTACTACACCACTTACAATATAACCTTCTGCTGTTGACATTGAGGATTCGGTCTTTTTACCATCTGTATCAAAAATCTCTGTTTTTGCTTTCGAGTTTGGTAGCGCCAAACTGGTTTCCTTGCTGATAAAAACCAGGGCAGCACTTAAGAGACCGGTTTGCAGCCACTTATAACCGGTGCGAGGAGTCGAGGGTAACTGGTGTGGATATGTTCTGAGCTGATCTTTTCGAAAGCGACCACAGGTATTGGATGATGCACTTTTGAAGTATTCAATAACTTCAGCATCACTCATTTTAGTGAAATCAATTACGTTTTTACTGCATGAGCTACAGAAGCCACCTGTTGCTGTGGGAGAAAAACTGTCCCATTTTTCGGAACACGGCTTTGATACGGAGAGGGAAAGTTGTTTTTGCATAAGTCAGTTTTTTATAACGGGATGCAGACGGCAAGATAATTCCATAAAAGTAAATTAAAAAAAATCTGATGTGTAAGTAGTATAATACGCTACTCTCGTGCAGTAATCAGTATATCCTTTGGCCTCAGCACATTTTTCTCATAACCA
This sequence comes from Fulvivirga kasyanovii, assembly GCF_009711405.1. Classification (GTDB taxonomy): domain Bacteria; phylum Bacteroidota; class Bacteroidia; order Cytophagales; family Cyclobacteriaceae; genus Fulvivirga; species Fulvivirga kasyanovii. Next base: position 15,013 of record NZ_SMLW01000521.1, on the reverse strand, counting down.
TGAGCTGCAACATTGATCATAGACAAGCCAATGTCTGTAGTGTTTACAATCGAATCGGGTGAAAGCTTTTCAAGCAACTTGATTAGCCACATAAAATAGTCGTAGATGAACTGGTAAATTTTAGTACGGGATTTAATGCCTTTCAGAGGAATGATTGCACCCGGCCTATACATGAAAGCTTGCCTGAAACCTATATTAAGAAGGTCATTTTCTGTTTTACCTTTTACTCTGGCCCACATTGAACTGCCTTTTTCGGTTGAGTCAGTGCCCTCTCCCGAAACGTACGTAAAGGTCATATTCGGGTTTATGACATGCAATGTTTTGGCCAGGGCCAGAGTATAGTTGTAAGTTATGGTGGTATACCGCTCTTCCTTCATGCCAGCGGCGCTTACTCCAAGACAATAAAAGCAGGCATCGTACCCTTTGAATTCATCTTTTATCTCTGAATAATCTTCAAAGTTATCATGTAATAATTCCCTGAGCTTATTATGCTGTACCCCTACACTGCTTCTGCCTAAAACCAATACCCTATCCACGGCCTCATGGTCCAGGCATTCCAGAAGCACTCCTTTGCCTATCATTCCAGTCGCTCCGGTAATTATAACTTTCATCATTCAGCGGGTTGTTTAATAGTTTCAATTTACATTTTTTTTTGATAGAGTTACTTAGTCCTGCCCGAGTTACACTACACCAGGCCAATAAATGACCTGCCAGGGTGGTAAGTACATAAAAAATCAGTTACATGACCAAAGCATTTTAGTTGGTGATTATCAATGAATTAACTGTTTAAAAACAATCTTAAATGCTCATATCTTACTGATTATCAATTAATTAATATGTAATTTCTGATTCTTTCTTTTAACAAAATAAGTGCCTAAATTAATGGAGCTACCGTTTGAATTGAGCCTTATTCATTCACATATTTTTGGAACTAATTGTCTGTAAAGCACTTGCAGTTTCAGAAGCAAATGGTGTGGTAGCTTATACCCCAAGTCTGGCAACCAAATACCTTAATATAGCATGAATGATTTCACCCAAGCTTTTGAAGATGCCGGTTTCAATATCGGAGAAATGAAAGTACTGACAGACTGCAGTTCTGACCCTGTCGCTTATAATGCCGCCCGCCAAATCTTTAACCGGCGGTTCCACTTTCGTCCGTGGGCTATTGTATACCCAAGGACGGCAGAAGATGTATCCAGCCTTGTTAAGTTCGCATTTCAATCTGATCGTGAACTGCGTGTAAGGGGTGGTGGCCATGACCATGAAGGCGAATGTATGGCTACAGATGCCCTGGTGTTGGATATGAGACATATGAACAATGCCACTATTGACCATCAGGCTCATGTAGCGCGCATACAGCCGGGTTGTATTTTTAAAAACCTGATCAAGGTATTGAATGAGAACAAAGTAGGCATACCTCATGGCACGTGCCAGACCGTAGGCATTACAGGCTTCACACTAGGTGGTGGCTGGGGGCCTTGGACACGCAAGCACGGTATGTGCTGCGAGAGCCTGGTGGGCGCTACTATCGTACTTGGTGATGGCAGCATCAAAACGCTTTCTGACCAGGGTACTGATGAGGAAAAGGAACTGTTATGGGCGCTGCGTGGCGGTGGCGGATTCAGCTATGGCATAGTTACCGAGCTGGTGATCAAAACATTTCCTTTGCCGGAAACTACCTATAAGTTTGCTGCTACCTGGAATATGAAACCGGCACTGGAAGTGCTTAAAGGCTGGGAAAATGCTATTGCCCCTGGCCAAAGCCCTAATTTGCTGGGTACTAACCTCCAGATCTTTGCCAAACCTGCCGACAATACACCGATTGAAAAGTCCGCTCATGATTGCACCTTCTTTGGCTATTACGCAGGCACCAAAGAAGAAATAGAAGCCGAAATCAAGCAATGGTTCCCTAACCTCCCTCCTGACCATCTGGAGTTCTTCTCTGATGAAGGGCCTGATCATCATTTGCAGTTTTCTTCCTGGGAGCTCACCTCTCACCGTAGAAGAATGGCCATTAAAAGTGGGCGACCATTGCTTCGGGATATACCACTGGAGGATGACATTCCTGCTCCTCACAAAATTACTTCCAGACTGGTCAATGCAGATGGGCTTGGAGATGAAGGTCGCAAAAAACTGATCAGAAGCCTGGAATCTGACCTGCTGTTTGAGAAGGGTGAAGTACTTGGCGTAAGGGCATATGTTACTCTCGGGGCTATATCCGGCCCCTTTTATGCGAACTATAAACCAGCCGACTTTCCTCAGGGCAGCGCTTTTCCATATAAAGACCGGCCTTACACTATTCAGTATCAGGTATGGTGGGACACTGACAGGAATATCTCACCTGAAGAATCAGAAAAAGCAGGCGTGAACCTCTATACCAACAGGGCTATGGACTGGCTTGAGGAATGTCGAAAGGCTGAGTTTCCACAAACCAGCGGCGCTTTTATCAGCTTCAAAGATGATGGTGTACCTACGGAAACTTACTTTATGCAGAGTTATGAAAAGCTGATTGAGATCAAAGAGAAATATAGCCGGGATCCGGAGAACAGATTCAGGTCGAGGAAGACGATAATTTAGATTAAGATTTATGGACCTGCTCATAATGATAAAGCAGGTCCATAAATAGCTATGCGATCCGGAATGTTTAAGCAATTACATAGGTTTTGTCTTTTCCATTCTCTTTATAGGTCATATTAAAACCTTTCTCTATTTCAATTGGTTCTGCCAGCAACTTATTCATGTCCAATATAAGCCTGCCCATAAATCTCAGATTAAAGTCTTTTAAGAAATGGGTTTTGTCAATACCCTTAAATGCCTTTACAAAAATCTTCTTTTCATAGTGCACATGGGTATTTATAGCTTTGCTTAAGTTATCAAAGTGCTCTACAAGCCGGTTAACCATAACATCCACGTTATTGAACTCAAGTATTTCTACTGTCTTGGCACTATTATAGGCTTCATAGTTGCCTTCCCCACCTTCATACATCGCCAATTTGGACAGGTTTTGGTCATTAAAATAATTGTAAAGCTCCTGAGCTACAATCCCGGGTATGGTATCGGGATGATTCTTAGAGTAACTCTTGAGATAATTTGACCAAAAGGCTGTATAATGCTCCCTACGTAAATCAATATTGTTTCTGACAGGGATATCTATGTAATCCACCTGTAACATGGAGGCGGCCAGAGCTGAAGGTATGAGTGTTTTCAGGGAGGACCTGAAGTATGGGATAAGCTCATCAAATTCTCCTTGTGGTACTTTCAGGAAGCAATGATATGTTATTGGATCGTCAGTTTTATCGAGTACCTCTGTCTTGATCTTATTGATTACCTCAGAACTTTTTTGTTGTGGTATAATATCCCAGGTAACTGCCCAGTCAACAATATCCAGAAGCTCCTTGGTATTGGTCTTATTCTCAGTCATATCAAAAGAAAGTCCGAAACCAAAATCAAATTTTTCGGCCGTGAGATCTTCTTCTTTTGATACATAAACAGGCATCGAAGCATCCATATTCATCATATATATGTCGCTATTCTTTCCATGTTTGTATGTTTTGGTACGCTTACGGCTGTAGGTATCAACTTTGACTCCGATGAGACCGGACTTACTTTCCGTTAAAAATTTCCTCTCTGTTACCTCTTCAAATTCCTTTTTAATGCTTGATGTAAGCTTGAAATTGCCAAAGGCCAGGTTCACCCCAAATGATCTGGTAATTTCTGTTGCTTCCCTCTTCAGGTAACTTGTTAATTCAAAGCTACTCTGGTCTTTTAAATAGGCTTCTACCAAATCTCCCACCCGGAGCTTCACAATGTCTCCATGGAACTGCTCCATCGCATTTTTGGTAAACCGGCCGGAAAATATGGATTCGTTGGTTTTAATGATGTTATAGTCGTAGGCTACTCCTAAAGCCACTTTATTGGTGATGACCTCAAGCAATTTCTCTTTTACTTTTCCCTTCTTCTCCTCGTATTTCTCTTTAAAATCTTCAACAGAAGAGATGTCGGTAAGATTGAGCAATGACGCTGCTCTTAATGCCTTTTCAAAGTCTGCCTCTTTTAGGCCGGTTGTACTGATTTTGTCATTGATATATTTGAACAACTCCTCTTCCACCCCTTCAAAAAACTTATCCACCAGATCATTGAGCTTATCCTTATCACCCAAAGCCGCCTCAACACCTGCCTTGGCTTTTAGCTCCTTTGTCCGCTTCACAACTTTATTGATACACACTTTGAATTTGTCCTCTGCCTGCCGGATAATCACAACTGAAAAATCATCCTCAATCTCAATTTTAAAATCTACCGATGCAGAGGCATCAAGTTTAAGATCCACCTGCCCGCTAAGGTTCAGCATACCGGCCACCAGGGAGGCCGTTCCGCTATAGACATCGGTAACTTTTACCCCTGCATTTAAGGCCACTTTGCCCGCAGCTTCAAAAGCCATGGCTTCGTTAACCTTTAAACTGGTAACATCGGCCTTTTTAAAAATGAATTTGAAAGAACTTACGTCACTGGTAAAGGCATCCTTCAGGCTGGTATTGGCATCGTGAATGCGGAATGACTTTATTTTAAAAAGTTGTTCCGCATTGATTCCCAGATCAAATTTGCCCAGGTTTTCCGCACCTGCATTAGCTTTGACCTTACCTTCCAGCGCATATCCCAAAAGGGCTTTGTCTGTATAAAGAGATGATGCTTCAGGCCAATGTTCAAAGATTTTTGAATCAATGGAATGATCGTTGGTATCATTGAAAAGGTTTAGGGAAAAGGCCCCCTCGGCTTTCGCACTGAAGAGAAAATTTTCTCCGGGAAGGGCCAGTGACGGAGTGGCGCCTTTCTCTGAAATCAGCTCTGTAGCCAGTGTTTTATCACTTACTTTTTGTCCATTCAGGTTAAGCAGATCGGGGATTAGGTCTTTGATGTTCATTTTATTTGTTTTTAGAAAAGATAGTTTAGGTTTAATTTTCTTTCTGACTTCTAATTTAACGAAGTATGCATCCCGATATCAATACCCAACCTTGGGTATTTTTGCCTTAAAATCTTTGAAGGTATAACACAAAAAAAGAAGCCGTCCCGTTAGAGACGACTTCAGCTAAGCTAAAACCAAAGCTAAAACTCTGTAGAGCAGACTCCTCTACCTAATCTGCACTTTCCTTACTTTAACCTCGTCAGCGGTAATCACTTTTACCAGATATGTACCTGGCTCAAGGGCTGAGGTAGACATGGTCAGTAAGTCACCCTGGTAGGCTTTGGAGTAAATCTCCTCTCCTGCCATGCTGTAAATTAAGATGCGTGCGTTTTCGGATTGATCTCTTAACCTGATATGAAGCACATGGTCTGCAGGATTAGGGTAAATGGAAAAGCCATCGATAAGTGCCTCTTCGAGGGCTTCATCAATATCTTTAATCTCAGCAGCCAATTCATCTTCCTGGCTTATGCGCGACACACTTGAACCGTAGTTGTAATTAACTGCATTTTGAAAATCGCTTCGGGCAGTCGGCAAACTTCCATGATTGTTTGCCAGTGCAAAATATTTCCACATACCATCATCTTCATATACAAACCAGCAAAGCGCATTAATCTTTTGTCCGTAGGTATTCTCCCCAGTCGCATTGGTATTCCAGTTGTTGATCTCTCCGAAAGACTGTTGCATCCAACCCGAAGGATAGCTGAATGCCGGGGCATCGCCACCTACTACCTCCGGACCAGTAAGGCCATGGTATGTATTGGTTTCGGTAATAAATACAGGTTTTGTTCTGGCGTATGAATACTTGGCGAGCACTTTCATCATTACCTTATAAGAACCAAAGCCCCAGGAGTTCTGCGCTCGGTGTGCTACCTGCAAGGCAAAAGGCCTGTCTGCCGTAGTGTACCAGTCGCGGTTATCGCTACCATGCATGCCATAAGTATGGATGGCATAACCATCACATTGCCCTCCTATCTGGTTTACTATCCTGTCAAAATACTGATCGTAGTAAACATGGGCACCGGTCCAGGTGTATTGACCCACGGCATTCCAGTTGGCTACTGGCCCAACCAGGATCTGTGCACCTGGTACAGCGGCCTTTACGGTACTGTAAACCGTTTTGAAGCAGTTGGCATACTCATCGGCAGGCACTCCTTTGCCGTCTCCGTCAGGAGCATACTCATAGTCCTGATTCATTTCATTACCAATGTGGAAGTATTTTACTCCGTAATTATTATAAAGGTTGCTGACAATATTCCGGCATCTGTTGGCGAACTCCTGGTGCAAGCTCGGGTCAGGGATGGTATTTCCATAGTTCCAGTTTATTCTTACTATGGGCTGATACGCTCCTTCACTGTTAATGGCGCTGATTAAGCCATTAAGTGCGTTAGGGTCATTATGCACGGCATTGATCACTTCAAGTGTCCACCCTTTTTTACCGTTCATTAAGCTGCCTGCGCCTGATGCCCAGAAATGAATGCCGTAAATGGTCTGGTTGCCTCCCCCGCTACATCCTGGCACCGTAAAGGAGGGGCCGTTGGTATGTGTTGAGCCATTCCAGATCCTCCAGTAATAAGTCTTTCCGGGCTGTAGTGACAAGGTTTGAGAGCAGTTGTCATACCATACGCACAGACCGCTGCTGGACGTACTGCTTACATTATCAATTCGTTTGTGAAACGTTCTTGTGTCAGCCGGGAAGCCGCTGTTCTCTGATACATCGATCCACCAGCCTGAGCCACTGCCCGACCAGGTGAAATTAGCCGTGTAAGCAGAGCTTGAGCAGCCGGGTTTGGATACATTCAGGCTGGTGGGTGTTCCCGAACCTGCAGGAGTACCGTTGACCTCAATTTCAGGAATACGGGCGTACTGGTCCACAAAATTAGCTTCGTGGATGTAGTACCGCACATACCTGGCCCTTTGCTGACTCGCCGGAGGGTCATGATGCGTAGTGTGGTGCTGAGCCGTGTTGGTATATGTTGCAACAGTGGTCCAGTTACTACCGTCCAGGCTGAGCTGCACACTATACCTTTTGGTGTTAAAGTAGTAAGGTTCACCACCGGTGGCAGCGTGCAGTATTTTAACCCTGGTTACATTATACTGCTGTTGCAGGTCAATGCGTATCCAGTGCGGAGCATATGCACTGCTGCTTGTTGTCCATTTTGTACCCGTGTTGCCATCTACAGCCTTACTGCCGTCATAAGCACTGCTGTAGTTACTACTGGTAAGTGTCGGTTTGTAAAGCGCAATATTCTGCGCACTTACCACATGAGATGTCAGGCACAAACAGACCAGTACCAGACATAGGTTTAAAAGTTGGTTTTTGTTTTTCATAATTTATTGGTTATTAGTTGGTTAATGTTTCTGATTGAAATCAAGTACTAATAATGCGAGAAGCGAAGTTTTTTGGATTGCTCACCATTTTGTACATGAATGATATAAACTCCCGGCTTAAGCCAGGCGATGTTTAATGATTCTATGCGGGGGTCACCTGCCGGTAATTCTTTATAGATCAGCTCTTTGCCATGCATATCTGAAATTGACAGCTTAGTCATATGCTTCAATCCTGTTAATTTCACATTCAGTACACCGGCTGTTGGTACCGGATAGATAGAAAAGAGACCTGCTTCTTCAGGATCAATGACCGGTTCATTTTCAAAACCCATGGATCGCTCATTTCCGGCTGTCAGGGAAGCCATACTTACACCCCTGTAACTATGCCAGGCCGGTCTTGGGTTATGATTAAGATCTACCAGCCCGTAGCTTTCATTGTAAGGGTTCCAATGGGTTCTATCGTCCCAGGCAAACCAAAATGCCACTTCTACTTTACGCTTATTACCATCTTTCAGGGTTTTAAAAAGGTTATAGCAATTGCTTAGGTACTGCGCCTGGGCCTGTTGGTCGTTGTTGACCTGCTGATAGGCTATGCCGAATTCTGTTACCCATATTTGGCGCCCGGCAGTGTGGCGGTAGAATTCATTGATGGATTGATCCATATAGCCATGCGCCGGCCACCCTATCCCTCCTGCAACGGCCTGATAAGGATGCAATGCGGCTTTGTCAAAATAAATGGCTCCATTCCAGTAGCTTTTAACATTGTCCAGGTATTGCCCTCCTGAAACGGCTCCTGAAGCCAGCCCTGCAGAGACTACAATAGGCGGATTAGACAGGGTTTTTACTTTTATATATGCCTGCTTCAGCAAGGCTGCATACTGGCTTTCAGGGATGTGGAATTGTGGTATGTCCGGTTCATTACCAATTTGTACAGCCGATATCCATGGATTTTGGCTCACGATCCTGTGAACCTCATTGGCAAAGTGGATTACATAGTCATTCCAGGTCATCGAGCCCTGAGGTATAGTTTCACTGTTAAAAATAACCAGCCATTTCACGTTGCTCTGGGCACTGGCAGGTGGTGTAAAACCCGCCTGATACATAATAGAACGCACCCATTTTACTCCAAGGTCGGTGTAAGCCTGGGCCGGAGGGTTCTGACCGCTGGCTACAGGGTTAGCGTTAACACATAGGCCATACAATTCATCACCACCAGTGCTGCATGCGTTAACCGTAAAGGGTTGTCCGCTTGTGTGCACTGATCCGTTCCATATTCTCCAGTAGTAAGTTCTCCCGGGTAGCAGGGAAAGTGTTTGTGAACAGTTGTCATACCATACACATAAGCCACTGCTGGTGGTGCCGGTTACATTGTCGATGCGTTTATGATATGTTCTGGTATCAGCAGGGAAGCTGCTATTCTCTGACACATCGATCCACCAGCCTGAGCCGCTGCCTGCCCAGGAAAAACTGGCACTATAGGTGGATACCGAACAGCCCGGAGTAGACACGCTCAGGTTCGAAGGCCCCCCGGAACTGGCCGGGCTGCCATTGACCTCTATCTCAGGGATCCTCGCATATTGATCCACAAAATTTGCTTCATGCACATAGAAACGTACATACCTCGCCCTTTGCTGACTTGCAGGAGGATCGTGGTGCGTGGTGTGGTGCTGGGCCGTATTGGTATATGTGGCTACAGTGGTCCAGTTGCTGCCATCGAGACTTAGCTGTACACTGTACCTCTTTGTATTAAAGTAGTATGGTTCCCCGCCGGTAGCTGCATGGAGTATTTTCACCCGGGTAACGTTATACTGCTGTTGAAGGTCAATCCGGATCCAGTGAGGTGCATTTATTCCGGTCTGGGTAGTCCATTTTGTCCCGGTGTTGCCATCTACCGCTTTGCTGCCGTCGTAAGCACTGCTATAGTTGCTGCTGGTGAGCGTTGGCTTATATTGGGCAATGTTTTGAGCGAATGCTGGCTGAGTCAAGGCTGTTACTGCCCATAGCAAGGCCATCAGCATCATGTATTTGATTACTTTCATGGTTGGTTTTGGTTTATGGTTATTGATTATTTAGAATATGGTCTGCATGATTGGTTAAGTCATGCATAGTGAGCTAACCCGGTCAGGGAACACTTCCATTTTTCCGGAGACTTCTCAAAGTATACAGACACACGAAACCGGTAAAGCAATGTGCCGTTTTGTGGAGTTGACAGATGGTTTTCATATAATTATTGATTTACATTTACCTGCTCTGCCGGGGGCAGACAAAACATATAGTAAATCAATAATGAAGCAGACAAACACAGAAAAAAAGCGGTAGGACAATACTAGTACACCCTGATAAATCGCCAGGGGTCAGGTAAGTTGAGCTGCAGCACCAGTTGAATTTTTATAGGTTTGAAGGATCAAAAAGGAGTTGATGAAGGGGCGGAGGAGAAAAAGAAAAGCCTTTTCCTGACATATCAAGAAATGGCCTTTCTTTAGATTTTTAGTCTTTCACAATAAACTTACTCGAGTAAAGTTTGTCCTTATTCCGGATTTTTACGAGGTAAATACCCTCATGAAGGGCTGAAATATCATATTCGATGCGGTGCTTGCCTTTGTCCATTACTCCGGTTTCCATGACAGATACTTTATATCCTGACATATCAAAAATTTCAATGAACACTTGTGAATCCTCATGAAGTTCATAACTCAAAGCTATTTTTGTACTGGCAGGATTAGGGTAAACAGAAGTGCTGAAATTATTGGTCTCTGAAACATCCGCCCATGAGGCTAAGATGTTATCCGAAACGGTTACATGGTCAAATGTGGCCGTACCCAGACCATTGACATCATGGCTCGTCACTACCAAACCAATATAAGCATCGGAAGCCATGGCAATGTTAAGGCTTCCTGCCTCGTTCCAGTTTGTGCCATCCGTGGATTCGTACGCTGTAAGTATACTTCCGGAACGCACCAGCCGCAGCCAATGTGGTGCCGTGGATGTACTCCCGGCCGTATGGAATGATGTACCTCCGGTAACAGAACGGTTTTGAAAGGCAACACCGTTGGAAGGTGTCACGGCTATCATGGCATGTCTGGCATTGGCAGCAAGTGTCTCCCTGATCATCACTCCTGCTTTAGCCCAAGGGTTTGTATTGGAAATAGAGCTAACACGCGCCACTATTTCACCATCTCCGGTCAATGTCCGGTATACATACTGAAACTGATCATTAGTACCCCATATATCGTTACCCGCTCCTTCCAAAGTGAAAGTACCGTTGGCATAGCTGGCACTTCCTGTAAGGGATGGCGCTCCGATGTCTGCGTGGGAATAAGGTGATGGCAAGTCAGTATTCTGGGAGAAAGTTATCTTGTCCAGATTGAAGTCTCCTGAGATCATTTCAATTCGGAGGATGTGCCGCCCTTCCTCCAGGGTTATACCGCTCAAGGTATGGGTTTGCCAGACCTGCCAGCCTCCCGTAGCGTTAAATGAAACGGTACCAGAGACATCGGCACCATCTGCAAGTATTTTTAGCGATCCGGTACTACTTTCTGCTGCAGTGCTAAAGTCGAGAGTGTAATTACCTGATGCCGCCACATCTATGCTATATTCAAGCCATTCCCCAGGCAGTGTCCAACCCACATTGTACCCGCCTAAAGTACAGGACTCAATATCCACGGCTTCTCCTGTACGGTATTCCCCACCCTCATTAGCAGTGGTATTATCGCTATAAGCAACTCCTGGCCCACCGAGATCAAAATTTTCAGCTTCCAGTGTGCCCGGTATGGAGATAAAACCATCAAAGGGAGACTGAATATTCCCTGCACTTGTGGTCGCATAAGCCATGTTGGTGTAACCGGAACTACCTGATTCATTCACGGCCTTCACCCTGTAGTAGTAGGTGGTGGAAGCTGAAAGCCCGGCATCAAAATAGCTGCTTATGTTCCGGTCGCGGGTGGCTATTACAGACCAATTACTGCTACCATCAGGAGAACGCTCCACTTGAAAACCGGTTTCATTCCCCGCATTGTCGACCCAACTCAAATTGATCTGTGTGGAAGATGCGGCCGATGCACTTAATGCTGTAGGTGCCGCCGGAGGTGTGCCTGATGCTACGTCGGGCTTCCACCAGTTTCCTGAAATAAAAAGCATGCAAAGCAGGTTGTAGGTATCTTCAAAATAACCCGCCTGCATATTCCTGATGGTATTCCAGCCACTGTTGAGGAAGTCCTGATGGCTACTGCTCACTACAGATGCCGCTACGAAGGGCGCTATAAATACTGCGGATTGATAATTTGATCCCGGCAATGGCGTACCGTTGAGCTGATAACCGGCCCGGATATTGGCTGGGTTATTTCCCGTAGCGGGCTTAACCCAGCTTATCAGCTTGTTTGCCACGTTGTAGGCATCGTTGGTACCATACAGTGCGTAATCCATAACCACTCGCAAAGGAAACCGGCCGGCATTGTAATAGTAATCTCCTGTTTCCGGAAATTCGCCTAAATAGTTTGGTGGTGCTGGTTGTGGTGGGTTGTTTACAATAAAGTCAGAAACTAGCCCGGTTGAAGAAGAATAATTGCTGCTGAAATTACCATAAACCCCATACAGGTTGTTGATAACATTCAACCAGGTAACATCATTGGTCTCTTTATAAAAAGCACGCATGTGGCTGAACATCCAGTCAGAAGGACGGGTATTGTAAGCGCTTTTCGCATCCCAGTCCCCCAGGTTCAGCCGGTTATTTGTGGTTACGTTTTCAAGTTTTAAGGCGTTAATGGTGTTGGTGGCTTCCTGAATATAATTGATGCTGCCTCCTGACCCCCATTGGTAATGGGCAAGAATTAAGGCGTAGGCTATATCCATATCACCATCTGTAGCTGAACTGAAATGCCCCTGGGCATTAACATCATCAGCCACTACCCATCCCATCAAATACGGGTTGTTCACACTACGGAAAGCCCGTGCCGTAGCAAAAAGTCCGTCAAAGTATAGTTTGGCATTTGTATCATAGCCGGCCATAAGTGCGGTAATGATCATGCCATAGCCCTGCCCTTCCGATGAGCCCAAGGCTGTAAAACCATCAGGATTGCCGGTGATCTCACCCTTGACGTAATAGCCGCCGGGAAGGGATGACAACCCCGTTTTCAGGTACTTATTTTTCCAATAAGAATAATAGGCTGCGACATCGCTGTTGAGGATAGATTGTGCCAATGCCGGTTTAATAGTGCCCGGATAATCCACTGCCTGTGGAAAAGGTTTTTGCTGTCCATAATTTCTAAAGCTAACAAGTAATGTCACGGCCAATAGCAGCACATACTTAGGGTTTAAGTTGATTTTTGGTTTCATAAAATTGTTGGATTAGTTGGTTTGTTAATAAAATACTAAATCCTTTTCCTTGTCGAGGAGAATGTGTGCTACAACCAGTCCTGCTGTTCTATGAAGGCCTTTCACTCAATTTAGTAAACTTCTGGTATATGTGAAATTGCTCTTTTGTTTAAAGAATATAACCGCAACTTAAAACCCTGATAGTGAGTCAAAAAGATTACTTTCTGCGAAAAACCCTATCCAAAGGGGTAACACTTTAGTACTTCGGTTGATCTGAGGTTGAATGAGCTGACAAAATGTTGGCTTAATAAAACCTAAAACCATACAATCATGAAAAACTTAAAGATGATCTTAGCCGGATTAACCATTGTTATTCTAGCTGGCTGCAGTGAAGAACACGCACTTACCCCTTCGAATGGAGATAGCACCTCAACAACGAGAGCGCAGTGGCCTGACTATGGGTGGCTTGATGTAGATTTTGAGCTACCCGAAATCAGAGGCCTGGTCTATATCTACGGTGGTGGCCCCTGCTATTCCAATGGTGTGCAGGTACCCTGCGATCCTATAGCAGTTACACAGATGCCGTGTACTTATCCCAATGGGTTTTGCGCACAATACTATTTAACGGGAGCTCCAAGTGTTGGTGGTGTACCCATAGAGAAAGAAAAGCTGGGCTTGCTAAATATAGCGCTACCCAAAAGGGACTTGCCCAACCGGGACAAGGTACTCAGGCAGCTTGTTAAGGATCAGGTCGAAACTGATAATCCGGAAAGGACTGCAGATCTGATTGTCAGCACATTTAGCTTCCCGGAAGACAGTCCGCTTTCGGAAGAGGTGGTAGAGTATTTCCGAAAGCACAGCCGGAATGCCGATTTCGAACAAATATTAGTTAAAGCCGGAGACTATAAGATCCTGTATGACAATGAACATCCTGATGGGTATGTAGAGGCTTTTGTAGTTGCTAAATAAATCAATATGAAACCCCGGGGCTTTGGCCTTAGGGGTTTACATTCCCTGCTTTCATATATCAGCACACGCCATTGCAATATCTACAATATCCAGTATAGGCCTTTCCCGCTCTTCAGATGTACCAAAGGCACCGGTTACAATATTGTCACTGACAGTAAGAATACTCAATGCCTGCACCCCGGCACCTGCTGCCATAGTATACAGCATCGACGTCTCCATATCGGCACATAACATTTTGTGGGCTGTCCATACTTTCCAGCGTTCCGGGTCATTTTTAAAGTAAAAAAGGTCGGTGCTGAAAACATTGCCTACCCTTGCATTTATGCCTTTGTCATTAGCTGCTTTCCAGGCTTTCATGAGCATGTCAAAATCTGCCAGAGGCGCAAAATCCAGTCCCTGAAAAAGTATTCTGTTGGCATTTGAGTCTGTAGATGCGCCCTGTGCTATGATGATTTCACCTAAAGCGATTTCGGGCATCAAAGCACCACATGTCCCTACCCTGATAAGCTTTTTAGCACCATAGGTATGAATTAATTCATGAGTATAAATGGCCAGTGAAGGTTGTCCCATACCCGTGCCCTGTACCGAAACACGTTTACCCTTATAATATCCGGTAAACCCCAGCATATTACGAACCTGCGTATAGCAGGTAAAGTCAGTCAACATGTTTTCTGCAATGAACTTAGCTCTCAGCGGGTCGCCGGCAAGAAGTACGGTTTCAGCAATATCCCCTTTTTCAGCACCAATATGTATACTCATAGATTCGGTAGTGTTTTGATTACAAACTACCTCTTTTTAGAAGTGTACAGGAATGTCAATTGTTAGTTGATGGGATGATAAAAGTCAGGGGTTTATTAAAAGAATTTGAATTAAACTAATGATCATGGTACTCATTAACAGCATGTCTTTCGGGTACTCAGAGGCCTAAATTGCCTGCTACAGATCGGTACTGATCAGTCCAATGATTTCCTACCTCTTTGACCTCTTTTTCACCGCTTTCCGCTGTCCATACTTTCCAGTTCGGAACTTCGTTTTCAGCGCTATATGTCAGTTTCAGGCAACCCATTTTTTAATGCTGCCCAAGATAGAACTTTTTCCTTTTCATTTGAAAAACTCATTTAAAAAGATAACTCCTTCAAGTTAAAGGCTTAGATCTGGAAACCTAAGTATGTAGTTTAAATAAATATTGGCAGCTATAATTAAGTCCCCAAAACTAACGTCAGGATTTTCCATATATGATTTTATACAAGCATGCCTGAACTTAACTTCTTGTACCGGATTTAAAGTAACTTCTCTTTCTTTCAACACTGCATTCATTAGCTTATCAACCTGCTCATCTGTTGGTCTTTCTGTACTTTCCATTTTTTCTTTTAAGTTAAAACTATTATTCCCAAAAGCCCGTTCTGATCAACCCCACAACCCGAAGCTAAGTTACATAACATGCCC
>NZ_SMLW01000634.1 GCF_009711405.1 Fulvivirga kasyanovii | reverse complement strand
GAGGGCGGTGGTGCCTGGGTGGTCAATAATGAAGGTGTAGCCCACTTTTTAGTAGAGGATGCCAGTAAAGCCCGGAAGGCATTGGAGGCAAAAGGGATTGAAGTTATTAAAGAAAATGAGATATTAGTGCAGCGCCTGAAGCAAGACCAGCCCGGACAATTGGGTAAAATAACCCGTGCCATGGAAAAAGCCGGTGTGAATATAGAAGTACTCTACAGCGACCATGACAACCAGCTCATACTGGTGGTCGATAACTACGAAAAAGGAAAAGAAGTGTCAGACAACTGGACACGTGGCGTATATGCCTAAATAATTATGGAAGACCTGGAAAATCAGTTTAGTCAGATTGCAGCCCTTATCGGGGACAAAGCACGCTCTGTCATGCTTTGGAACCTTTTGGATGGCAGGGCCTATACGGCTACCGAATTATCGGTGTGCGCCGGTATTTCCCCGCAATCGGCCAGTAATCATTTGGCTAAACTGGTTGAGGCCGATATACTTTCTATCAGCAAGCAGGGCAGGCATAGGTACTACACCTTCAAAAATGACGCCGTGGCGCAGGTGGTAGAGTCAATGGCGAGCCTGCTGCCTTTAAATGGCGAGGGTAAGATGATTTCAAAACCGGTTCTGTCAGGCATTACTTACGCCAGGACTTGCTACGATCATGCAGCGGGTAGGTTGGGAGTGGGCATTACCGAATCGTTGATAGCTAATGGTATGCTGGAAGCCTCTGATAAAATATATGAACTCACTGAAAAGGGCAGCGAGTGGTTCAGTACTTTCGGGATAAATGCCGAAGATTTGAAACAACAAAAGCGGTCATTTGCACACCAGTGCCTCGACTGGAGCGAAAGAAAGCCTCACCTGGCCGGTGCACTGGGTGCTTCCATGCTGAACATCATGCTCCAAAATGATTGGGTCAGGAAAAAGCAAAACACCCGGGAGCTGCTCATTACCCCAAAAGGCAAGCTTAAGCTCAATGACCTGCTAAAGCTGGAAATATAGGATCAGGGGGAATTTCTGAGGAGACTATAACTTTTCACCTCTATGTTTGACAGACAGTGGTTACTGGCAATCGGCAAAACAGTTGGCAAACCCGTATAAAGCAAACCATAGTTGTGGTTTATTGATCTTCAGTGGCAAGCTTCATGTTGCGTGTTTATTTTCCAGCTCACTTGCTCCACAGGTTTTAGCCTGGCCCGGGATATAATCCATTTTTACACTTTAATTTATTAGCATTAGTAATGAATACCATAGATATTATATTATTAAACTTTTCAGAAACCCGAAGACGCAGTTTGAAATTGTGGCAGGCCATACCGGATGATTACCTGGGCTGGAGGCCGGATAAAGATGCTTTCTCTATTATTGAAATGATCAGGCACGTACTGGAAGGAGAGCATCTTTTTCATAAAATCATTGAAAACAGAGGCAATCTGGGCGATTACGAATCGCCATGGTCAGGAGAGCAATACTCCGATGTTAACCATGAGCTGAGCCTGGCGGAGAAGTACCGTGCCCGGTTTATAGACATGGTGAAGAACCTGAAAGAAGATGAACTGGAGAATGTTGAAATCGTGAGAACTGAAGTCGGGCAGCGTAAAAAGCTGGGCGACTACCTCAACCGCATGGCCTATCATGAATCTGTGCATGCCGGCCAGATGCTGGGGTACCTGAGAAGCCTGAATATAGACAGGCCCTTGATATGGGATTGATTACGATAGGGCCATCATCCTTTCCATAAACTCGTCACGTTTGCTTTGGGAAATTGCTATCTGGCTACCATCATTCATCAGGATATAACCGCCTTCTGATTTTACAAACTTCTTCACCTCATGCAGGTTGATCAGGAAGCTGTTGTGCACACGCATGAAATTGTGGTCAGATAGCAAGTTCTCATATTCCTTTAAATTTTTACTTACGATCAGCTTCACATCAGGCTTAATGTTGAAATTGGTATACGAACCATTGGCCTCACAATAACTGATGTTTTCGATATCAATAAACTCCAGCCCTTCTGATGTAGCCAGACATATCTTTTTCCTCTGGCTAGGCTTGTTATCCATGTTTTTAAGGAGCAGGCTTAGCTGTTGTGACGACTCCTGCTTGTCAATCCTAGCCCTCGCTTTTTCCAAAGCTTCCTGCAATTCGTCAATGTCTATAGGCTTGAGCAGGTAATCGAGGCTACTGAACTTGATGGCCTTTATGGCGTATTGCTCGAAGGCAGTAGTGAAAATTACATCAAAGTTGCGTTCGCTGATCTGATTGAGCACATCAAAGCCGGTACCGGTCTGGAGTTCAATATCCAAAAAGATCAGGTCAGGCTTAGTTTTGTTGATTAGTGCTACTGCATCACCTACATTACCGGCCATGCCGAGTACACTTACGTCGTCGCAAAACTCCGTGAGCAGGGACTTCAGGGTTTCCTGGCTTCTTACTTCGTCTTCAATTATTACTACGTTTAGCATCTTACATCTTGGGTATATTAATAATTACTTTTGTGCCCTTGTCAGAATCTTCAAAGGTGACCAGGGTCTTTTGAGACCTGTTCATATTAATGAGGTCCAGCCGTTTTTTTGTCACCGACATGCCCCTGGAAACATAAACAGTTTTCTTTTTCAGTGCCTTGGCGGCGGCTCTTCCAATGCCATTATCACTAATCACGCAAAGAATGAAAGCGTCTTTGTCAGTAAATTCAATACTTATCTTTTTGCTGCTATGAGTCGCAGGTATAAGCCCATGGATTATGGCATTCTCCACATACGGTTGGATCAGGAAAAGCGGCATTTCAAGGTTATGGATGTCCAGCTCTTCATCTACCGTTATGGTATACTCAAAACCACCATCAAACCGCAGCGATTCCAGCTCCAGGTAGAGTTTCAGCAGCTCTATTTCCCTTTTTAACGGTACATTGACCTCTATCGAATTTTCGAGGATTTGCCGAAGCAGGTGAGAGAATTTGGTCAGGTACCTGAGTGCGTTTTTTTTATCATTGGAGGTAATGAGGTGCTGGATCGAATTTAAAGCATTAAAAATGAAATGAGGATTGATTTGCGCTCTCAGAGCACTTTTGCTGGCAGCAGTTGCCTCTTTTTCCAGGCTGAGTTTGTCTTCATAAACCATTTTGATCCTGTACGCAAGACCTGTCGCAAATACAAAACTTTCAATGCTTGCACCTGTCAGCATATACTTGATGTTCATTAAAAACAAAGTAAGCAGCGCACCGGTAACAAATATGGCAGTACCGATAACCACAAAGTAGACCAGGTTTGACTTTTTAAATACAAGCAGGTGAATGATACCATACAAAGCAAACAGGCTCATGAAATACCGCTGGAAGTTCATTAACATGGTCTGGTATGGGAAAAACGGATCAATCAGCAGTATAATGGTGTCAATGACAATTAAGGAGCCAAGAAAGACGGCAATGACCTTTACGGCCTTATCAAGCTTTGGATAATCCGTGGGCATTTCCAGAAAAGAGCGAATGAACAGCAGGTACATCAGGTTAATGGCTATTTGCGTAACGCTGGTTACCACATACAGCATTAGAGGCTGGTTGGCCTCAAAGAAAGTAATAATATTCAGACTCAGTTGCGAATAGTAAGCACTTTGAAAGAGAAGGAAAAGACCATAAAAAAGATAGATGTAGCTCTTAGAGTAAAAGTATAAGAGTATATTCAATATAAACAAAGCTCCGGCCAGGCCGAGAAAAAGGTATATGGGTATTTGTCGTTCAAAGGAATGTTTGAAATAGGCATAGTCCTGTATGACATCCCGGTTATTGCCAGCCACATAGAAAGTTGCCCTCTTCCATCGGTAGCCTCCTAAAAATTCCTCCGTTTTTATAACAATGTACCGCATGGCTAAAAGGTTTTCTTTCGTAAAGGGCAGGTAAGAGCGCTTCACTTTATTGCTTTTAAAGCTGTTGTTTTTGAAAAAGTTAATCTCCAACGACTGTACCCCTTCACCGGCTTTGAGATAATAGGCCCCACGGTAAAAGCTCGGCGTGTTGAGATAGAGCGTGTCATGGTTTTCAAAAAGGTGCAAATAGGAGGTCAGATCAAACCGCAGCCAGTATGAAGAGCCGGAAGCGACCTTGTCGATATCGCGGGGTGCTTGGTACTGTAGCTGCTCTTTTCCCACAATATATGCAGGGGTATATGATTCTCCTTCTTTTTCAATCTCTACCGAAGGCGTAACGGGAAAGTCATTGTATAAGTAAATGCTGTTCTGGGCTTTTGCCTGCGTGATCAGGCAGCCGATAAATATCAAACCGATGAGATATTTTTTCATTACTCTGGTACAGGAATAGTAAGCGCTATTGTTCTGCCGGTAATCTCTCCCTTATCATTTCTCAATTCATCAATCTGCCGGATTATCTTAAGATCCTTTAATTTATTCAATAAGTCAATATGTTCCTGCCAGGTAAACAGGTTGGCGCGGTAATCATTGGGGTCATTTCGGGTGAAGCCGAGAAGCATATCCACCTCCAGCGAGGCCTTAAATAGCAGTTTATCAGCGTTTCGTGTAAAATCAAGGGTAAGACACCCCTCTCCTGAGTTAGACATCACCATCCGCTCGATAAGTTCTTCAACGATCAGTTGTATGATCAGCGTGGGGATTGGAAGGTTGTACAGGCTTTCAGGAACATTGATCGCAAATTGGAAGCGGTCTTCGTACCTGAGTTGTTGCAGCTTGAGGTACCAGTTGATCATCCTGATCTCCTCTTCCAACTGGATCTTTTCCTCATCCAGGTGTAGCATATATTTACGGATCAGCTTACTGAACAAGCTATGGTAGCGCAAAGCCATCTTCTTTTTATCCGTGGTGATAAAATACTGAATAGCATTTAAAGCATTAAACAGGAAGTGCGGGTTCATCTGCCGCCTCAGAGAGTTGACCCTCAGGTTTACCAGCTCCCGTTCGGTATCCATAAGGGCTTTTTGTTTCAGTTTAAGCTCATGTTCGGCATTGACGCGGGCAAGCTTTACGGCGCATATGGAGGCAATAGCATGGAGGGTCTTTAAGTGTTGATGTGTGAAAAAATTCTTATCCGGATGCTCACAATCTATTACACCCCAGACCTTATCATCCTGGGTTATGGGTACAGCTATTTCAGAGAGGCGAACCTCATCATCTACCACATACCGGGCATCCTTACTGGTGTCGCGGATCAGCTCTGGCTTGCCTGTGGCAGCTACTGTTCCGGTTATCCCTTTTCCTACAGGTATCTCGATGGGTTTCAGTACTTCATAGCTGCGGGGGTTTTTAGGGCCATAGGCAGCTTTTTGAACCAGTACTTTACGATCGTAGTCAACCTTATAAATTACACAGTCAAGAAACCCTAACCTTGAAATACAGTTTTTGGCCAGGTCCCAGAGCACCTCTTCCTCCGTGTTTTTGCTAATTATGGACGTAGCGAAGTAAACCAGGGTCTCTTCCAGTTCGTCAAGTTTTAATTTCTTTGCCAATTGTACCTCACCATTTTCTGCCATAATAGAACAAAATTAAAAGACCTGCAATTTTTGATTCTTAAATTCCACCTGTGGTCAAAGCCGTAGAACCAGTAAAACGAAGATTATGCTTGTAGCACTTACGATCAAGATTAGCCTTTTCATTTTATTGTTGAAGTTGAATAAAAAGTTGCCATAAACAGGGTAATGAATAAGAGCCCCGAGAGTGCCGTTGACCCTCGGGGCTTCTTAACGCTACAATTAATTTTGCTTGGCCAGGATCAGGATGATAGGGTTAAGAGACTCCTCGTCGTAGCTGGTAACGATCAGTATCTGGTCATTTCCATTGACAAGCAAAGCCGCAGCCATATCAGAGACGTCATTGTCTTCGTCGAAATTCATGCTTCCCAATACCCTTCCATTGATTACATCCTCTACGATTACCACCGCACCTTCTTCATTATCCACCGTTCCATTTTCAATGTTGGTGTACTTATAGCCGGTGCCGATCATGTTGTTCAGGTCATTTTTGGCAAAAGACAGTTTTACAGGTACCGTCTGCTCATCGTTGTGTTTAGGCAGGTAGGCTATGCCATTGTAAGTGTTGTTCAGCAAGGCATCTTTAGTGGCATTAGCATCAGTTTTAAGGGCAAATACACCACCGTTGCCATAGCCAAAGTCCATCATCATAGCACCTGCATTGGTAAATTGCCCCTGAGCTACGGTTTTACCTCCATCCATAATTTCAACAAAACCATTGTTCACACATGTGGCTACAGGCAGGCCTTCGATAGTGCCGGAGTCAGTGCACGCACCGTCATTAACACAGTCAAGGCTGAATTTATAACCTGATATATCAAAGCCGTTACCAGATGCAGCGAAATCAACATAGCCAAATGCCTCATCCGTAATAGGGTCGAAATCCGATTGTCCACCCGGAGCAGTTATTATATAATTGTACGATCCCGGTATGTTGGCGCAGTCTCCCTCAGGTACCATAGCGATAATATCACCCTTGATGCTGCCTTCCGGCTTAATGATCATAGCCATTCCAGGTATTTCGAGTGCATAGAACCAGGCAGTGCCATCGGTGGGTATTTCATCATTGGCAGGCTCTGCATTGGTAATGGTAACCTTCATGAAGCCGGAGGGGAAAGTTTCGAAAGTACCTTCAATAGCGATGTCGTCGCTGGTGTCATCAAAAGTGCCATAATCCCACGAGGCCGTCATATGGCCTTGCTCCTTGTCCAGGCTCCACGTCCATACATCACCCGGGCTTTGGGTGCCCACATAAACCTCTGCAACTTCCGGGTTTACGAAGGGTACATCGGCAGGTACCACCTTGCTGTCGTCATCGCTACAGCTTGCCATCAATAAGATGCCGGAAAGTATCAGTGCATTTACAAATATCTTTTTCATAATTTCTGGTGTTTTCTTTTTGTTTACTTTCACGAATGTAGAAAGTACGTAAATGCCACATATTGATACATTTACAGATGCACCGTTTCGATTGACGGATTTACATTTTGAATTGATGGCCGTAATGCAGGAAGAAATGAAAACCCCTCCCTTAACACTTCCTGAGTTTGTAAATCACGGAATTAGGTGATGGATAAGTGCAGCAGATGGCATAAATTGCAAGCTTTTGGTTTATAAATATCTAGCCTGACCTCATACTGGAAAGATGATTGCAACTTTAAGGATTACTATATCGCTTTTTCTGGCCCTAAGCTTTTGCAATTCTGGTCTTTGCCAGGAAAAAAGCACACAGGAAGTAAAACTTGACTCGCTTTTTGATGAGTACATCAATGTGGTACATGCTTCACCCGTGCAGGCTAAGCTGATTGCAGATGAGATACTACAGATCAGTGTGGAGAATAGCTACGACATATATGCCGCCAAAGCCCACTATTTATTAGGCAATCTGGCCTATAAAAAAGGTGAATTCAGCACTACCATTGAAGAAATTAACATGGCCATCGATCTCCTTGCCCGTAATAATGTGCAAGAAGGCTTGCCTGCCTGCTATAATCTGCTGGCCGTGGCTTATAAAAACATGGGTATGCTATCAGAGGCTACGGAACATTTTATGTCGGGCTTGCAACTGGCAAAAAAGCTGGGAGATAAACGGCATGAGGGGAATACATACCAGAATATTGCACTAATTTACTTTCAGCAGCAGAAGTACGAACAGGCCATGGAGAACCTGGATCGCGCCAAAGAGATTTATAAGGCAATCAATGATGAATCAGGCTTAATAGATGCCATGTTCAATTATGCGAATATTCATAAAGAGCAGGGAGACTATGAACAGGCGCGAGAGCAATACCTGAAAGTATTAGCATATTTCGAACGGATAGAACACTATTCTAAAGTGGCACATGTAAATATTAACCTCTCACAGATGCTGATAGAGGAGGAGCGCTATGAAGAGGCTGTTGTGCAATTGAAAAAAACTTTGCAACTGCTGGAGAAGCTCAGCCTGCACTCGGATATGGCTATTGTTTATAACGACCTCGGCCTGTCAAATATGAAATTAGGTAACCTGAGTGTCGCCATACAATATTTTGATAAGGCGCTAAAACTTATTGATACCGCCAATCCGCCATATTTTATAGGAGAGGTCTACCAAAACCTGTCTCAACTTTACCGGATGAAAGGGGGTTATCAAAAGGCTCTTTTTTACTATGAGCAATATGTAGCCTACGAAGAGAGTGTCAATTCACTTAAGAAGGAAAAATATCAGGAAGAGCTTGAGAAGGAATATGAAACCGCTTTAAAGGAAACGCGCATCGAACTGCTGGAACGGGAGAAGTCATTGAAAGAAGCAGAGCTGCAAAAGTCAGAATTGCAGGAAAAACGCCAGCGACTGGTTAAGAATGTATTTATTGCAGGCTTCCTCCTGGTTCTGATCACCCTCATTATTTTACGGTATTTTTATGTTCAGAAAATGAAAGCCCAGCGCCGGCTGGCCGAGCAGCAGGAAGAGAACTCGCGGCAAGCCATCAATCAGCTCATCAAGGACTACAAGCTTACGGTAATAGAGCGCTACCAGGAGGGGCAGGAGCAGGAGAGGTCACGCATAGCGCGGGAGATACATGACGGTATAGGCAGTGACCTGGCCAGCCTGAAAATGATGTTGGAGCATTATCTGGAGCATAAAGGTATGGATCACAATGCGGGCAGGATCATGATCGGTATTCAGAATGCCTGCAAAGACATCCGTAACCTTTCCCATCAGTTGCACCCGCTGCCATTTTCCCAAACCGGCTTCTCAAGCTTCCTGAAAGACTTTTTTGCCCAAAAACACAATGATGGAAAGCTCAGGATCAATACCTTCTTTTTTCCGGAAAAAGATATCGACAGGCTTCCCGATATTTTACTGGCAGACATATACAGGATATTGCAGGAGCTGGTGAACAATATCGTGCAGCATGCCGAGGCCAGTGAAGCCGAAGTGCAGCTTACCCTGCATAAAGCGTATATCAACATTGTAGTAAATGACAACGGGCGGGGCATGCATCAAGGGAAAAAAGCCTCAGGCATAGGCCTGCGCAATATCCGTGAGCGCCTGGAAGCACTTGATGGAACCATGTCTATAGAAAGCTCCGAAAAGGGCACTTTAGTAAATATTGATATACCTTTGATTAACCACAGTAATATAATTTCAGATGAAGAAGCAACATAACATCATTCTCGCCGATGACCACATCATGTTTTTGGAAGGTTTGCATACAATCATTAGTGAAATACCTGAGATAGGCGACATTCATCTGGCTACAGAGGGGCAGCAGGTTATCCGCTTGATGAAGCAATTCCCAATTGACCTGATCATCAGCGACATTAACATGCCCAAAATGGATGGTTTGACCCTATTGGCAGAAGCAAAAAAACAAATGCCAGAAGTTAAATTCATGATCCTGAGTATGCTAGACGATGCAAGAACAGTTCAGAAAGTCATTCAACGCAATGCTGATGGTTTTGTACTCAAAATGGCCGATAAAAAAGAATTGAAAAAGGCCGTGCAGGAAGTTTTGAAAGGAGAACAGTATTACTCGGAAGTGGTTAAAAAAACGTACATGGAAAGCGTTTTTGAACGAAAAAAACACCAGCATGTTGAGTTGTCGCAAAGGGAAAAAGAAGTCCTCAAGCTCCTCAGTGAAGAACTTACTTCCAAAGAGATCTCGGAGCGTTTCTTCATCTCCGTAAATACCGTAGAAACCCACAGAAAAAACATCCTCCTGAAAACAGGCAGCAAAACTACAGTAGGAGCCGTAAAATTTGCCATTGAAAACGGCTATCTGGATGATTAAGCCCTCACCCGGCACATCCACTGCCACAAGCCATTCTGACGCAGGAAGAACCTACCTAAGCAAATCACCACTCACCGTTCAGCACATGCAAAAACCGGATTTAGCTACTCCAACCACCTCCAATTAGTTGTATTTTCCAACCTCACGGAAAACCATGACTTTACGATTTCATGGACACCGGGTAAAAGAGGGCGCATGGCACTTCATAAATTTGTATCAGGTTTTTAAAAATTATAAAATATGGGACTTCAAGAGAAAAAAGCAATTAACGCCATCAAAGAACAATATTTTGGTGACTATCAGAAAGAACTTAATGAAGTAGTAGGAAAAGAACTGCCTATTGAGATCAACTGGGAAACGTTCGATCTGAATTCAATTAAGTTTATTCCAAGTGTTTGTCTGCAACGTACAGTAGACGCTTTTAAAAAGGTGTGCTCTGACCAAGACGGAAAAGAAGCAGTACAAGAGAGCATTAACAGGATAGAAGTGAACAACATTGAAGAAGCCAATGCAGGAGAACTAAAAAGCCTGAGCCTGGCCAACGGCACATTCCTGATCAACGCATGCTACGGCGGCCATCACAGTGGCTTTTTCACCGACACCGACATGAAAGGTTATCTCGAAAGCAACTTGTAAGAAGAGAAAACATTGAAAGCCTGGCCTCTAAAACCAGGCTTTTTATTTGCTACCCGTACCAGTACCCCACCATTGCCTGTCCCCCGACAGGCCCTCTACCCCAATTCCGAACCACTACCCCCGGTCCCCTGACAGGCACTCTAAGCAGTCAGGAAGCAGATCACGGGAGATTAATATCAACAAACTAAGCCATTAGCGTAGACCATAGGAAGGCATGTCAGCTTACAGAACTAAACTGCGGCTTTACTAAATTTTGAAAGTTTGGTAAAGTTTCACTGTTCTGTAGCCACCGGCTGAGGGTAATTACCTTAAAGCAGAAGTTGTGTGCTACCACCCCGTGCCCGCCCCCTGACATGCACGCTAACCGCAGTCGGAAAACAGACAGCAGATGGGTCTGTCGGGGGACCATAGCCGTTAACTTAAGGGCGAAAAGCAGCGCCGTAGGTGCTGAATGTGATTAGCCCGGGGTGCAACCCCGGGAAATCTAATCAGTGGTAAATGTGCCATAGGAAACCCCCGCCATGAAATGCTGACCGCTTTGGCACACATAGCAAAAACAAATTTCAGCACATTTAGCCCCTAAGCAAAGAAATATAAAAACGGCCGCTCCAATGTTATTCAATCCATAAAACATATGGTTGGTGGTGAAAACACAAACAATGGGGCTTTCGGGAGGTGAAGGTTTTGTTGACGTATCCGTGTTTGCCTTAGCTTTTTATCAGTTCCGGGGATGTGTGCCAAATAGGCCTGTGCTATATGGTCGGGCTTTCCTATGGCACATGTAACGCGATGATATAGCCACCGGGCTTCACCCGGGGCTATTCAAATTTGACCCTTACAGGGTCGGGTTTGCCTTAAGTTAACGGCTATGGTCGGGGGACAGACCTAGGAGGTGGTCACGCATCTGTCAAGCAACAGATATCTAAAGAAGCTTTTCAATACTTTCCTGCAACTCCTTAGCGTTAAACTTCCTTTTTAGCCCCCTTTCAATATTAAAATACAGCTCAAGATTACTTCCTGATAAGCTCGTTTTATTTTCATGACCCGGTATTATACTAACCGTCGTTACAGCCTCTGCCAGAGCCTCCTTCCCAAACTTATCCTTACAAATTGAGGTGAGCACCGTAACCACATCATCCATCAAACAAGTGGCATAATAGCGGTCTGCCGGTAAGGCATCTTCCGGTAGGTTTAGCTTTAACGTAATATTCTCCCCTGCGCAGGAAGAAATTTCAGCACCTTTCTCCCTCAACAATGCCTTTAATTTAATGCCCGTAATCACGTCTCCCGGTGCCGGATCAAATGGAATGATCCCATCAGAAAGTTCGTGCAGCCAGTCAGTGGCCTGCAATATTTCTACCGCTTGCAAAGTACTGCTTCGAATATACATGAGTTCAGGTTTCCCCTCAGCAATGTGCGCCAGCAGCAGCATTTGTTCCCTTTCATCAAAATCAATCAGATAGCCTGACGCATAACCCCCTCCTGCATGAGCAACCCTTAATAAAGGCAATTTGGGTCTGTCTGATCCTTTTTCCCGTTCCACCGCGCTGTTCAATGTTTTAAGAATAGCATCCGGTGCCTGAGCTTTCAATTTCAATAGTGTGTTAAAATCCATAATTCATTTGTAATGTGTCGATAAACAAAATTGACATCCATTATTAAAGCTTCACTCACTGTATTCCGTGATTTTCAATATTCATCAACAGTGGTGAAAAGCCTTCATCCCCAGTCAGATACCTTTGTTTTAGGAATTTTAACAAGAACAGACGCATGGAAGAAGATAAAAAGATCCCCAAACTTTTGGTGAATATTTTGAAATCCAAAGGACTTAATGACGATCACATCGCATTGTTGGAAGACGCTGGAATATCAAGCAAAGCCGATTTTGAATTTATTGGAGACCCACAAACCTTCATGGATATTACCGGCCTTGATGAAGAAGTAAGCCAAAAAGTGATGGAGTGGGCTGTAGGTTCCAAAAAGCAGGCTCAGCAAGAGGCAAAGCCGGAAGAGCAACAATCACAGCAGCAGATCATTGTTGAAGGCTCGGATGTGGTGAAGTGTGTGCACTGCGGCACCCGCCAGCCTAAGGACTACAAAACCGGTGATCTGTGCCTGTCATGTGGTAATCAGGCAGAGCCCGTGCTCAACTGCCACTGGTGCCTGAGCTCAGGGCCGGGCAAGTTTTGTCGTGAATGCGGCGCTGAGTTTGTCGGCTCATCAGATTTTGAAATAGCCCTTTACCTCAAGCGTGAAGGCGAGTCTAAAAATGCCATTGTAAATATGGTCAAAAATATGACCGCACAGGAAAAGGAAAACATTTGGGCAAAAGTGAGGAGATCGAGATAAATGTCTATTGTAGTCTATTGTGAAAAGTGCGATGCCAGGCAGCCCAACGACTGGAAGGCAGGAGACTCCTGTACAACCTGCGGAGGCATGGTCAGGGAAGAGGTGCGCTGCACCTGGTGTGTAAAGCTGACACCCAAGGGCAAGTTTTGTAAGCACTGCGGAAGTGAGGTTCAGCCGGAAAAGTATTTTGGGGCGGCCCGAATACTAAAAAGTATCGGCGTAAACCAGATGGAGCTGGGGGAGAAGCTAAGAGAACTCCCCGCAACCAAGCTTGAGCAATACCAAAGCAAGTACAACCGGCATTTGGCCGTAGTACAAAGGGCTGTGGAAGATATGCAGCGCCTAGAAAAAATGGTAGTTATCCAGGGGCAGCAGAAATACTCCCTGATCGAGGACGAGCTACTCAATAAGATTCCCTTTGATGATGAAACCCTTGCGGACAGGGAAAAGTATGCCACTCAGCGGATAGAAAGCGACCTGGAATTTCTACACCGGCGCGGCGAACTGACGTCAAAGGTTAACCTTCAATTGGCGGGAGCCGCTTATTACAGATGGCGACCTCAGCAATTGACAGAGAGCCATCAGTATATTTCGCAACAGATCTTTGAGCATATTGTCAATGAAAAATCATTTCACCGGGAAGAATGGGCCTTGCTACTGGGACATCTTCATGCATTTAAAAATACCTTCGACTGGACTCCTTTCAGAAAAAGCAGTTCCCTAAAGAGCGGCAAAAGCTTTTTCGAAACCCTTATCTCAGTACTGGAGCCTTTACTGGACATACCTTACCTGCAACCTTATGCTGCAGTGGCATTGGTGCATGCATTAAAACAGTTAGACCAAACCGACTACCAGGCCTATCAGCGCTACGAAATTCTGGCGCGGGAAGCACTTGATAATACAGATCATGACCTCCGTCTTTCGGCAGGTTTTTTATTTGAAAGTGAAAGTGTAATAGCTAGAGTAGGCAGGCAGGACAGCCCCGCGGGAGCTGAGGCACTTCACTGGTTGTTGCAGAAAGACTCAGGCATAATAGCAGATGCCGTAGCAGGAGATAGCCTGAGCCACAGGCAGTTTTTGGCTATTGAAAGCTGGATAAAGAACCTGAATAGCGAGTATGATAAAGCCCTGGAGCATTGGCACCAGCGAAGATTCAGACTGGAAGAGAAGCAGCGGGAAAGAAGATCGCAGCTTTTTAATGAAGGTGCGGTATCCGATTACCAGTCCAGGCAAGAAGAGGAGGCGCGTGAAAGAGCAGCTTTGGAGGAGCAGAAGCCACAGCCGCCTGTAAGTCCCGAGGGGCTGGAGGTGCTGGCTGGTTATGCCTTGAATATGATCGTTGATGCCCGCGACTTCAAAGATGCCGTGGAGGAAGATGCAGAGGGCACACCACTCTATTTGCGCATCCTTGGCTTTGCCGTCAGCTATGGAATACTTACACAGGAACAGCTTGACGCCATTGTTTCTAATAGCGAAACTTACGATCGCAGAGATGCAGTGGGTGTATTACTGTCGGTGCCATCCCATTATGGCCTGGATTATAGCCAGTCGTACCAGTATTACTTTACCGCTTCAAAAGCATATGAAGCATATCAGGAAGGTTTCGAACATATTGAGAGCTGGCTGGAGCCATTAAGAGCAGGGCATTATCCCACCCGGCAAGCCCTAGATAATGCACTTAAATTTGTTAAAGACCATTATTCCTATACTTCAGTCAAAGATGATCGCACCCGCAACATTTTACTCGATGTCCTGCATCTGCTTTTGGAGGCTACCAATGAGGTCTCATATCATACCGCGATTTTCGTCATTACCCAGGCCTTGGATATTCGCAATTACCTGCTGGCAGAGTGGTATGCAGATGCTGCTATCCGATATGGATTTTGCTGCCGCAGCCACTATTATATTTCAGGGTCGCCAGAGCCCCGCAAATTCGAGATAGGAGATACATTTATTGAGGATTTCTTCGAAGGAAGTTGGGAGAGTTTTATCCAAACCTACAACCGGCTGGCATCCGTGGGCAGTAGACTGGCGCATGGCCCTGCCGACCTGGTAAAAAATTGGATTGATTATAATCCGGCGGCTTTGGCCGGGCAGTTGTCGGCCAACCCTGACTGGGCGCTTCAGACTATTGATGCACTCAAAGAAGGATTGCTGATCCAGGGAACCCAGGGCATATTGCACATCCGGACTGAGGATGGTGAATATCCTTTAATAGAAGCCCTTGCCCTTAAAAAATGGGACATGGCCGATGTTGCCTTGTATTACCACCGACCCGGCGACCTCCACTATCATCAGCCAGAGGGCTGCCTGAAACGCTTTTATGAATGGCTTACAGGCAATGAGGGCATTAATTATTACAGTCCCGCCTTTGAAAAGTACGCCCGGCACTTCTTCACCTTTTCTGCCGACGCCAAAAAAATACCTGCAGGGATGATACCCCTGTGGCTTAGCGAAAGTGCACCAGCCAACAGGGACGAAAAGAAGAAAACTTTTTTTGATGACCAGTTTAGTGTACTGGTGCCATTGGGCTGCAACAATCCTTTGGCAACAGTGCTCAGGGAAGGAGAAGCCTTTCAGCTTACCAGCGACTACATTTTTGAACATATATTTAATGGATTCGGAGAAGTGGTGGCCTATGCAAAAGCTAACTTCCACTACGGTTTGAAGTCGGCTGCCAACCGGTTTGTACTCCAGGCGCTCTATCATGCCAAAGATGAGCTGATTGACCGAAGTGAAAACGAAGAAGAATTGGCGGAGCTGGTTACGGCACTTTCAGCGCTTGCACTTAACCAGCACGAAGCCAAAATGTACAACGATTACTGGCTGAGCTACCTCATAGAGGTGATTATAGCCCAACGCAATGGCTTCACCAACAGGCTTGGGTTTTTGAATATGGTATGGAAGCTTGGAGGTTTGCACTACAGCATCAGCGAAAAGATCTATGACTTTGTAAAAGAAAATATCAGCGAATGTATTGAACGCGACCCCGAGAACGGTTTACGAGCCTTGTATGCTTACTATGAAGACTACTTCTTTGGTAGCCGCATAGATGCCAAATGGGTTATCTATGTTTTACAGGAGAAAACCCGCGAGATCGCCGGGGCATTTGAGCAGCATGAGGAGCTTTTTATAGAAATGGGCCTGTTCATGCTGGGTTATATAACCCGGGAAATCCACATAGGAGAAGCTGACCAGAGACGTACCCTGGGAGAGCTTGAAAAGCACTTTTATGCCGTGATAGAGCAGGTGAGCCCTGAGAAAGTGCCCGCAGAACTGATAGGACAGATCAGGGAGAAGATCAACAGCAGACAGATTTCGCTACATATCAGTACAAAACTTGAACGCTGGATAGAAGATAATGGACTTGTGGTGGAGGAAGCAGAAGTGGAGCCGGAGTATTCAAGCCATGAAGAAAAGGTTCAATTACCTGATGATATAGACTATGATCCTGAAGAAATACATATGGATATGGTGCAGTTGAGCACCTTCATGGGCACCTTTCAGGCAAATAAAGATCAGGTAGAAACACTTATCAACCATTTGCCTTACTATAAAAAAGACAGGACAGACAACCCGATGATGCTCTCCATACTGATGATGAAACAGGCAGAGATCAAAGCATTCCTTGCCGAAGATATGAGTGCAGCCATAGCCCTTTATCAGAAACTGCTGGAAATAATACTTGACCCCTTATGCGCACCCAACGGGCCATTTCCCGGGTACGGACAAATGACGGCACTCATGATGCCTCAGATGCTGGAAGGTTCCATGTTTGCTATGCAGTACATTCATTCACTGGAAGCCATGGCATCGTCAGGAGCTTATTCGACACCTCATCAGGAATTGCTCAAGAGTTTAACCGAACAATTAAAAAGTCAACAAACAATATCATAATGGAACAGGAACATTTAAGCGATGAGATGTACTGGGGGCTTAGTTTGTCAGCACTTACCCTGCAAAGCCTGGGCAACTGCAATCACCGGTCTTTATTTGGGTTTGATGGTAAGGATGAGAATGTGAAGGCCTTTCTTAAGTCATACCTGTACAGCATCGGTATTTTCAATGCTAAAGAAGCCAAAGACCGCCTGTACCATTACCGGCACGACCAGATGCATAACCGGATGTTTATGGAGGCAGTTCACCATCTCGATTTGCTATCGGAAGCCGAATTTGAAGCCCATCTGGATACTCTGGAAACACCACTGGAAGTGAAGCGATGCAAAATAGCATGGCTTTACAGGCACGAGCTTAAAGAAACAGGTATACGCGGGCATGAAATAGCACAATACGTGATGCTCATGAGGCTTTATGGAGCCTATGGGTACCTGGAAGAAAACGAGATCAGGCTGAGGTTGTACGACATAGCCGGGGAGGTGCGCCAAAAATTTCATAGCTGGGATCATTACCATCAGAATGTTCTGGCAGGAGATCAGTACGTAAAAGGCTATGAAATACATGATCATAGCAGCGTGTTAATTTCTAATCCATTGATAGCCGCCTATTATTCCATAAGCAATTCAATGTACCAAACAGACTCCCCGTTTTTTCAACTTAACTGGTCAGAACAATAGCAAATTATGACATCATCATTCAACACCTGTATAGATCAGGCTAAAAATGCATACAAAAGCCGGTTAGCAGAAGATATGCGCGCCGCATTGGTTGAAGCAAAAGACATACTTAAGCAGGCAGAACAGGACAGCGAGCCCCTAGAAGCAAAAGAACAGGCAACCTATATCCGTTTGTGGATGCTGTACCATGGCAGGCAAAAAACAAAGGAGATCTATAGCATACTAAAACAGCATTTGACAGAGCTGGAAGACCTGGGCCTGGCAACCGCTGACGATTACCTGCAACTGACCCGGCTGATAGATTGTCAACCGGAAGACTTTGAGAAAATCATCCCGCTAT
This sequence comes from Fulvivirga kasyanovii, assembly GCF_009711405.1. Classification (GTDB taxonomy): domain Bacteria; phylum Bacteroidota; class Bacteroidia; order Cytophagales; family Cyclobacteriaceae; genus Fulvivirga; species Fulvivirga kasyanovii. Next base: position 13,352 of record NZ_SMLW01000634.1, on the reverse strand, counting down.
ATCCGGAAAACCACCGGTTGATCCTCGATCTGGGGAAATATTATTTACACCAAAAAGACTTTGAAAACGCCATACTTTGCTTCCGGCAGGTGCTGAAATGTTATGCAGGGCATCATCTGGCCCTGGCCTGGTTATACCAAAGTCAACAGCAGTGGCTCATAAGTCATTGCGGTGCGGATCTTTCGGGTTTTAATGAGGCTAATCCGGATAAAGTACTGTCCATGGTTCATGATATGGCAGACAGCAAACTTTACCTAGAGCTACTGGAAAAGTATAAAGGAATAACTCAGGCCACAGAACCAAAACACCAGATTTATGCAGCAACCGCTTATGCCCGCATGGGACAGTGGGAAGAGGCATCGAAGTTATGGAATGCACTCCCAGAGGATGCGGACCTGCCAGTTGATGGTGTGCTGATCCGGGCCGAATATTATAACCTGTCAAGGCAGTACTCCAAAACCATTACACTGTTGAGTGATTGGGTGGAGCGCGACCAGCCCCAAAACCATAAAATACAAAGCTTACAGGAGCTGCTGACTGCATGGCAATCTGATACTGGCATCACCATATACCAGCAGCTAAAGGTGTGTATCCTGTTAGCAAAGGCCTTACTCCAAACTGAAAAACAGGCAGAGGCTATTCAAACCCTGGAGAAGGCTTTGGCTTTAAAAGCCGACGATCCTGTTGTGTTGCAAGAGGCAGCCAAAGCATATTTTGTCACCGGCGAATTTGAAAAAGCTATTGAGCTGATGAAAAAGGCTCGCCGCAATGGCCTCCAGGAGAAATTCTTTCTGAGCACTATGGCAGACTTTTATTTTCAGTCCGGGGACTGGCAAAGTACGCAGGCAGTGCTTGAAGAGTATCATAAAAGGGAAATGCCCATACCCCAGACCCTGTACCATGCAGGAGTGGCTAACTATCACCTGGGCAATTTTCAGAAAGCATACCACCTGTTGTCACAATGCATCCTTGCCGGAAAACATGACTACAGAGCCAGCGCTTTATATTACAGAATACTGCTGCTAAGGGCAAACCATAAGTTTAATGAGGCCATTAAGGATATCATGCAACTTTTGCCCTATTACTCCAACGAAAGTGCAGATTACTGGCATATCATGCTGCTTTTGGGAGATATGGCCTATTACCTGGGAGATTATGACCACGCTTATGAATACCTTATAAATGTACATGCACGCGTCCCGCTCAAAAACCCACACCGGCTGTATCTGCAAATGCTGATTCATCAGGGCCATGGCAGAGGACAGGAACAGGCTGTGGATATTGAAAAACTGAGCGAGTCTACATTAATAGAGCAGCCAAAAGATGCCACCGAATTTGTGCATAATGCCAATGTATACCAACAGCTAGGCCGCCAGAAGGAGGCTTCCACGGCATTTGAAAAGGCCGCCGAGGCAGGATATGCACCGGAGCTACATTACAAAAAGGCATTTTATGCAGCCTTTGAAGCCGAAGACTACGATCGCGTAATACGCCTGTATGAAAAGATCCAAACCAGCAATCCAGCTTTATTTAACCAGGACCTCTATTCCAGGTATGCCTTTGCTTTGTTTAAAAAAGGTGATTATAACGGGACGATTGAAGCATACAAAACTTTACTATACACTTATCCTGCTATATCTGCCGATGAGGGTATACTGATGAAATGGGGAAGAGTGATCACCGAAGCCTACTACCTCGCAGGAAACTATGATGAAGCAGTACGCCACGCCAGTATCATGCTCAGCAAAATGAAACAACCTGACGAATGGTACATTAAACTTCTAAAAAAAATAGAAGTTTAGTCTTGAGTTCTTAGTCATGAGTATTGAGTAGATAAGTTCTGAGTAGGAGGAAGAAAGCCTGCAAAAGTGTATGTCTCAATACTCAATACTAAAATCTCAATACTACTTTACAGTCTTGAGTAAAAGTAGGACAAAGGTGAAGTGATGTGTCTAAATCCTAAATTTATAATCTCTTGAGCTTAGCGAGAAATATTGAGAAAGGAGGAAGAAAGCCTGCAAAAGCGTATGTCTCAATACTCACTACTAAAATCTCAATACTAAAAATAGGCATGTTCATGAACATATTTTTATTTTTGTTCCATGAACAAAGCCCAGCTATTTCAGCAAATACAAAAGAAAAACTCCTACCTCTGCGTAGGATTGGATACAGACCTCTCTAAAATACCTGCACACCTGCTTAAACTGGAGGACCCTGTCTTTGAGTTCAATAAGCAGATTATAGATGCCACCAAAGAATATGCAGTAGCCTATAAACCCAACATAGCCTTTTACGAAGCCCTGGGCCCAAAAGGGTGGGAGAGCCTTGCCAAAACGTTGGAATACATCCCGCAGGACATATTCACCATAGCCGATGCCAAGCGTGGGGATATTGGGAATACATCTAAGCTGTATGCCAAAGCTTTTTTCGAGACCATGGACTTCGACTCTATCACGGTGGCTCCGTACATGGGCGAAGATTCCGTTACACCCTTTCTTGAATTTGAAGGTAAGTGGGTGATACTCCTGGCTCATACATCAAATGCCGGCAGCAATGATTTTCAACTGCTTACCGACAGGGAATCCGGGCAGGCTTTTTATGAAAAGGTGATTTTGAAGAGCAGGGAATGGGCAAACCCTGATCAACTGATGTTTGTTGTAGGCGCTACAAGAGCCGATAAAATAGAAAAAATAAGAGAACTTGCTCCTGATAATTTCTTTCTTGTGCCTGGTGTCGGCGCACAGGGGGGGAGCCTTGAAGATGTATCAAAGTATGGGCTGAACAAGGAATGTGGTTTGCTGGTCAACTCGTCCAGAGGTATCATATACGCTTCAACCGGTGAGGATTTTGCCGAAGTAGCCAACCGTGAAGCCTCAAAGATCCGACAGGACATGGCCGTTTACATGGATAAATATATGTAACCGCATGCAGGAGTCATTTTTACACTTCGTTTGGCAGTACCAGTATTTTAATAAAACAGCCCTTTTAACTGCCGACGGGGCAAAAGTCAATGTAATTCACCCCGGCATGCACAATACCGATGCAGGGCCGGATTTTAAAGAAGCCATCATTCAAATTGATGATATCGAATGGAGAGGCCATGTAGAGCTGCACGTCAATTCGGCAGACTGGACTTACCATAAACACCACACTGACCCGGCCTACAACAATGTGGTTTTGCATGTGGTCTGGCAAAGCAATCAGGAAGTCAAAAGAGCAGATGGCTCCATATTGCCCGTGATAGAACTTCAGGGGCTTATCGATGAAAGAGTGATCTTTGATTACAAAAAACTCATCAACAACCCATCGGAAGTGCGGTGCGAAAAGCAGTTGAAACAAATCTCTGATGTCACCTGGCTGTCCACACTGGATAAAGCTTTGATGGAGCGGCTGTCCGTGAAAGCCGGAATAGTTAAGGCTCTTTACGTAAGTAACCGCAACGATTGGGAGGAAACCGCCTACCAGCTTCTGGCCAAAAACTTTGGCTTTAAGATCAACAGTGAACCCTTTGAGGTCCTGGCAAGCTCACTTCCTTACAAAATCATTAAAAAGCATGCAGATAATCCTTTCCAGGTTGAAGCCATGGTCTTTGGTCAGGCGGGGTTATTGAATCAGGAGTCTGAGGATGAATATGAGCAGGCGCTGTTAAAGGAATATAATTTTCTGAAACACAAGTATAACCTTACTGACCGGCTACAGGCCATGCAGTGGAAACTACTGAGGCTGCGCCCGGCTAATTTCCCCACAGTGCGCCTGGCCCAATTTTCAAAGCTATTGAGCGAAATGCCTTCCCTTTTTCAGAATTTACTGGAGATAGGTTCAGCCAAAGACCTTCAAAAACAATTCAGGGTGCAGGCATCAGAATATTGGCAGCACCACTATCAGTTTGGAGTACATTCTGATAAAAAGGTGCCTTCCCTCGGTAGCAGCAGTGTTGAAAATATTGCCATCAACACGGTAGCACCCCTGCTGGCGACCTATGGCCGTTATAATGATGATCAGGTTTTTGTTGACCGGGCAGTCTCCTTGTTGCAGGAGGTAAAAGCAGAGAAAAACCGCATCATCAATCATTGGTCTGCTCTGGATATCCATGTAGCTACCGCCTTTGATTCACAGGCGTTGATCCAGCTTTATAACGAATATTGCGCCAAAAGAAGGTGCTTGTCCTGTAACGTAGGAGCTTCTTTAATCCGGCAACGGTGAATTGGCTCATCTACATATTTGATGTTGCCGTTTTATTCCTGCTGGCCTGGCTCCTGATGCGGAAATATGAAGGCTCTCCCTTAAAAAAGGTTTTTGTTCCCGCGCTCCTGCTTAAGCTGATGGCCGGCATCATGCTGGGGCTTTTATATACAAGCTACTACTCAGGCGGCGATACCTGGGTGTACCATCAGGAAGCTGTTAAACTTACCACGCTTTTTGACAACAATGCGGCGGATTACTTTAAATTCCTGTTGTTCTCCCAGGGTGATGTTCTGGGTTCCATGCAGTATCATGGCCAGCCCCGAGCTTTGTTCATGGTTAAAGTCCTGAGTGTAGTTAACCTGATTACGGCAGATAATTACTGGCTTTCCTCTATGTTTTTTTCCTTTTTCAGTTTTACAGGCCTGTGGCTGCTGGCTGATCGCCTTACGAGGGTTTATGAAAACAGGCGACTGGCAATTGCCTTATCCGTGCTGTTCTTTCCGTCTGTTCTATTCTGGAGTGCAGGTATCATCAAAGAGGCCCTGGCTGTTGGGGCCATGGCATTTATAATACATTCATTCCTGGGCTACATTTTCAGGTATAAAAACTTTAACGCGCACATACTGATAGACCTGTTGATGCTGTTTATTTTATGGAACACCAAGTATTACTATGCAGGTCTGCTGATACTTTTTATCACCGCCATAAGCCTCACTCTCTACGTTAAAAAGAAGTTTGCCGTAGTTGGCCGCTCTCCGGCGTACCAGTTATCCATATTTGGGCTGCTTTGCGTACTATGTCTTTTAGTTGCCACTTCTTTACACCCGAATTTTTACCTGCACCGCCTCCCTTCCGTTATTTATGATAATTATCATGCATTTATTGGAAAAGCAGGTGTCAATGACATTATCTATTATTATTCACTTGAACCCAACTGGCCCAGTATTTTAGTGCATTCGCCCAAAGCCTTGCTTTCCGGTCTTTTTCGCCCTTTTCTTGGAGAACGAACCGATTTGTTAAAGGTAATTGCAGGGGTAGAGAACCTGTTTATATTTCTGCTCACCATCAGCGCATTTTTTAAAATTCCACGTAAGCTGGCCGATGAAAACAGGCTGTTGTTAGTTGGTGCTATTGCCTACAGCATGATACTCTGCATTTTCCTGGCTTTGTCAACCCCCAATTTCGGGACACTCATAAGGTATAAAACAGGCTTTCTGCCTGTCCTGATATTGATAGTGACCTTAAATAATCCGCTGATAGAAAAATTGAATAGATTGGTTAAATAAGGTTAAGCACATAACTTTGCTGTTCAAATCTTAAAGAAATACTATGAAGAATCCGGTGATCATATTTGGCGCAAACAACCTGGGACGCGCTGCAAGAGATATATTTGAAAGTAACGACATTGTAATTTACTGTTTTCTCGATGATGATGCCTCACTCCACGGCACCGAGCTGGATGAGATCAGTGTACTTGGCAAAACCGACGATGACGGTTATTTGAAGCTTATTGGCAAAAAGTGCGAAGCTTTTGTGGCGGTTGATGAAAACAAGTACAGGAAAGGCATTGTAAAAATGCTCAATGAGCGCAGAAAAGTGATGCCGGTCAATGCCATTCACCGGGCTGCCGTCATAGCAGAGACTGCTCATATAGGTCATGGTAATTTCATCAACATGGGCGCTAAAGTTGCCGACAATGCCAAAGTATCCAACCACTGCATCCTGCATACCAATGCCGTAGTAGACTACAGCGCAGAGATCGGTGATTTTGTGCAGGTAGGAGCAGGAAGTGTAGTCAACTCAGGAGCAGTGGTAGGCGATGAGGTCTTTATTGGCTCAGGGGTTACCATTGTAGGAGGTGTTAAAATAGGCAAAGGAGCGAGAATTGGTGCCGGCTCGGTGGTGATCAAAGATGTGAAGGCCGGAGAGACCGTATTCGGTAATCCCGCCATGCCAGTCAATGCCTGATGATGTCAAACATCGTTGATAACGGTTATTTAATAATAAAAAATTTCTTTATCACAGCTAAATAGCTATCTTTTGAAGCTTTAATGCTTGTATAAATGGGAAAAATTCCGGAATCCGAACTCATCCTTAATAAGGACAAGAGTGTTTATCATCTTAATCTAAAACCAAACCAGATCACAGATACCATAATTACTGTTGGCGATCCCAGCAGGGTCTATATGGTGAGCAAGTACTTTGATGACATCGAGTTTGAAATGAACAGAAGAGAGTTCATTACTCACAGAGGTACCTATAAAGGGAAAAAAGTCACGGTGATAAGTACAGGTATGGGCACAGATAACATCGAGATATTTTTTACCGAGTTAGATGCCCTTGCCAATATTGATCTGCGTAAGCGTGAAATTAAAAGCCGAAAAAGGAAGCTGAAAATAATAAGGGTGGGCACATCCGGGGCCTTACAGGAGGATATACCTCTGGGCTCTCACCTCGTGTCAGATTATGCCGTAGGCCTCGATACACTTATGTGCTTTTATAATTTTCCTCAGGAGGGCAAGGAAAAAGAGATCGGAGAGAGGCTGCAGGAGCAGATCGGGCTACCTTTTACCCCATACGTTGCCCAGGGGTCGCAGACTTTAAAGGAGCAAATAGGTAAGGACATGATTGTAGGCAATACCGTAACATGCCCCGGCTTCTATGCCCCGCAAGGCCGGAAGATACGGCTTGATCTACAGTATCCAAAGCTGATGGAAACCCTGAATTATTTTCATTATGATGATTTCTGGCTGACAAATTTTGAAATGGAAACCGCCGGATATTACTCCCTCGGTCGTATGCTTGAGCATGAAGTGCTGAGCGTAAATGCAATCATTGCCAACAGGATCCAGAACAAGTTTGCCAAAAACTCAACAGAAATCGTAGATGACCTGATCAAAAAAGTGCTGGATCGTATCTAACGGGTTTTCATACTCTTCATGTCCAGTATTTGACGTTTTGCAAATGAAGGGTCATAATTATTATAAAAGCCGGAGAGGATCTTATGCGCAATATGTGAAATGATCAGTTCCTCATCGGCTTTGCCTTCTTTGCCAATCCAGTAGACCCGCTTGGGGTGCTTCTTCATGTCTTCCACATATTCGCGAGCCTTGTTATACTGCTCCTGGGTGTAGTTTAGGATAAAAGTTGTTTCTACTGTTTCCATTTTCTTATAAAATTTTAAGTAGCATCTACTTCTAATACAATCACTATGCCAGTGAAAAGTTCCTTTTCTGGCCTTAAATGAAGGTTTATCTCATTCATATTGCCCGTTGGCGGTCGTTGATGTTCGCTGATGGGATGATCCGTAACTTTGGGGCAGGCCGGATTTCCAGTGAGATGCTGAACTTGCGAAACTGTGTTCGACAGACATCTATTAATAGCAATCGGCAAAAGCAGTTGGCAAACCCTGACTAATAATCAGCCATTCAGATTCTGGCCCCTCTATTAATGTTCCTAAACGGATTTTTTCTTGTAAATTTGCCGCTTGACGGACTTACATAATGGTTGATTACGAGATGCACACCCTGCCAAATGGGATCAGGGTTTTACATAAACAGGTTGGCAATACCAAAATTGCACATTGCGGCTTTATGCTGGACATAGGCAGCCGGGATGAAACAGAAGAAAATCAGGGTATAGCCCACTTTTGGGAGCACATGGCCTTCAAAGGCACTCGCAAAAGGAAGGCTTTTCATATTTTGAATCGCATAGATTCGGTAGGTGGGGAAATTAATGCCTATACCACCAAAGAAAAAATCGCCTTCTACGCCTCCGTTCTTGATAATTATTTTGAGAAGGCAGTGGAAATACTTTCCGACATTACTTTTGATTCCGTTTTTCCTGAGAAGCAAATTGAAAAGGAACGAAATGTGATACTGGAAGAGATGGCCATGTACTATGACAGCCCCGAGGATGCCATTCAGGATGATTTCGATAACCTCGTTTTTCAGGGGCATCCGCTGGGCATGAATATCCTGGGTACGGCAGATAGTGTAAGGTCATTTCACCGTGATGACTTCACCAGATTTATAAAAGCCAATATTAATACCGAGCGATTGGTGTTTTGTTCGGTGGCAAACCTGCCTTTTAAGAAGGTAGTTAAGCTGGCGGAGAAGTACTTAAAAGATCTGCCCGCCTTTGCAGCAGGCAGGGAGCGCACACCCTTTACCGGGTATAAGCCGGCGATTAAAAAAGTGACACGTAACCTTACCCAGGCGCAGTGTGCTATAGGCCGCGGAGATGCCTATGCGGATAGTTCGGTAAAGCGATTGCCATTTTTCATGTTGGTCAATATATTGGGAGGCCCCGGTATGAACTCCCGGCTCAACCTGGCGCTTAGAGAGAAGCACGGCTTTGTTTACTCCATAGATGCCAGCTATCAGGCATATACCGATACCGGCCTGTTTGGGATATTTTTCGGTACCGAACCTAAACAACTCAACAGAAGTGTTCGTTTGGTTAAAAAAGAGCTTCAAAAGCTGAAAGAGAAGCCATTAGGTATAAAACAGCTACATACAGCCAAGGAGCAGCTCATGGGCCAGTTAGCGATGGCCGAAGAAAATAACATAAGCTTGATGCTTATGATGGGAAAGAGTATATTGGATAGAAATAAGATAGAATCTCTCGACGAGATCTTCAATAAAATAAAAAACACAACAGCAAAAGAACTACAAGATCTGGCCAATGAAATGTTTGATGAAAATCAGATGAGCCAGTTAATTTTTTTACCTGATTAAAATATGGATTTTTTAAGCGAAGAGTTACAGCGTTACGTTGAAGAGCATACCACACCTGAAACAGAACTTCTTCAAAAACTGAACAGGGAAACCCATGCCAAGGTGATGAAGCCCAGAATGTTGTCGGGGCACCTGCAAGGGCGCATATTGTCTACTTTCAGCCACATGATCAAGCCGGAAAATATCCTGGAGATAGGCACCTATACCGGTTATTCAGCGATTTGTATGGCTGAAGGACTCCGGGATGGCGGGAAATTGTACACCCTCGATATCAATGAAGAGCTTGAAACTATGGTAAGAAGCTACTTCAAAGAAGCGGGCGTGGAAGATAAGATCGATTACCGTATTGGCAATGCCCTCGATATCATCCCCGGCCTGAATGTTATGTTTGACCTCGTTTTTATTGATGCCGACAAGGTTAATTATTCCAATTATTTTGATTTGGTTATTGACAAAGTGAACGCCGGAGGTTTTATTGTAGCCGATAATGTACTCTGGAGCGGTAAAGTGGTGAATGAGGGAAAAACAGATAAAGACACCCAGGTCATGCTTGATTTTAATTCAAGGATGCATAATGACGAACGTGTGGAAAACGTTCTTTTTCCTGTAAGAGATGGATTGATGGTAATGAGAAAACTTTAAATATCAATGTCAGTAAGAATACTGCTTGCCCTGATTATTTTAATTCCTGCGGGGACTTTTGCCCAAGGCCCGCGCGTACCCTCAAGAATGGAGTTTGCAGGAATTAAGCTTCGGATAATGGATGATGCGCGTCAGGAGATCCAGAAGGATGTGGATGCGCTGACCAAAAGCCCCAAGTACTTCAATATTAAAGTAGAACGTGCCAAAACATACTTCCCCATTATTGAACGTGTTTTCAGGGAAGAAGGCCTTCACGATGATTTCAAATACCTGGTTCTACAGGAAAGTGCCCTGATCCCCGATGCCGTATCAGTTTCCGATGCCGTGGGGTTTTGGCAGTTTAAGGATTTTACTGCCATGGAAGTGGGGCTTCGGGTAGATAAGCATGTGGATGAGCGCATGAACATAGAAGCAGCATCACGGGGTGCAGCCAAATATATGAAGAAGAACAACGAGTTCTTCGACAATTGGCTCCATGCCTTACAGGCCTACCAAATGGGAGCGGGAGGAGCCATGAGAGTACTGGGCAAAGGCCATGAAGGAGCTAAATCCATGGTGATCAACAAAAAAACATACTGGTATGTAAAAAAGTACCTTGCCCACAAGATTGCCTTCGAAGATGCCGTTTCCGGTCCGGGAGAAACAAAACTGATAGAATACCATAACGGGAAAAACAAAACATTAAAAGATATATCCGAAGAGACAGGAATAAGCCTTGACCAGCTCGAGGACTACAACAAGTGGTTGAGAAAAGGCAAAATACCTGATGATAAGGCATATACTGTAGTGCTTCCTGTCTCTAAGCTGGACAATATCCAGTTGGCAGCGTTTGACACCGAACCTAAAATGGAGGAAAGGAGACAGATAGAATATCACTTCCCCCTTAAAGATAACTTCCCTGCCATAGAAGACTTTAAAGAAGCCAGAAAAGGACACATTGTTGAGATCAATGACCTGCCCGGCGTAATCGGGGCACAAGGAGATAAAATTATCGATCTGGCCAAAAAAGGCGATGTAGACCTGAGTAAATTCCTGAAATATAACGACATACAGATCACTGACCCTATCATAGACGGCCAGGTTTATTATTACAAGAAGAAAAGAGCCAAGGCCCAGGCGCATTATTATGTGGCCCAACCGGGCGAAACCCTGTGGTCGATCTCCCAGAAATTTGGCCTGAGATTAAAGAAGCTGATGATCAAAAACCGGATCAGAGAGGAGAAAGAGCTACAAGCCGGAAGAGTACTCTGGCTGAGGTACATCAGGCCGGCCCGTATTGATATCGAATACAAAGAAGTGGAGAAACCTCCTGTGGAAGAAATCCCTGAAAAAACGGAGGTCATCTATGCCAATGCATCCACCAAAAAAGAAGAGGCAAAGGCAGAAATGTCAAAAGCAAAACCCGAGGTTAAAACGCCCGAAACCACTGAGACAACCCCTGATGACACTCAGGCCCCGGAGATGGCTGAGGTTGAGCAGGATTCAGTCACTTATGCTTCTGGCCAGGCAGTAGAAGAGGCAGAGCCGGAAGACGAAAGCCTGGCAGAAGATGAGCCTGAGTACGCAGTGGAGGCAGAAAATATAGAGGAGAAAGTAGAAGAAGAGCAGGAGGAAGACCTCACAGAACAAAATGTACATAAGGTGCATGTGGTTGCCCCCGGCCAGACGCTTTACTCTATTTCCAAGTTGTATGACGTGACGGTGAAGGAACTTCTGGATTGGAACAAACTGAAAATTTCAGATAAGCTCAGTGTAAACCAGAAACTACTGGTTATGGAAACATTAAAGCCCGAGACTACCAACCAGGAAAGCAAGGGGAATGATGAAGCACAGGTGGTTCAGGAGGTTTATAGCTACCATACCGTCAATCAGGGCGATACTATTTATAAAATAGCCCGCTCTTACAACGTAACTATAGAAGAATTAATGAGCTGGAATGATATGAAGGATTTTTCGATCAGTCCGGGAGAGAAGATAAAAATCAAGAAAAAGCAGGTCAACTAAGTTATAGGGTTGTGCCGGTTTCTTGATGAATTGGATGCTGACAAGTGACATTATGAAGAGGTTTTAATCCTCTGACTTTTATCATAAGAAAAAAAGTATTTAATTGTTATGTTTGCAAAATCAGACCGGAAAGAACAATATTTTTATGTTTTGGTCTGGAATTTTCATTCAAATTTGTACTTTTAGAAATAGTAGATTATTAAACTAAATTTTAGAAAGTTGACTGACTCTAAAGCGATCGATTTAGTAATGCTTGTTGATGATAATGACACTGATAATTTTATCAGTAAAAGAATTATCGAAATCACAAAATTTGCTAATAGGGTTGAGGTGAAAAATTCGGGCAAGAGTGCTCTGGATTATTTAAGAGAAAATCAGGACAATGTTGAGAACCTCCCAAATCTTATATTTTTGGATATCAACATGCCGATAGTAGATGGTTTTGTCTTTTTGTATGAGTTTGAGAAATTCAACGACTTAATAAAGGACAAGTGCAAGGTGATTATCCTTTCCAGCTCTGATAATAAAAGGGATATTGATAAGATCGTTAATAACAACCACGTTATTAAATTCATCACCAAGCCACTTACTGAGACAGCTCTTGAGGAGGTTAAAATAAACAATCTGTAAATATCTTCGTTTTAATCATAATCTGATTTTAACCTCTTAAGATTGAATAAATGAAATACAAATCTTTGCCGGCACGCGCATGTGCTGGTGCAATACTGCTTTTTATTTCCTTAACAGGATTCAGCCAGACAGATACTACAAAAACAGATACCACCTACTGGAAAAAAGACCTGAGAACCGGGCTGAGCTTCAATCAGGCTTCGTTTTCCGACAACTGGCAAGGTGGTGGAGTCAACTCCATCGGGTTAAATACCTTCTTCAACTATAAGGCCAACTATCAAAAAGATATCCATTCATGGGACAATGAAATAGACATGGCCTATGGTATCATCAAAAACGAAGGACAGAGTAGCCGAAAGTCGGTTGACAGGATTTACCTCGATACCAAATACGGCCGAAAGCTTTCCTCCAAATGGGACTTCTTCACTTCATTGTCCTTTTTATCACAGTTTGACAAAGGTTATGAGTATGATGTAGAAGACCCTGATACCGGTGAGGTTTACGATAAACTTATCTCCAACTTTATGTCACCGGCATTTATCACCTCCTCCTGGGGTGTGGAGTATCATCCGGTAAGCTACTTTAAAGTGCGTTTTGGTCCGTTCTCTCCACGAGTGACAATTGTTTCTGACGAAGATGTAGCCGTTAACGGAGAGGTGGAAGGTGAACCCGCACGATACGGCGTGCCTGTAGGCGATAAAACCCGGTTCGAATGGCTGGCCTTCCAGATGGTGGCCGATTTTAACAAGGACATAGCCAACAACCTGAACCTGAAATGGAAATACATACTCTTTGCCAACTACGAAGAACTCGAATTCAGAAAAGTTGACCATAGACTGGATGTCTCCATAACCGCCAAAGTCAACAAATTTATAGATGTAGGCCTGGGAGGTATAATGATCTACGACTACGACCAGGTAGACGAAGTCCAAATCAGCCAGGCGCTCAACCTCGGTGTGGTTTATAAATTCAAGAACTACTCAGATAAAAAATAGCAAGAAGGCCCGGTCAGGGCCTTTTTTGATATACTTACTTTTGACTTATGTGGACAATTAAATTTTAAGTGGTTGAACACTTAAATCTTTCAACCGTACTAACTCCCCCTCAATGCTATTAAATTAAGGCCGGAATGTATTCATATGTGGTATCGAT
>NZ_SMLW01000395.1 GCF_009711405.1 Fulvivirga kasyanovii | reverse complement strand
CTGAGTTTGAGAAAAGAGGTGTACAGGTTGTAGGTTGCTCTTGCGATACTGAAGAAACTCACCTGGCTTGGTTGACTACAGCCAAAGATAACGGTGGTATCGAAGGTGTAACTTACCCATTGGTAGCTGACAGCTCAAAAACTGTTGCCAGCAACTATGGTGTACTTGCCGGAGACTGGAGCTACAATGAAGAGGGAGACCTTGTATTTGAAGGCGCTCCTGTATCATACAGAGGAACTTTCTTCATCGATAAAGATGGTGTTGTAAGACACGAGACTATCAATGACCTTCCTTTGGGAAGAAACATCGATGAAATGTTAAGAATTGTTGATGCATGGCACCACGTACAGCAGCATGGTGAGGTTTGCCCTGCAAACTGGGAAGAAGGTAAAGAAGCTATGTCAGCTACAAGAGACGGTGTTGCCCAGTACCTTTCTAAGAATTAATCCCTCTACAAAATAAATAGAGAAAAAAACCCTCTGTATTGCAGAGGGTTTTTAATTTTGTACCATTATATATATGGGCGGATTCATCTACAATATTTCTCTGTTTTTCTATAATGTCTTTATCCGCATTGCGGCTCTGTTCAATAAAAAAGCGCGCCTTTTTGTGGAAGGACGTAAAAACCTTTTCCAAAGGATTAAAAAAGCAGTAGCAGGATCAGATGCCCCTGTAGCCTGGTTTCACTGCGCTTCGCTGGGCGAATTTGAGCAAGGCAGACCTTTGATAGACGCTTTCAAACAAGAGTATCCTGATCACAAAATATTCCTGACCTTTTTCTCTCCTTCCGGTTATGAAGTAAGAAAGAACTATATAGGTGCAGATTACATTTTTTATTTGCCTGTCGACTCAAAGAAGCACGCCAAAAAATTTCTGGATTTAGTAAATCCTGAAATTGTCTTTTTTGTCAAGTATGAATTCTGGCATCATTACGCTAAAGAGCTCCGCGCGAGAAATATTCCCCTTTTATCTACTTCTTCAATTTTCAGGGAAAACCAACTGTTCTTTAAAAAGTACGGAAACTTCAATAGGTGCATACTCAAAAATTTCACCTACTTCTTTGTTCAGGATGTGCAATCTTTAAAACTCCTGGAATCCATAGATATTACCAATGCTTCTATAAGCGGCGACACCCGTTTTGACCGGGTAATGACCATTTGTAAAAACAAAAAGGAGCTTCCTGAGGTGGCCAGCTTTAAGAATGGAAGAAAGCTAATGGTCATTGGGAGCTGTTGGCCGGAAGACCTTGACGTGCTCATTCCTTTTATTAATGACACCGACCTCAAGTATATCATCGCTCCGCATGAAATAGAAGAAAAGTTTATTGAAAGAATCGAAAGGGACCTGATCAAAAAAGTCGTTCGCTACTCTGAGCTTAAAGACTTCCGGGATCCGTCCGAATTCGATGTACTGGTGATTGATAACATTGGCATGCTATCCAGCCTCTATGCTTATGGTAACTATGCTTATGTCGGCGGGGCTTATGGGCAAGGCCTGCACAACATTTTAGAGCCAGCCACTTTTGGCTTGCCGGTATTCTTCGGAAATAAGAATTACACTAAATTCAGGGAAGCACGAGACCTGACCAATCTGGGTGGTGCTGTTGCCCTTTCCGGATACGATGATTTAAGGAACCAATTCAGGGCTTTCTCGGATGAAACCACCTACAATATCGGAAGCCAGATCAACACCGGTTATGTAAAAGATAATACTGGTGCAACCAGAAAAATAATTGATTACTGCAAAACCATTCTTAAGCCATGAAAGGGCTGGTGATGAAATCCACAGGCTCCTGGTATGATGTACTCGGAGAAGAAGGTGTAACCTATACCTGCCGCACCAGGGGGAAACTGAGACTGAAAGGTTTCAAAACCACCAACCCTATTGCCGTTGGCGATTACGTTAATTTTTCGATAGATGAGGAAGCCCCTGAGCAGGGAATAATAGACGAGATCAAGCCCCGAGAGAATTACATCATCAGAAAATCAGTAAAACTCCAAAGTCAGGGTCATATCATAGCTTCCAATATTGACCAGGCCATACTCATTGCCACACTGGTCTATCCCCGTACATCGCTGGGTTTTATTGATCGCTTCCTGGCTACTGCAGAATCATTCCGTATTCCTCAACTACTGGTATTTAACAAAATTGACCTGCTTGAAAAAGAGCAAAACGATGCGCTGGAGCAAATCATAAGTATCTATGAAAAAATAGGCATCAGATGTTTAAAAATATCTGCTACCGAAAACACCGGACTGGACGAATTCAAAAAGCTACTGCACAACAAAAAGAGCCTTTTGTCAGGACATAGTGGCGTGGGAAAATCTACCATACTGAACAAAATAGCCCCTCACATTGATCAAAAAACCAGTTCTGTATCTGACTTCGCACAAAAAGGTGTGCACACTACAACTTTTGCGGAGATGTTTAAGCTGGATAACAACACTTTTATTATTGATACACCAGGCATCAAAGAGCTTGGCATAATTGATATCAGTCCAGAGGAATTATCTGACTATTTCCCTGAAATGAGGGAGCTCCGTTCAGAGTGCAAGTTTCATAATTGCACGCATACCCATGAACCGAAATGCGCTATCAAAGATGCTGTAGATACCGGAGAGATTGCAGAAAGCCGGTATATCAGCTACATAAGCATTCTGGAAGGTGATGACAACAGAAGATAAACTATTTCAGGGATTTCAGCAGCCTGAGATATTTAAGGGCTACTTCAAAACTGAGTAACCTGAGGGACAAGGTGATCTCGTACTTTATCCGTTTTTTCAACGCTTTCTTTTCACTATTATTCCGGATCATTTTACTGATCTTTTCACATACCTTAAAGGTTGAGTGTAAATAAGCACTTCTCACTTTAAATTGCTTTTGTCCGGCCGACCCAGACACCACACGTTTCTTCATCAACACCTTATCCGTATAAACATAATTGTAGTTCCGGGACGTCCTGACCCACAAGTCAAAATCCTCATAGGCCAGCGATGCATCGTAACCGCCCATTGCATCTATGATATCCTTCCTGAACATAACCGTAGGTGAGCATATAAAATAGCGCCTGATCACTTCCTCAAAGACATCACCTTCGGGAACAGGCACAACTGAGTTACCAAGTTCATCAATCGGATAGTGAAAACTGATATGCCTTCCGGATTCATCCACACGCTCTGCATTACTGAAATTAACGCCGCAGGTATTACCTCCACTTTGAAATGCCTTAACCCCCTCCTCTACCCTTTCCGGGTATAAAATATCATCAGCGGCAAGGTCGATAATATATTCACCACCGGCCTTTTCAAGCCCCTCGTTAAAAGCCGCACAGTGCCCAAGATTTTCGGGCAAAGGGAAATACTTTATTTCCGGATGCTTCTCCACCATTTGATTGATGATTTGGCGGCTATTATCAACACTGGCATCATCTACCACTATTAACTCTATGTTTTCATATGTTTGCTCGAAAGCAGAAAGAATTGCTTCTTTAACAAACCGTTGCTGGTTATAGCATAAGCAGATGATGGAAACGAGTGGTGTATGCATAAAGAACAAAAATAGTAAGTATGGGACACCAATTTTTTAAATTTACCTGTTAATACAAGATCCCTAAATGAAAAAAGCTTTAATAACAGGCATAACGGGTCAGGATGGCTCCTACCTTAGTGAGTTTCTTCTTAACAAGGGCTATGAGGTGCATGGCATTAAAAGGCGGAGTTCATTGCTGAATACAGAACGCATTGACCACCTTTACCAGGATCCACATGAACCTAACAGGAACCTTATTTTGCATTATGGTGATATGACTGACTCTATGAGTATCACTTCCCTGATTCAAAAGATACAGCCTGACGAGATCTATAATTTAGGCGCGATGTCGCATGTAAAGGTAAGTTTTGAAATACCTGAGTATACTGCCAATGTCAATGGCCTTGGAGCCTTGAGAATACTTGAAGCCATTAAGCTATTAGGTTTGCAAAAAAAGACACGATTTTGTCAGGCCTCTACTTCAGAGCTTTATGGAAAAGTGCAGGAAGTACCTCAAAATGAAGACACTTGTTTTTACCCACGCTCACCCTATGGAGTAGCCAAGCTTTTCGCTTACTGGACAACCATTAATTACAGAGAGGCATATGATATTTTTGCCGCTAATGGCATTATGTTCAATCATGAATCTCCTCAACGTGGAGAAACCTTTGTGACAAGAAAAATAACAAAAGCCGTGAGTAAAATGGCCATGGGCCACCCTGAAACGCTTTACCTCGGCAACCTGGAAGCGAAGCGGGACTGGGGGCATGCAAAAGACTATATAAGGGCGCTGTGGCTCATCATGCAACAGGAGAAACCTGATGATTATGTGATAGCAACGGGGATTACTACAACTGTCAGAGAATTTGTGATAAAAACTTTTGCCCTGCTGGGGGTGGAAATTGAATTCTCCGGAACAGGGATTAATGAAATTGGCATCGTACGAAAGGCAAATAATAACAATTACAAATTTGAACAAGGTCAGGTGGTAATCAAGATTGATCCAGATTATTTCCGGCCGGCCGAGGTTGATGAACTTTTGGGCGATGCTCGTAAAGCCCGAGAGCAATTGAAGTGGCAACCGGAATATTTATTGGATGACCTTATAAAGGAAATGCTGGAGAGTGACCTTAAAACCACAATGCCACCGGATATACATTGAACAAGCAAGACAAAATATATGTGGCCGGGCATACCGGCATGGTGGGTTCAGCCATTGTGAGAAGGCTGGAGGTGGAGGGCTTTACCTCTATCATCAAACGATCATCTTCTGAACTGGATCTTCGCAATCAGAGTGCTGTACATGACTTTTTTATAACCGAACGTCCGGACTATGTTTTTCTGGCCGCAGCCAAAGTGGGAGGAATATTGGCTAATGACACCTACAAGGCAGATTTTATATACGACAATCTGGCTATTCAGACCAATGTAATACACCAAAGTTATAAGAGTGGGGTCAAAAAGCTACTCTTCCTCGGTTCTTCTTGTGTCTATCCCAAACATGCACCTCAACCGCTGAAAGAGGAGTTTCTGCTAACTGGTGCATTAGAACCTACCAATGAGCCTTATGCTATTGCAAAAATTGCCGGAATAAAAATGTGTGATGCTTACAGAGCTCAGTATGGCTGCGATTTCATTTCTGTGATGCCACCTAACCTTTATGGCCCTAATGATAATTTTGATTTGAACAACTCCCATGTGCTGGCCGCCTTAATGCGGAGGTTCCATGAAGCCAAACTTTCCGGAGCACCTATGGTAGAGCTATGGGGCACAGGAAGCCCCATGCGTGAATTTATGCATGTAGATGACTTGGCAAGGGCATGTGTTTTCCTCATGATCAATTATTCGGAAAGCGGATTTATTAATGCGGGTACCGGAAAAGAAATATCCATCTATGAACTGGCACTATTAATAAAGAAAATTGTAGGGTACGACGGTGAAATAAAGTTTGACCATACAAAGCCAGACGGCACACCACGGAAGATCATGGACATTTCCAGAATTGAGTCATTAGGGTATCATGCAAAAATTCGGTTGACTGAAGGCATTACGAACATGTACAAACAAACCTACAAAAGCTAAGAATTACCCTCTATTTCTTCGTATATCTCTCCAAAATTGAGCATATGTAAAACATGCTGTGCTAGCAAAGCAGGGCGTAT
Organism: Fulvivirga kasyanovii; assembly: GCF_009711405.1. GTDB lineage: Bacteria > Bacteroidota > Bacteroidia > Cytophagales > Cyclobacteriaceae > Fulvivirga > Fulvivirga kasyanovii. The sequence continues at coordinate 2,796 of NZ_SMLW01000395.1, read as the reverse complement.
GAAAGCATCCACATGTCTACCCAAAAGCATTGCATACCTGCCTGAGTATCTCATCACTGTATCTTCACCCATATGCGGTATTTTATACTCAGGAAGTATCTCTATGAACCCTGCCGCCAGGGAAGTAGGGATTAACATATTAGATCCATGTACGCCAACCACAACATGGCTCTGCGCATAGATCTCGCACCACTCTCTTTCAACGGTTAATGAAATATTATCTGTTCTTCGGTCCATTGCCAGTTGACCGAAAGTACCATTACTACCCAACCCGGTTATAAAAACACTGATCTCAGGATTATAGGCCTTAATCCTTCGTATTGTTTGTTTCACCAATTGATTCTGCCTCCAAACCAACAACTTACGAAAATATCGCTGCCATTTGAATTTGATGAGAACACGGTTCAAAAACTCTTCAGCCCGGCTAGCATGCCAAAAGCGATCTTCCCGTAGCACAAAGGTTACCTGAGGTTTCACATCATTAAATCGTCTCAGATCAAACTTCTCAATCTTCAGGAATTTATAGTCATCTATCTTATCAGTATCCAAAAACACCGGAGCTACCGCCACATAAAAACGAGAAAACCTGGTCATTTCCTTCTTCATCAGATCGTCCAGATTGGCAATATATTTCTCCATCTCCTTAAATCTTGCATCAACCAGCCATACCTCTGCTACTCCTTCCGGAATCAGCCATTCCATTTTTTTGGGGATTAGAGCTATAATAGATTTTTCCGGATACTTCTCCAGGAGAAGCTGCGCATTCCAAAGCTTGGCATACACATGACCAAAGCAGTCATCCAGGCAATTCAGCAGAATAGCTTCTTTGGATTTTTTTCGTTGCTTTATTTCAATAGCAGGTCGTATAGTAAGGTTTTGAGTAATAGCATGTATTAAAGGCTTAGCCAGCCATACCTCAGCCCGCTTACTGTAATTACTCTTGAGTCCGTCTTTAGAAAAAGCTACCGGAAACAAGGCATCGTGCGAGATAGGCAAGGTTTTATAAAAAGTGGTGTTACAGCCTGTGCAAGTGCAATCTAAAAGCACATGGATCCCCTCAAATAAATACCCATGAATATCAACCGTCTGAGATTGACAGTTAACACAACGAACGGATGCTTCCGGTTCAGGCAATATTTCTATCAGATCCATCTTTACCATTTTCTAACACCCCATTTATCAAGATAATATAAGATAAGGGTTTTGAACCGTTTAACCTTGGGTTGCCAACGCTCCATCAGCCTATACTTTAACTCCGGATTGAAGAACAGTGCTGCATAAGAAAGGTTAGAATGGGTGAGTATAGCCGATGTACAGAGCGATAACGAGTAGCAATCCACTAAAGCATCCAGCCCCAATTGATATCTGTCACTTATTTGCAAGTTAGCGTGTACTGCTTCACGGTTCAGAGATCGAACCACCTCATTAATAATTAGCTTATCACCATATTTGTCACTGAAAAGATCAACGATATACTGCTCATCTGTGGCCAAAAAAAGCTTGTCTACGTGCTTAATCCTTTTGTCTACCTCAGCCAGATATTTTTCCAGGCCTACCGGAGGAATCTCTCCAGGGTGATCGGTGCCACGAAAGTGTACCCCCAGCACATGACATCCTTCAAAACGCTTTTTTGTATCGTCTAAAATAGCCTTAACCTCTGGCTGATATTTTAACCTTTGGATCACACTACCGTAAATATTCCTGAAAAAGGTCCGGCTCCATATTCTGAGTGGATAAACCTCATTAAACTTATTACTAAGCGTTACACCCTCACCACTAGCTGGAATAGGTTGCTGAAAATAGTAGTTCCAAAAATTATTATCGCCCATTTTCTCATAATCAGAGTACGGATAGCTACTGTTACCGAAATTGATACGGTAGGGCATCTGATGCCGTCCGGCAAATTCAATTCCGTAAATTGCTTGTATAAATAATGAAAAGAAGCCTCTTCCACATCCATGCTCAGGCATACCGCATGGACACCCGTCTATGGCGCAGCTTACTTCATAAATTGCACCTTCAACTTTTAACTGCGCCTGTCGGTCTATTGCAACAATACTCCTTTTACTCATTCACAATATTCTTTTCTGCATTAAGAAATTTAACATACCCGATCACCCGCAACAAAGAAACACCTGCGACAAATACGGCCGGATAAATTAAAAGGGCATCTAATGCCATTAGTTTAAGTATAAAAAATGTAATAGCACCTACATAATTATAACCTGCAACACTCACTATCTCCCGGAGTGAAAATGAAAATGACCGGTAATAGCCCAGATAAAACGTTAATGGCAGGCTAACAAACAATAATGCCGCAAGATAACCGTAAATCATGGCATTAATAGAGAACATCACTCCTACTGAAATTAATGCCATGACTACAATCCCGGATATTATACCATTTATAAGCCAAACCTTTTCTTTTCTGAGAATAACGTACAAACTATTACTAAGCTGAGTAAATCCCAACAGCAATAGCGCTATACTCAAAATTCCTAAATATTCACCTACGCCATTCCAGTTTTCGCCCCAAAGAAATACTGAAAGCCTGTTTGGAAAAAGAATAAACACAATCGCCGGAAAGCTGAGAACTGCACTTATTAGCTTGATAAAATGGATCATTTCGGTTTTAATCTCCTGCTTTGTCAGCGATTTATTCACAATAACCGGGTACATTACGGTATTGATATGACCTCTAATAACGTTCACCGGCATGCTCATTAGCATATAAGCCCGATTGTAAAGCCCCAATCCGGTTTCTCCATAAAATTTACCTACCCAAAGATTATCAAT
>NZ_SMLW01000546.1 GCF_009711405.1 Fulvivirga kasyanovii | reverse complement strand
TAACCGCCAGCCGACGTTTTACATGCTTGTTAGCATTTATAGCAGCATCGTTATTCTTTAGTTTTGATTCTTTGGGACAAATATTGATAGGCCCTCGTATTGGAGGACAAATGTCATGGGTCAGTTACGACGACGACAGTCAAATCAAAGAACACTATGATATCGAACCTTTATATGGATATTTTGGAGGCTTTACAGTTGCCTTTCGGGTAAGGGAACGGTTTTTTTTACAGACTGATTTTATTTATTCCAGAAAAGGGAAGGTTATAGAAGGTACTGATGACGCTTCAAAATCAGATCCATTGTTAGAATACAGATCTATTGCTCACCATTTTGATGTGCCTATAGTTTACAGGATGGATTTTAAAGGAAGTTTTGGAGACAATCTTGCCTTCAAATATTTTGTAGGATTGGGGCCAAATATTAGTTATTGGTGGAAGGGTAACGGGACTATGAAGTCTGGTGAATTATTAGAAAACCATATAGAGGAGTTGGAGTATGACGTAGAATTTGGTGATGCCGGAGAAAATGAAGACCCAGGTGTACTGGTTGTTCAGGATGCCAACAGAGTACAATTAGGAATAAATTTTGCAACCGGGCTGGTGCTAGAGCCTTCCGGAGGTGGTGTTTATATTGTTGATTTTAGATTTGAACTTGGTCACTCATATATATATAAGGACTCACCGGCTCAGTTTGCAGATATTACTTTTACAGACCCTGCCAAAGGACGAAACATGGGTTTCAGGCTAGGGGTTGCTTATTTGCTGGACACAAAGGTATCTCAGCGGAAAAAAGGTAAGAGCACCGGGAAGAAAAGGAGGAAATAGTACTTTTTTATTGCGGTATTTGTGTATCCTTAATTGAGGAAGAAAATTAATAATCTTCTTCCTCAAGTGCTTCAAGTATATCTGCCAGTTCATCATAATCTTTATAGCCAGGCCTGAGTTCATCACCTCCTTGCAGAGCAATGCCCGAAGCATTGGTTTCTTTTACAATCACTTCTACGTTTTGATCAGTAATGCCAGTTCCTACCAGAACATTAAAATGGTTTGCAACATCTGATATTTTCTTAATCTGCTCTTCAGAAAGTTCGTCTTCATCTGAGGTTATCAGCAGGTAATCTATTTCCAGGGCTGCAGGGAGCTGTCCGAGATTATTTACATTAGTCTTGAGTATCAGAGGGAGGCCGGAGCGGGTCAGATCCTCAACTTGGGTAATCTCTGATGTCTGGATATAGTCTGCTTTATAAGCATTTATAGTGTCTATAATTTCAGTACTGCTATACTTTTCAAATTCAGCCACATACTGGACTCCGGATAGCCACTCTGTAAGTTCTTTAAAATTTTCAGGAGAAATATAATTAGAGTTCTCCTTTTCAAGGTTAAACCCGATGAGATTTACCTCCATACCGGCACAGTAGCGTGCGTCTGATAAATTATTTACTGTACTTACTTTTACAAAGGTTTTGAGGGCCATAGATATTAGTTATCAGTCAATTGAAACAATCCATTAAAAACGAAGGCAAATCTAGGGCAAAATAAGTTTTTTCGCGTAAACATTTACAAAGATGTTGAAAGGCCAAGGTTCGGCTGAAAAGATGTCTTAATTTTAAAGGGTGAAAAGAAAGTTTAAACATTAAAAAGTGTATAAAATATGGCAGTAGAAGTTTTAACAGACGAGAATTTTAAAACTGAAATAAATAAGGGAGACAAAGCTGTGGTAAAATATTTTGCCGGATGGTGTGGCAGTTGCAGGCTCTTTGCTCCAAAATTCAAAAGACTATCTAATGATGAGCGGTTTGCTGACATAAAATTCATCGATGTAGATGCCGAGAAGAATCCTGATGCAAGAAAAATTGCAGGTGTAACCAATCTTCCTTTCTTTGCAGTTTTTAAAGATGGTGAGCTGGTGGACACTGTAGCATCAAGTAAAGAAGAGGCTGTATTGGAATTGTTGGAAAAGTTAAACTGATAGCAAATGAAAATACCTGAGATTAAACGTTTAGTGGAAAGTAATACGGTTGAGGAGTTAATAGCTGCGGAAGAGGCCCTGGTCAATGAGGAAGCTTTGGCTATTGAAGTGAATGGGGTAGATGAAGGAGAAAAACTGACACATGTATTTGCTGCTATTTACATTATTAATAAAATCAAAGATGACAATGTTGATTTTAAAACTGCACTTAGAGACTATACCAGCAAAGTGCGGGAATCAATAAACTAGTGGTTATGTGCTGGTTACGATAAATTAAATAATAAGGAAACTATTAAACCCTGCCGGAAGTTGGTGAGTTATGAAGTGTGTAAGTAACAAAGTATGCTACAATTCAAAAGGAGAGGCTGAAGAAGCTCTCATTCACCTACAGGCCAAATATGGAGCAAGCTCCGGCAGTGGGCCTGTTTCCACCTATCTGTGCACTGACTGTGGTTATTATCACACCACCTCCAAAGGAGAAAAAAGCTCTACACTTCGATCTTCAGAAGGGAAAAATAGGATAGAGCTTCAGCGTGAGGCTAATTATTGGGAGGAGAAGTTCAAAGGGAAATACTAATCCTGTATAATTTTTCATTTCATTTTATGGAATAACTGATAGGGTTGCATCATATCTGTACAAAAATAAAAGCTTACGGATATGATAATGTTAAAAACTCTTAGCGTCGCAGTGGCTATAGGCAGCTCTATACTTCTAACTGCACCGGCCTCAGGGCCATTTCAAGTCTATCATCAAAATCCTGATATTTCTGCAAGCATACCAGTTTGCTATACTAAAAAAGGATGTGTATTCAGGACCATTTTTGGAGAGGAAGCTTCTCCCATGGGGCACATTTACAATACTCCGGAAAATATCCAGGAGTCCATAGAAAGGGGGCTTAGCTGGATGGCAGCGGCTCAGCTTTCCGGCGGAGGTTGGGGTGCTGGCAGCCATTACAACCAAAGTAGCCTCGATCCACATGCTGTTAATGCTGATCCGGCTACTACGGCAATGGTTGGTATGGCATTTTTAAGGACTGGCAATAATTTGCAAAGTGGCCCTTATTCTAAGCAGTTGAACAATGCTCTCGAATACTTGCTGAAAGCAGTAGAGTCCACACCACAAAATCAGTTGAAGATAACTACCGAGATTAACACGCAGATCCAAACCAAACTAGGTGAAAATATTGATGCTGTACTTGCTCTGCAGTTCTTTTCCAATATTGCGGAAGAGCTAAACGAAAATGACCCTTACATGCCGCGTGTACGCCGTTGCATGAATATATGTGCTAATAAAATACAACAGCTACAGGATCAGGACGGAAGTTTTAAAGGAGCGGGCTGGGCAGGTGTTTTACAATCTTCTTTGGCCAATAATGCTTTGGAGGCCGCTGAGCATCAAGGAGCAGACATTGATGAAGTGGTGCTTGAAAAATCGAGGACATATCAAAAGGGGAACTTCAATGTAGCGTCGGGTGATGTGAATACTGAGAAAGGTGCCGGGATAGTTTTGTACGCAGTCTCGGGGTCGGTCAGGGCAAGTGCCAAAGAGGCCAGAAAGGTAAGAGAAGAAATGGATAAGGCTGTAAAGGAGGGTAAACTGAAAAGTGATGAGCCTGTAAGTGCGGAAAATCTCGCTAAATTAGGCTACAGTGAAGCAGAAGCTCAAAAATACTCAACGGCTTACCAGGTATACGAATCTGCCAAAGAAACAGCGCAGGATGACCGGGTTATTCGTGGCTTTGGCAACAATGGAGGGGAAGAGTTTTTAAGTTACCTGCAAACCGGGGAATCATTGATAATAAACCAGGACCAGGAATGGGAAAAGTGGTATGACAATGTTTCTGGGCGATTGGTCACTATACAAAATGAAGATGGTAGCTGGAATGGGCATCATTGCATAACAAGTCCTGTTTTCTGTACCGCTACCACTTTACTTACTTTATCCATTAATAATGATGTTGAAAAATTAACGGCGTTGGGGAAACGGTAATAATATTAAGAGTAGAAATGGTCACTGGATTTATTTTCAGTGGCTATTTTTTGATCCAATTTTGATCTATATTCTCATTTTGGGACAGTTATTCTTTTTATTATTGCTTAATTTCATGAATAAAAAGAATTATTTCTATGGCATCGATTTTGGTATACCCTTAAAAGAACATCTGTCAAAATTATCATGAAACGACAATCAACACTTATTAAAATGTATTTTTTGCTGGTTTATGCCGATCATATGATTGATGAGAAGGAGCTTTTGGCCGGTAAAAAAATGGCGCAGTATGAAAGGATTGATGAAAATTCCTTACAGAGCGAAATAGCCCATCTTAAGCGTGCGGACCGTGCTTTGCTTTACAAAGAAGTTCTTCAGGGTATGAAGCAACTTTGTATTACAGATCAGGTGCGTTTTGTAGCCTGGTTGAGCATAATTGCCAATGCCGATGGTTTTATGGATGAAAGGGAATGGCAATTGATCTATCGGCTATACAGCAAGGATTTAAAGCTGTCACTTGCTGATATTATGCTTAAGCAAAAGGAATTGAAAGAGTACATCAAGGCTCAAGGTAGTGGTGTTAAGGCCAAAGCTTAGCAATTGTATATTGTTGCTGCCTCTAGCGGGTCAATACTACATAATCCTTAATTAGTGTTTGTAGAAAATCAATATCCCTGCTGGAACCCTGATCTACATTAATTTCCTCTTTAACCTTGCTTACCAGCATTCGCATGGCCTCACGATGCGCTTGATTGGGAAAAGCCTTATACCTTTCTATTACATTTTTTATCAGGAGCATATTAGATTCCGATAGTTTTTTTACCTCGGGAAATACCGGCTTATAATTATCAATGGAATTGATGTTGATGATATCATTAAGGCGGAGTGCTTTTGCAGGTTTGATCTTTATGATGGTGGTTTCAGCCGCCATATCCCCAAGTCGTTGGTTTTTATTTGAACTACCAATAAAAATAGCTGCCAGTACTCCGAACGATAAATAAATATCTATCATCCTAAAGGCCCACCGAAGTACATAATCACTGGAACGCGGCTCCGCACCATTTAATTTGACTACTTTTAGATCCATTACCCTTTTGCCGGGCGATTGTCCGTGATTGAGTGTTTCAAAAGCGAGGCTGTAAAAGAAGATAATGGGTACTATAAACAAGTAGTAGAGGTACTCGGCAGCACTAGTAAAGGCTATGGATATAATGATAGAAAGTATGATGGATGCGCCTCCCATAATGAGAAAATCAATGATGAAAGCTAAAATTCTATCGCGAAGCAGGGCGGCTTCGAATTCAATACTCACATTTTGTGTGGTGTTAATTTCAATTTTTTGCATATTGGCAGTTTAAACGCAAATTGGTTGTATTTTATGAAGGAGACAAAGTTCATTGAGCAAAATAAGGAAAAATGGCTGAAATTTGAACAACTTCTCCGCCTCAACAGAAGAGACCCTGACAAACTTAGTGATCTTTTTATTCAGATCACTGATGACCTGTCGTATGCACGTACAAATTACCCCAACAGGTCCATTCGTGTTTACCTCAACAACCTGGCTCAGCAGCTTTTTTATAATATATACAAGAACAAGAAGGAGAGCAGAAACAAGTTTGTTAATTTCTGGAAAGAAGAGTTGCCAAGTGTGGTGTTTCATTGCAGGTACGAGCTGTTGACGGCGCTCATCGTTTTTCTACTGGCATTTGCCATAGGTGTGGTGTCGTCTGTTTATGATCCGGAGTTTGCCCGCTCTATTCTAGGGGATGCTTATGTCGACATGACAATCAATAATATTGAAGAAGGAGACCCCATGGGCGTTTATAAGAGCTCCAATGAGGTGGATATGTTTTTAGGTATTACGCTGAACAATGTTCGGGTGGCATTTCTTACGTTTATTACAGGAATCCTGGCCTCCTTGGGAGCAATCATTGTCCTGGTCTACAATGGCATTATGGTGGGCACCTTCCAGTACTTTTTTATAGAAAGAGGATTGGGCATGGAGTCTTTTCTGAGCATTTGGCTCCACGGAACGTTAGAAATTTCCTCCATTGTAATTGCTGGGGCAGCCGGCATTGTGCTGGGCAAAGGTTTTGTCTTTCCTGGTACACATTCGCGCATACGTGCTTTTCAGATTTCTGCCAGGCGAGGACTCAAGCTTCTGATTGGCATTGTTCCTATCCTGGTATTTGCTGCATTGATAGAGTCATTTGTGACCAGGTATACCGAGCTGCCCGATTTTATAAAACTGGCTTTGATCCTAGTATCCCTGTTTTTTATGCTCTTTTATTTTGTGTGGATACCATACTCCAAATACAGGAATGGTACGTTGCAACCCCTGAAGGAGGGTCATTTACAATCACGAAATTTGAATGCACCTCAACTGGAAGGGAGGATCAGAAAAGTCAATGAAATATTTCGGGATTCGGTTTTGATATATCAAAAGGTTCTTAAAAAGTATTTTAAGCCGGCTTTTCTGTTGTCCCTGGTTTATATTTTGATAGCGGCTTATGTGCTTAGGGAGCCTGTCGGCAACAATATGATCTACGTCAATTCATGGTTTTTTCAGAAGTTTGCTTTTCTGATCAACTATCAGGAGTTCCCACTGCTCTTTTTGATTAATTCGGCTTTTTTGACTGGCGTGATTTACTTTACATTGATCCGGTTTCCGGATTATCATAACTTAAAAGTTAACAAGCTGCGCATATTAACCTCAGCAATTAGCGCCGGTGTATTGATTAATTTGCCATTTTTTATCAATGGTTTCTTTGCTTTCCTTATATGGGTGCTGGCTATGCCCGCGGCACTTTTCAGTTCATTTATTTACCTTAGGGAGAAGCTTACTTTTATGTCTGCTATTGGTCGTTTAAATCAACTGGCAGGGCAGGCTTTAGGCAGGTTACTTGGGCTTTATGCCTTATTGATATTTATTGGATTTACTTTTTTTATTTTGACAGATACTCCTTTTTTTGCTTTCTATATGGAGTTTATCCAGGCTAATTTTGTGTTGGAGGCTGATACTACTTATCACATGGGTTTGATTATGAATGGAATCGTTATGGCCTTAGGTGTAGCCCTGGTAATACCACTTTTTTTGTTGGGTTTCTCCGTGCAATATTATACTCTTGCAGAGATAAAGGAGGCACTTTGGCTTAAGGAGCAAATCTCTATTTTTGGTACAAAGAAGGATATTTAGGTGCGAATTATTTTATTAACCATAGCCTTAGTTTTTTTGCAGTCTCCGGGGGGCTGGGGGCAGACTGACGATTTTGAGTCTTTCGACAGACAGCAATGGAAGGAGATTACGAAGGATATTGATTATTCACCGGATGAAGAACAACTCAAGGAAGAACAAAAGGAAGATAAGGACACTCAGGGCGATACGCGGTCCAGGGGAGGTGGAAGTATTTTTCCCTTTGGCGGGCAGGTGTTGCAGATCATTGTAATAGCAGTTTTTATAATTATCCTCATAGTTGTCATCAGTAAGCTGGCAGGTAATAACTTACGCTTGCGCAATAAAGAAAAGGATGGCGATATGCAGCAGACGCTGGAGGATATAGAAGAAAACCTGATGGAATCAGACCTCATGCGGTGGCTGAGAAAGGTTGTTGAAGAAAAAAATTACCGCCTTGCCCTGAGGATATATTACCTGATCATCATAAAAGAGCTGGCCACCAGAGGTTTGATTAACTGGAAGAAGGAAAAAACCAATATGGACTACCTTTATGAAATGAGGGGACATGGTACCTATGATCATTTTGAAGAAATAACGGGGATTTATCAATTGATATGGTATGGAGAGAAGAACATGGGCGATAAATACCTCGTTGATATGAGCCATAAGTTCAGGAGCTATTATGAATCCATAAACCGTCCTGAAAATGGATAAGAAGAAGTTAGTGATCATAATCGGCGTTTTACTGATCGTGGTATTTCTATTTTTCCTGTTTACAGCGGGTTCCAATAAGTTTTTTAACTGGAATGAGACTTACAGAATAGATAGTAAGCAGCCCTATGGCGGTTACATCTACCATGAATTAATGAAGTCGCACTATGGGGATGCTTTCACCGTGATGGAGTCACCAGTGTCAGCCAATCTTTCCTCAGATCAGAAGCAATCACTTTATGTTTTTCTGGGGCCGGAAGCCCATTACCGGTATGAAGATATCGACAGCCTGACCTCTTTTATTTCTGCCGGTAATTCAGCTTTACTGGTAGCATCGATCTTTCCTTATGACCTCAGCTATGAATTGTACCTTGACGAATGCGGTGTGATGAGTTCGGAGCCTGCTGAAAAAATCACTATGAAGTTTAAAGAGCAGCCGGAAGAATACTCCTATGAATATATTATGTACTGGAAGGCGATCAATAATTACTGGAGTTACCTTGATAGTTTAAGCTGCCCCGACGAAATAGAAGTGCTAGCCTCTTTTAACGAGGATAAACCCAACTTTTTCAGGACTAAACTGGGGCAAGGTTACGTCTATTTTCATACCACCCCCCTTGTATTTAGCAATTACTACCTCAAGAAGGAAGAAACGTTGAAATACGTGGAGCAAGTCATGGCCTATTTCCCGGCGGAGCAAGTCTATTGGGACGAGTTTAGCAAAACCCCTTTGGATAGGGTAGAAAGCAAGGACAGCCCTTTAAAGTACATATTATCGCAACCTGCCCTCAAATGGGCCTGGTACCTTTTGTTAATTACCTGTCTGATTTATATAATTTTTTATGCCAAGCGCAGGCAGCGGATCATCCCGGTTTTAGAACCAAATACCAATACTACCATCGAGTTTGCCGAAACTATGGGGTATTTGTATTTTGAGGAACAAAACCATAAGAAAATTGCCGACCATAAGATGAATCTCTTTTTGGCTTACATCAGGAGTAATTACCATTTGCATACCAATGTAGTTGACGATAACCTGATGAAGAGGATCAGCCTGAAATCGCAGGTGCCTTTAGAAGAGGTACAGAGAATTTTTAAGGAATATCAGCGGTTGGATTTTAAAGTGGAAATTGACGCCAATGATTTGGTTGTTTTCCACAATTTGATTGAATCATTTTATCAAAAGAGTAAATAAAAATGGAAGAAAATTTACAGGAAGAGGGCCTGCAGAAAGATAACGAACTTATCAGGTTTAGGAATAATATAGGCGCGGTAAGACAGGAAATCAAAAAAATACTTGTAGGTCAGGACCAGTTGATCGACCTTATGCTGGTGTCACTGTTTACACAGGGGCATATTTTGCTTGAAGGTGTGCCAGGGCTGGCCAAAACTATGGGAGCGAAACTTTTTGCCCAGACATTATCGGTCAAGTATAGCAGGGTTCAGTTTACCCCGGATCTGATGCCATCTGATGTGGTGGGGACTTCCGTTTTCAACATGAAGGACTCGGAGTTCAAATTCAATGCAGGTCCTGTATTTGCCAATATCGTGCTGATAGATGAGATCAACCGCGCACCGGCAAAAACGCAGTCTGCCCTTTTTGAGGTGATGGAGGAGCGCCAGATCACGGTGGATGGTACTACCTATCCCATGGATTTCCCCTTTATGATCATTGCCACACAAAACCCGATAGAGCAGGAGGGAACTTACAAACTTCCGGAGGCCCAGCTCGACAGGTTCCTTTTTAAAATTAAACTTGACTATCCCGGATTGAACGATGAAAAGACCATCCTCAGAAGGTTCAGGACTGACTTCTCCCTGGAGCTGATGAAGGCCGTAAAATCCGTCTTGAAAAAGAACGACATCAAAGAGGCAGGCTCTCTTATAGAGAATGTACATATCAAAGACGAGATACTCGACTATATAGCGGAAATTGTACATGATACCCGAAATAACGGTGATCTGTTCCTTGGAGCTTCTCCACGGGCTTCGCTGGCGCTCATGCGAGCTGCCAAGGCCGTTGCCGCGATTAACGCCCGTGATTTTGTGATCCCTGATGATGTCAAGTTTGTCGCCAAGGCCGTACTTAACCATCGCATTATCCTGAACCCTGACAGGGAATTGGAGGGTATAGAGCCCGAGGATGTGATCGATGAAATAATCAAAAAGGTTGAGGTGCCCAGGTGAGAAACATAAGAAACCTATATCTTCCTACCAGGTTCTTCCTTTTGTCAGGGGGTATTATATTTTTGTTTATTCTGGGTTTTCCATGGTCTATTTTTACTGTTATTGGTAAAACTGCACTGGTAGCTTTTGTAGCTGTCATAATCGCTGATGTAGTGATGCTACATGGTAAATCGGTAACATTTACATGCTCCCGGAGTACCTCAAGGCTGCTTTCCCTGGGCAATGATAATGAGGTGGTACTCCGCATCACGAGTATGGCTGCCATCCCTTTGTCTTTACAGGTGATTGATGAGTTGCCTTATCAATTGCAGAGAAGAGACTTCGTAAAATATACACACCTGGAGCCGGGAGGGAAGGAACAGATTATCTATACCGTTCGTCCGTTGGTCCGGGGGCAGTACAATTTTGGTAAAGTACACCTGTTTGTACATTCGGTCATAGGCCTTGTGCAGAGACGGATCTCTTTTGACTTTGAGGAGAATGTAGCCGTTTACCCTTCAATTATTGACATGAAGAAGTATGAGCTTAAAGCTGCCATGAGTGTCACCTCAAATTTTGGTATTAAGAAGATGAGAAGGATAGGCCATAGCTATGAGTTCGAGCAGATCAAGGAGTACACCATTGGTGATGACTATAAGAGCATGAACTGGAAGGCCACCTCCAGGGCCAATAAGCTTATGGTGAATAGCTATACGGATGAGAAGGCGCAGCAGGTTTATTGCCTGATTGACAAGAGCCGCTATATGAAGATGCCTTTTAACGGGTTAAGTCTGCTTGATTATTCAGTTAACTCGAGTTTAGTTATAGCCAATACATCGCTCCAAAAGCAGGATAAGGCAGGTTTGATCACGTTCTCAGATAACATAGGCAGTATCATAAAGGCGGATAGGAGCCGTAGTCAGTTAAAGAAAATACTGGAGGCACTTTACAGGGAAGAGGAAAGCCGGCTGGATGCCAACTATGAGAAAATGTACACTGTGCTGAGGCGTACCCTCCGGGGGCGTAGCCTTATATTTCTATTTACCAATTTTGAAAGTGTACATTCTTTGGAACGTGTTTTACCTGTACTGAGAAAGATCAACAAATTGCACCTGCTTGTGGTAGTTGTGTTCGAAAACAAAGAGTTGATAAACTACTACCGGGCTGAAAAGAAAACACTGAAAGATATTTATTATAAGACCATTGCACATAAAATAGCGTCGGACAGAGAGCAGATAACCAATGAGTTAAGCCACTATGGTATACAGCATATCTTCACCCGTCCGGAGAACCTTTCCATTAATGCCATCAATAAGTATCTGGAGTTGAAAAGCCGGGGTATGATTTAGCTTCTTCTGAGGCTAATAAATGCATGATTTTGCCTAACCTTCAACCTATGCTCGTTGTTTTCATGTTAAAGGATTTTTTAACTAAAAACGGACGATTATGACTAGCAAAGTAATTTCAGAAGTTAACGACATATTTGAAGTGTTAAACGAGAGAATAAGAGGCTATGAAAAAGCCCGGGACAATGTTCAAAGTCCTGAATATAAATCACTCTTTGAGAAGTATGTAGCCCAATCCCGAAGCTTTGAGCAGGAGTTGGCCCCCTTCTCGGACAGGACTCCTGAGGAAGTCGGTACCCGGGCAAAAGGTGATCTTTGGAGGTTCTGGATGGACATTAAAGATGCCTTGACATCGGATAGTGATGAAGCCATGCTAAAGGCCTCAATTAATGGTGAAGAGGCTGCAATTGATCAGTATCAGGATGTGCTCGAAGACCGGGATCTGCCAACTAACCTGCGTGCCCGGCTGGATCAGCAGCTTGTTGAAATAAGGGCAGCCCATGGAAACCTGGTGAGGCTGAGGGATATCGAGTAAATAACATTGTCATGATTAGGATCAGAGAGAGGCTGTACAAAAAATACAGCCTCTTTTTAATTTGAGGTGGTGTGTATCAGATTAATCCAGGTTATCATGAACCTGCGTAACCCCTGAGGTCAATGAGGCCAGTTGTATGGCCGTTTTTCGTTCCAGAGGCGACATTACGCGGCCTGCTAGGGTTACTTCACCTTTGGCTACACGAACCGTAATACTTCTGTCGTGGGTAATTGCATTTCTCTGCAGCGCCTTTATTATGGCTTCATGGATCTTTTCGTCGTCAAACTCTGTAGAGGGAATGATCTTGATCTGATTAACCACATTAACCACACCCTTGGTACGGTCAGTATATTCTTCTGCTAATGCCTTTTTCCAAAACGTGTTTACCATGCCGCGAAGCAGTACTTCGCCGGAAGTGACCTCAACTACCAGTTCTTCATCATCCAACCGGCTGTCAAGCTCCAGCATATTGTCAATAGCTTTTTTGATTTCAGCATCGCCTGGTATGCTATCTGTGTCCGGGTGCAATACCTTAAGCTGGTTTTCCACCCGGTTTACCCCAATTACCGACAGAGCATCCTCTTCGGCGGCGAGCCGGCTCAGATAATTGGGTACCTGGCCCGAGATTTTCACTACACCCTCGTTAACCTCAACCTGTATGCGATCAGAAAGTACCCGTTCGTCCCATGATAGTTGCTCTTCTACTGATTCTTTTACTTCTCTTTCTACATCTGCTATAGCCATATCCTTCTTTGTTTTGTAACTTGATGATCTACTCAATCCGTTACAAAACCTGTTCCTATTGATAGTTACTCAAATCAGGGCCAGAACAGGGGCTAACTGGCAGTAGAGAAGCTGCTATTGTGGAATTACTGCCTCATGCCTGACCTTCCGGCTCTTTTTGGAAACTGTAGATCAGGTAGAACAGCGATGGCAATATAAAGATACTTCCTAATATGAGCGCCCATGCCAGTGTGGTAATTGGTTTTCCGGTAGCTGCAGCGTTGAAGAGCGATAAATTCGCCCCGTTGTGCATGACCAGGAAATCGGGGAAATAATGATAACCTAATGCCAGCAATATCATGGTAATCTGGAAGCCCGCTACCAATCGGCTGGCTGCGGCTTTTTGTTTGTTTAGGAAATGCCAAAGCAGCAGGAGTGAAAGTGAGGCCAGGATTAAAATGGTCAGGGTTACAGGTTCGGTGATCAGTTCAACCATTAAAGAAAGTCCGTCCACATATGCTGCAAAAAATACCAGGGCTCCTGATATTACTGTGGCTATATTCAGCAGACGTGCTTTGTGAATGAAGACTTGTCGGATATGCTGATCGGTTTCTTCACCGGAGAGGTACACTGCCGCCAGAAATCCGCATATGGATACGGTAAATATTCCAACAGAGATAGAAAAAAAACTTGTCCATGGAGCCACGTATAACTCATAAAAGCTATTAGCATCAGGGTTAATGTCCCCCGATATCATGGCACCGGCTATTATGCCCAGAAAGAAGGGGGTAATGAAACTTGAATAGGTAAAGATAAGGTTGTACACCCTTTGCATATCGTCCTTCACCGCATCATAGTGCCGGAATACAAAGGCAGTGCCTCTGCCGATAATACCCAGAAGCATGAGCAGTAAGGGGATGTGCAGGTAAATTGAAAGCGCTGAATATATAGGAGGGAAGCCCACAAAAAGGATAACTATAATAATGATCAGCCACATATGGTTGGCTTCCCAAACCGGTCCAATAGTTCTGTAGGTAAGCATTCTGGTATTTTGCCTAAGGTCACTTTTGGTGATCAGTTCTACGATACCCGCACCAAAATCGGCACCCCCCAGCAGGAGGTAGAGCAATATTGATAAACATAAAAATGCAATGACAACGTATAACATAGGCTATTGAATTGGCTCTGTTGGTTTTTTAGAATGATTTCCATGATCGGTATATAGCTCCGGCACCATTTTGATCTGCCTGTAGAGCAGGAAAATCACTATTGCTGATAGTGAGAGGTATACTAAAGAGAACACCACAAAAGAATATGTTATGCCGGGCATAGGCGTTACGGCCTCGCTGGTTTTAATATACCCGTATAGTATCCACGGTTGCCTGCCTACCTCGGTAACTGTCCAGCCGGCTTCCACTGCTATAAAACCCAAGGGAGTAGCAGCAATAAACAGCATCAGAAACCACCTTTTGCTTATCCAGTCCCTTTTCTTCCATGCTGCGAAGAAATAAAGCAGGCCTAAACCAACCATGATCATTCCGCAAAGGACCATGACCTGAAAAGCCAGGTGCGTGACCAGTACCGGTGGATGGTTTTCTTCTGGAATCTGATCCAGCCCTTTCACTGTAGCATCAAAGTCGCCATGGGCAAGGAAGCTAAGTGCACCGGGGATCTCTATGGCATAATCCACGGATTTGTTTTTCTCATCAGGTATGCCGCCGATCAGCAGTGGGGCTCGTTTGGTGGTTTCAAAATGCGACTCCATAGCAGCCAGTTTTGCTGGCTGGCGTTTGGCTATGTCTTTGGCAGAAAGATCACCTGAAATGGGCTGAACAATAGCAGCAACACCACCGAAAATAATGGCTATTTTAAATGCTTTAATATGAAAAGCCACATTCCTGCCTTTTAGAAGCATCAAGGCGTGTATTCCTGCTACGGCAAATCCTGTAGCCACGAAAGCTGCGATGGTCATATGTAGAGCCTGTGTAAACCAGGCATCATTGAACATAGCCGCTATTGGGTCTATGTTGATATATTTGCCATCTACGTAATCAAAGCCTGCTGGGCTATTCATCCAACCGTTGGCTGCAACTACAAGAATACCCGATGCCAACCCGCTGATACCTACGATCAAACCTGTGATCCAGTGAAACCAGGGGTTAAACCTGTCCCAGCCATACAGGAAAAAACCAATGGCTATGGCCTCAATGAAGAAGGCCGTTCCTTCCAGTGAGAAGGGCATACCGAAGATGGGGCCGGCGTGCTCCATGAATGTTGGCCAGAGCAGTCCCAGCTCAAAAGATAACATGGTGCCAGAGACAGCACCTGTAACAAAAAATATGGCAACACCTTTACTCCATGCCTTTGTGAGGTTCTTGTGGTTCAGATCACCTGTTTTGAGATAGAAATAGTGTGATGTGGCCATAAAAAAAGGCATTACCATACCTATACAAGCAAAAATGATGTGAAATCCGAGAGATAAGGCCATTTGAGACCGGGCAGCCATCAGGTCGTCCATATTCCTTTCGTTTTTAGGCCGGCATAGTTTTGTGCCGGTGGTTTGATGGAGTTAAAGTTATGAAGTAAGAGGCATTTTGAATGCGGGAAAAACAGGTTTTTGAAAATTATTTTTAATCCAAAATTCAAAAGTGAAAAACAGGAGGTAAACTGCTTTTTGTCCCTGAGGGATGGTCTTCAGATACCTCGTACACCAGTTCATCACTGCGAAAATTTCTTTAAAAAAATAAGTAAAAGTGGTAACGGTTTTAAAAAGAATACAACTAATAGACAGGTGGAAACCGAAAAACCTTCAG
This sequence comes from Fulvivirga kasyanovii, assembly GCF_009711405.1. GTDB lineage: Bacteria > Bacteroidota > Bacteroidia > Cytophagales > Cyclobacteriaceae > Fulvivirga > Fulvivirga kasyanovii. Next base: position 2,322 of record NZ_SMLW01000546.1, on the reverse strand, counting down.
CGCTTAAGGCTGCTAGAGAAAGAGTAGGGGAATTCAAAATCTAAACCTATGAAAAAGAAGTTAAAACTGGATGATCTGAAAGTAAAAAGCTTTGTGACCGATGTTGATGGTCAGTCTCAGCAAACCGTCAAAGGTGGTGGGTACGCAAGCGCTTTCTGCGACACTGGAGCTTCGGGCTGCAGGCCTTGTCAAACTGAACTTTGCCCAACACAGTTTTGTGTGACTCAGGACGGGCCATTGTGTGGGGGAACAACCACATTTAACACTAAAACCAGAACAATTATTTTCTGGTGAAATTTTTCTTCATAAATAGTTTGGGTCAGCTTATTGGGGGCAGGTTTTGCCCTCAATAAGCTTAATCTTCCTGTCTTAATCCCTCATCGTATTTTATTTTGGTTATCACATCCCCTTGTTCATCATAAACCCTCCAGGTGCCGTCTTTCTTGTCATTTTTGTAGCGGCCTTTGAATTGCTCGTTGCCATTTTTGAAATAACTCTCAAATCTGCCATGCTTCCACCCGTTTTTAAGATCAATTTCGTATTTCAGCTTGCCATTTTCATAGTAAGCTTTGTATTCATCCTGAGAGAGGTCAGGTATTACTATGCGGTCTACTTCTTTCAGTGCATCTTCATAGGTTTCCTCCCAGGTCAGTACTTTATCGGGTATTTCGTGCTTAGGTACTATGGCTGGTAAAGCTTTACGTTCCGTTTTTTCCGTGGCAGAAGGTACTTCGAAGGAAGAATAGAAACCTGTATGAAAGATGTCACCTTCCTGAGGTGAAAGCTGTAGGCTCATATGTTTGAAGCAGGTGATGTACTCCCGGTTCTTTTTCATAGCCCTCCAGTCCTCCAGCTCCATGAGGGGGCGCAGGTCATCAAAGAGGTCTGGCATATTGATATATGCGAATACAGAAGTATTCTCTTTCAGCCCCTCATAGTGTTCCTGAAAGTCGCTGTTGTAATAAAGGGTTGTTTCATCTTCAACAGCGTCTATAATATTTTTCAGTGTATGAGGGTGATTGCTGAATACTACCCAGTTGCCGATTGTACTGTAGTAGGGCTTGTCAAATTTATCGAAGAGCTTGCCAAGGAAGACCTTAAAAAAGCCTTTAATAGCCATATAATGTATCTCGTGTCCTTTATAGGTCACACTTTTTACTTTTACCGGTGTCTTCTTTTTTATTTGCTGCCGGATCTTGTCCAGCCCTGCTTTTGCCTGCTCTATATCCTTGGCTTTGAGTAACAGAGCATATTCACTGATACCTGTTTTGCTGCTTGCGCTGGCCTGAAGCATAACTGCCTCATTATCTACCCAGTTAATAAATACCTCATTAAGATCAATTTTTAGAAAGCCCTCTACCAAATCCCTGTTTTCCATATATGACTTTTCCTGTTCGGGACTTGCTTTAAGTGTAGCCTCAAGATTTTCCACAAATGATGGAAAATCCTTGAAACCCAGGCTTACAAAATAGGGTGAGCTTTCCGGAATTACCTTTAAGAATTCATGGGAACCTTCACCTGAAGAGTATAATGCTTTAAGATATGAGTTGACAGTGTCGTTAATGTTGGTAATGCCACTGAGTTCAAGCCTTCTATCGTCCAGGTTGAGGGCAAAACCTCCATACCTGAGGCTGGTTTTAATCATGTCCATAGATGGATTGTCCAGCGCGAACTGCTCAAGGTACTCCATGAAACCATTAAGGTTTACGTAAGCGCGCAGCAAGCCTTTGTAGCCGAGCTGATCGGTAATCTCAAGAAAATACCGGTCATTTTGCTTCGGGTTTAAGTGCTGACGGATCACAGCCTCAACCAGAGTGGGAGAGTAGGAGATAATGAGCAGGTTTTCAATAAACGACAGATATAGTGTTTCTTTTTCATGGATGTCGTAAAGCTCAGTGATCTCTATGCCTTCGTATTTTCGGTATGTGATTTTATAGCTTTCATCCACAATGTTTTGTAAATAGTATTTAATGTTCTGGAGGCGAGAAGCCCGCGCCAGGTCCATCACATATAGGTAATCATAGGTGTCCTGTACCGGGTGGGCTGCGATTAGCAGCTCTTTATTGCCTACAAAGTCCAGCCATTCATTCGCTAAAAACAGGGAGTCAAGATAATTGGCATTGTCAGTGATCTCGGCAAACTGAGGGTTCTTTTTAAGATGCTTCCAGATGTCACTTTCACTCAGCTCTTTCCAGCTATCAATCGGGCGGCTGCTGGCCAGGATAAAGGATGCCTGGGAGGGTATGAGGTTAAGGGGTTTAATACGATATACCGGTGACCAGTAGAGGAAATAAAAAAGGCTTCCGGCAATGATGATCACCA
>NZ_SMLW01000047.1 GCF_009711405.1 Fulvivirga kasyanovii | reverse complement strand
GAAGTATCTAACTCAGTTACCTGCATAAGCTGAACAGTAAGCAGCACCCTACTTAGGTAGATCCTTTCTATCGTCAGGAGGACTTGCAGGGGTGAACTGCGGGGGGGCTTTTGACTCGTGGAACGGTGGGGTCTTGAGAGGGAAATTACCTCTCTCCCCCTTGCTTCCCAGCCGAATCTCTCGCTAGAGGACTCGGCGTCCTGAAGGAGCAGAAAATGTTCTCTTTAGTAATAAACATCTAATTCATTCCTGGCTATAACTTGATTTCTATCACCTATCGCTCCACCACCTGGAAAACGTTCTATTAAACTTAGAGTGTAATGATAAAAACTTGTTG
>NZ_SMLW01000354.1 GCF_009711405.1 Fulvivirga kasyanovii | reverse complement strand
ACCTGTAGAATACTACAAGTTGGATAACGGGCTTAAGGTTATATTATCCCCAGACAAAACCGCGCCCACAGCAATTGTTGCTGTTTACTATAACATAGGTTTCCGGATCGAGCCACGAGACAGGACCGGGTTTGCCCACCTTTTCGAGCACATGATGTTCCAGGGTTCCAAAAACCTTGGAAAAATGGAATTTATAAAGCTGGTGCAGCAAAACGGAGGTGTGTTAAATGGCTCCACACGTTTTGATTTTACCAACTATTTCGAAATAGTGCCTTCCCATAAACTTGAAACCATGCTTTGGGCAGAGGCGGACAGAATGAAGGGACTGGACATAACCCAGGAAAACCTCACCAATCAGCAGGGCGTAGTTAAAAATGAGGTAAAGGTAAATGTACTGAACCAGCCCTACGGTGGATTTCCATGGCTGGATATGCCGCAATATGCCAATGAAAACTGGTACAATGCACACAACTTCTATGGCGACGTGGAAGATCTGGATGCCGCCAATCTTGAAGATGTTCAGAAGTTTTTTGACACTTACTATGCTCCCAATAACGCTGCTTTGGCCGTGGTAGGTGACTTTGAAACCGAAGAAGTAAAGCAGTGGATCGAAAAATACTTTGCCCCTATCCCCTCTTCAGAATTACCTGCTTTACCGGACATCTCTGAACCCAAGCAAACCCAGGAAAAGAAATTTGTTAAGGATGACGCACTGGCCAATAAGCCAGCTATTGCAGTGGCCTACAAAATGCCCAAAAAAAATACCCCCGAATATTACGCCATGGGCCTGCTTGATCAGATACTGGTACAAGGCGACAACAGTTTGCTCACCAGGGAACTGGTAAAAGACAAAGGCTATACCTCAAGTGTAAGCGGTGGCATCAACTATCTGGGCAATATGTTTAACTACAATGGCCCTATGCTGTGGATGTTTAACCTGACCTATGACAATGACACTCCTCAGGATTCCATCATGGCTTCCGTGGATCAGGTGATCAGTAATGTGACGGATGGCGTGAGCCAGGAAATGATCGACCAGGCTATTGTTAAGATGAGGTCGCAGCTATATGACAATATCGGCGGATCGTTTGGTTTGGGAAGGGCCGACTTGCTGGCTTCTTTTGCCCTGTTTGAGGACAACCCGGCAAAGATCAATGAGTTGGAGAGCGAATTTAAGAAAGTAACTCCCGAACTGATCAAGAAAACGGCTGAAGAGTACCTGAGAAGTACCAACAGAACCATTTTAACTGTCAACCCTCTGGCTAAAACTGAAAAATAAGCGCTATGAAAACAATAGGAATATATATTACCGGATTACTATTACTCACTTTTACCGCTTTCGCACAGGAAAAGGAAACGCCTCCTCCCGGTGGCCAGCCCAAAGATTTTGCTCTGCCCGACAGACAAACTGTAAAGCTGGATAACGGACTGGAACTGGTCATGGTCCCTTATGGTGCCGTACCTAAGGCCACGATCAACATTACGGTGAAAACCGGAAATATCCATGAAGGCGAAAACGAGGTTTGGCTGGCAGATCTGGTAGGCGACCTGATGGAAGAAGGAAGCACCAGCATGACTTCAAAGGAAATAGCTGATAAAATGGCAGGAATGGGTGGCAACCTCAACATCGGTGTAGGTGCGCATACCACTTCACTGTCATCTTCGGTACTTTATGAGTTTACACCGGAAGCCATAAAAGTTATGGCTGATGTATTGAAGAACCCCAAGTTTCCTGCCAGCGAAATGGACAGGTTGAAAAACGACATGAAAAGGCAGCTCAGCGTTACCTTGTCACGTCCGCAACCCAAGGCGAGCAAGGCATTTTATGCCCAGCTTTATCCTGATCACCCCTATGGCAGGATCTATCCGTCAGAAGACATGATCAGCAGCTATAGTGTTGATATGGTCAAAGAGCACTACAATGAACACTTCGGTGCCCAACGCACCACGGTGTATGTAGCCGGTAAGTTTAATGCCGCTGCTGTAGAAAAGGCAGTAAAAGAAGCTTTTGCTGGCTGGAAGAAAGGCCCTGCGCCAGAGTACACACCGGCTACCCCAAGTCAGGGCGGCAAAGTTACTGTTCTGGACCGACCTGACGCCCCTCAATCTACCATCATGATCGGACTGCCTGTACCTGACCCGTCAAGCTCAGATTATATCGCTCTTGATGTGATGAACTCCCTGCTCGGCGGGTCGTTTGGCTCCAGGATCACCAGTAACATTCGTGAAGATAAAGGATACACCTATTCACCCTTCAGTACGATCAACGACAGGTATAAATCTGCCATCTGGTATGAACAGGCTGATGTGACCACCGAATTTACAGGACCTTCACTACAGGAGATCACCAAGGAAATTGACAGGCTGCAAAAGGAAGCTCCTTCGAAGGAGGAATTGAAAGGTATCCAGAACTATGAGGCCGGGGTATTTGTGTTACAAAACTCTACACCATCCGGCATCATCGGCCAGCTTGTTTACCTTGACATTTATGATCTTGATGAATCATTTCTCACCAACAAGGTGAAGAACATTTATGCTGTTACCCCGGAAAAGGTCCAGGAAATGGCGCAAAAATATATCAAGCCCGAAGATATGACACTCGTTATCGTAGGCGACAAGAAAGTGATTGACCAGCAGATCAAAGACTACGAAAAATCGATCAAGGATTATTGATCTTATGTATAATCAGGTTTCCGAAGCTTTAAGGTGCTTCGGAAACCTGAATTTTCTTAACACCTGCTTTACTAAGCCTTTAAGGATTAGTAAAGCTATACAAGTCCCACCCCATAAACCTGGCTATAAAAACTAATGTCCGGACAATAGACATCCCGGGTACGCTACTTCACAAACTTCTAATACATCAACTCAAAAGCACTCCTGTAAGCGCCGATTTCATTGACATAGTAGAGGAAGGCGGCATAGAATTCGTGTTGGCCGATGGTGGCACTGTCACCGATGATCACGAGTTTCTTTTTTGCCCTGGTGATAGCGACGTTCATTCTCCGGGTGTTGGAAAGAAACCCTATTTCACCTTTTTCATTGGATCGCACCAGGGAGATGTAAATAATATCCCGTTCCTGCCCCTGGAATGAGTCCACAGTGTTCACGCCAAGTTTACCCTGAATATGCTCTTCCAACGCTCCCGGTTGCATCATCATGTCCTGAAGCAGGGAAACCTGGGCTTTATAGGGGGCTATAACACCTATATCTGCCACTTCATTCCATTTACCTAGTGCTTCAACCTGCTCTACATAATCTTTAAAATGCTTGAGCAGCAATAGCGCCTCCTCTTTATTGAAAGAACTTCGGGTCTCCGGGTCTACCTCTTCAAAATAGCCGCATCCGGCTGTATCTATAAACTCTACAGACAAGTCTTCAGGGAATATCTTCCAGTGGGCTACTGCCTCATTGGCTACCAACTGATCTTTATAAAATATCCGGCTTGAGAAGTTCATGATAGCCTCATTCATCCGGTACTGCTCTTTCAGCATTACATCCGCCTTATTGCCTTTGATAGCCTTTTCAAAAAGCGTTACTTCTAATCCGTTACGGGCAGCTTCCAGTGATCGTATCGTTGGTGGCAACTGGCAATGGTCTCCGGCGAAGATCACCCGCTCTGACCGGATAATGGGTATCCAGGAAGCCGGCTCCAGAGCCTGGGCAGCTTCGTCAATAAATACTGTATCGAACTTCATGCCTTTGAGCACCGAATTGCTGGCACCCACCATAGTACAGGCTATGACCTGTGACCGGGCAATGATGTCATGCATGATGAAAAACTCCAGGTGCTCAGCTTCATGGCGCAACTCCCGCGCTTCTGCCATCAACCGCTTCCTCTGCTCCCGCTCCGAATGGCCGAAATTGCGCTTATACTTCTGTCCCATCGCTTTATACTCCTCAGCCTGCCTGCGAAGGGACTTCAATGTTTTATAATCAGGATGGTGCGTAATGCGTGCATCCAGGGTTTTGCTCAGGGTTTCCTCCGTTACCCGGGCAGGGTGTCCGATGCGAAGCACATTGATGCCCTGCTCTCCCAACCGGTCTGCCAGCAAGTCTACAGCGGCATTGCTTGGGGCGCAAACCAGTGTCTGCGTTTCTGATTTCAGGGTTTCCAGAATGGCTTGAATCAACGTGGTGGTCTTACCTGTACCCGGAGGGCCGTGGATAATAGCTACGTCAGAGGCACTCAGCACTTTATTCAAGGCATCATTCTGACTATCATTCAAACCAGCGATTTTAACCGTTTTCCTGCTTTCAAACCTGGCTTCACTATCTCCAAGAAGTATTTTCTTTAGCTCGACCAGCCGCTCATCCTTGGTTTTGATCAGATGTTTAACGGCCTTTTCCATTTCCCTGTAGGCATTTTCATCAAAGAGCAACTGCACGCCCAGTTGTCCATCGTGAATCCAGTCGGGAATATCATTATTGTTTAAAGTAACGAGCATCTCCTGCTTACTGACGTAGTTTACCACACCATTTACGGCATCGCGGGATTCCTCATTGCTGTAGGCATTGGAAAACAGACTAACCAGCTTACCCGATTGAAAGAGGTGCGAATCGGTATGTTCAGGAGGGCGTGATACCTTTACAAGCAGACGGTCACCACTGTCAAATTTTGTTTTCTCCAGATTTACGGGATACCAGCAAACGCCCTGTTTCCGGCGCTCAGCCAGTGAGGTCCCTATCATTTTGCGTTTGTATTGGAGTAAATCCTCTTCCTTTTCCTGCTCCAACAGCACCAGCAACTGCTTTAATCCTTCCTGAATATCCTTTCCTGCCATAAAATTATATTAAACGGCAAAGGTAAGGGATTTTAAACAAGTTCAAGTGGCACAGCAAACACTTGCTTAAGCCAATTGGCCCATACGCCCCGAAAGTTTTAACCCGGAGTATATATTCATACCAATCAGGATCAAATTGAACAGACCAAAACATAATTCGGCTATTTGGGCATACATAAAAACCTGATCTACAGACTGATAGTTAGCCCGGTAATAAAGAAAAACTGCTAGTGTAACCAGGACAATCCCATTGACCATAACTATTTTCATTCGTTGCTTTTTTTGCTTTACCAGCACATTATCGGATGCTGCCGCCAGCTTATTGCCGCTGATCGCCAGTGCCGGCATGGAAAACAAAAGTAGCGGCAGAAATCTGAAAATACCGGTTTTGACGCTTATGATCAATTCTTCATCCCCGTGCAGTTCAGCCACCAACGACACGGAAAAGAACATCACAATGGTAATAGTCGCAACAGTAGTGGCTGCAAGATGAGTTTTTATAAGATTTTTGCGTTTCATGTGCTAAATTTTGATAGTTGGAATACTTAAAAAACTTACTCAAATTTAGCATGCAGCAGGACGCTAAAATTGTAAAAACCGGAAGTCCGGCATATCTTTCCTTAGCCGTTTTGGGGATTTGCCTGTAATGCGTTTTAAAGTCTTAATAAAGTGAGCCTGGTCACAATAACTACTATCATGCGAAATATTAGTAAGTGTACTATCTGAGAATTTCATTTTATAAATAGCGCATTTTAATCTGACAAGGTCAATATACTCTTTTGGAGCGCAGCCAATTGACTTATGAAACCAACTGCGTAAAGTACGGTCGGTGACTTTAAGTTTACTCGCCACTTGCTTTAGGCTTACTTCGCCAGAGTATTCTTCAATTACCTCCAGGGCTCCTGAAATAATGGAAAGATCCTTTACCAATAAACTGTCAAGAAAAGTCTGTTCGATCACTTTAAACATCTGATCCGGAGTAGCGCAATTTTCAATTTCGTCCTGAAATCCCATGGCTTTATTTTGAAACAGTTCCTGAGTGTTTATCAACCAGTCCATCTCCTCTATCGGCTCATCGGTAAGGTGTGCCAGTATATGCGGCCTGGCATGTGCTCCTATTATCTTCACCCTGTCCGTTTGAGGCTTCACAGTTATGTTATGGGCAGATATCCTTGATATTACCATTTTAACAGTTCGGGATTCTCCCAAATCATGATTGGTTACCAAAAAAGGATGATCAAAAAAATACCCAAAAGTGATCCTGGGGAAAGGAATAACATATTCCTCGGCAAGTATCAAATCCTCCACCGGGATATTGATATAGAAATAATAATCCACCAGCGTGGACAAATGATGATTATCAGGTGCTTTGGTTATAAAATTGTTTGTCACTAAAACCGGCTAAATTTATTCTTCAATCTCTACCTGTAGCAATTTAAAACGGTTGGTCTCCATGACCAAAACAGACCGGAGTATTTCTACATCAAATTCAGACTTGATCATAAAAAATGTGTACTTATCATCACTCACAAAGGCTTCGACGGTTACAAAATTAAACTTCTCTTTCGGGTACTTCTGCTCGTAGCTTCTTTCAAGCTCCAGCGACTCATTTATCCATGGTGCATAGGGCTCAATATCATCAGCATCCATAAGCACCACCTTATAATTTTTCAATTGGACAATAAGCCCTTCATACAACATATCAAGCTGTATGGAAGGATCATTTATATTTTGAAACCATTCCGGGTAAAGGTATTTGATCTTTTTATTGAGCAGGAAATTTGCATAATCAAACGTTTCATTTACATACTCCTGTTTAACCCATTCCCTTTCGGTAGACTTATCAATATAGGTTGTGGCACGTATACATATCTTTGCATTCAACTTGCCGGTGGTAAGCTCCCGTTCTACGACAAAGGTTGAGTCAATACGTCTGTAATAATTGCCGGTAGGATATTGGACAGCTTTTATGGTATAGTAATAA
>NZ_SMLW01000506.1 GCF_009711405.1 Fulvivirga kasyanovii | reverse complement strand
ATTACCGGGATCAGAGAATTTTATAGCATTAGAGATGAGGTTATCCAGTATCCTGGATAAATAAACTTTATCTGAATTGATAAATATGTGCGATTCACCCCCTTCAAGGCGCAATTCAATTTGTTTAGACTTGGCATCTGCATAAAAGCCTTTAACCTTATCCAGCAACAGGCTGTAGATATCAACCTTGGATATTTCGGGCTTTCGTTTATCAAACTCAAAAGCATTAACATCAAGCAAATCACGAATCAGATCGATACCACTCTGCGAAATACTTTTTAATAGCGACACATAATTTCGTTGCTCTTCTGTAAGCCCTGAGAGTAGTAAAAGCTCACCTATACCTTTAATTCTGTTAAAGGGGGATTTAAGGTCGTGAGCCACAATGTTCATTAAAGTGTCTTTTTCATTGTTAAGCTCAGCTAAATCCTTATTATGCTTATGCAGGACTTTATTTTGAGCATTGATCATATCATTCTGCTCACTGATCTCCTCCTGCTGTCTCGCTATATAAGCATTTTTCTGCTGCAGTTTCTCATTTGCTCTTCGCCTCTTTCTACTGGTGAACCAGAGGTTAACTACAAGCACAAGGACAGCCCCAACAATGATTGCCAGCGCTGTATTATAAGTACGCTGCCTGTCAATTACCGCCTGATCTCGAGCCTGATTGGCAAGCAACAGTTCATTCTCCCTATCCTTTTTCTCAATTTCCAACCTAGCCTCTGACCGTTCTATGGCACGGGCCATTTCCGCATTGTTTAGGGCTTGCCTAACCTCCGCAAAACGCTGAAAGTTTTCATAGGCACAGTTAACACTACCCTTTACTTCACATATTTCTGCCAGATAGTAGTATGCATCCTGTTGAAGTATCAGCTCCCTTGAACGTGACACCGTCTCCAACACCTTGCTGAAATAATGCTTTGCCTTATCAAAATCTTTTTCGGCAAAATAAATCTTGCCCAATTGGATATCTATTCTGCTCAACAGGTTGAGATTTCCTGTATTTCCAGCCATATTAGAGGCCTTTTGAGCAAAAATCAGCGCTTCCGGGAATTTATCCTGAACGTAATACAGATTGGATATTCCTATATTGATATTAGCGATGTTAATAACATCATCGATAGACTCCGCTTTTACTTTTGCCTGAAGGTAATAGTCAAAGGCTTTTTCGTAATTTTTGTTGTGCTCCTGAATTTGAGCCATTTCCAACAGCATGGAAACCTGCCCGGGAATGTTATCAGTAGCCAACCTTATATCAAGGGCCTTCTGAGACATTTCCAAAGCTTTTTTGTAATTATTCTGAGTCTGGTAAAGTTCCGATAAACTTTTGTAGCAGTAGCTCAACCCTTCCTTGTCTTGGAGTCTTTCAAATATTTCAAGCGCCGTAAAATAATAGTCGTATGATTTGATAAAATCACCCTGAGTGGCGAATAAACGTCCCAGGCTATTGAGCGAATGTGCATATTGGGAGGAATCGTTGTGCTTGATAGCGGCATCCATAGCCAGGTTGTAGTAATCAAACGATTTAACCTGATCACCCTTATAATGGTAGGCAATGCCCATATAATTAAGGGACTGAGCAATTTTCCCCTCAATTTTTAATGTTTTAGTTAAATCAATGGCCTTGCTGCTAAAGTAAAGCGTGCTATCAGGGTGGGCCTTTCTATACTCCCATGCTAATGCATTGTAAATATCTATTTGCTCAACACCCTTTACTTGCGTCAGTGCAGAATATAGACTATCTATTTGTGAAAGATTTTGACCAATCGCACCTGCGATGGCTGATAAAGAAAGGGCTATAGTAATGATAAATTTCTTCATCTAAAAAAAACCAACTCTGCACAAGGGTTAGCACTATAATAAATATAAAAAAGGTTGTACTCAGTTCTGAACATTTATTCAACTAAATACCCAAAAAAAAGAAACTCATTGATTTATATTCATTTTTTATCAAAAATATTACAATACAGGCATGTTACTTGGTGTAACTATCATGCAATATAAACTTTATCTCACAAAATTCCTCTCATTAATTTCATATGGCATTCATTGTATAATATTATCTTAAAGCAACATTATGTAATTATCATCACATCCGTAACTACCTTTAATTAAGTATAATAGATTTCCTTTGAGATCAAGGAACGAAACTTCCGCCATGTAAGTTATTTCCTAAATATTACACAAAATAAAGATAGATATCTAGAGCCCTTAAATTATTTTCAACAGAACTTAAGTTCAGAATATGAATTTTTAATATAAAATTAGTTATATTTACTAACCCTTGTGCAAGGTAAACCTAATCAACCGAAATTAACCAAACTTACCTGAACATTGGCATAATCAATCTGTTATAAATAAACCAACTACGATTATGCGGCTACTTATAAAACTAACCATTTGCTTTACCCTGGCATATTCAACATCGTATGCCCTAAACATGACTGTCGGAACTGCCGATACAGTTGAATATCTTATTTTCACGCCCCCAAGCTATGATGGCACTCAGGCATACCCGCTTTTGGTATACCTCCATGGAGCACAGGCTATTGGCCCGGATATTTCATGTTCCGTAGGTAAAGGGCTACCTGGCGCCATTAGAAATAATAGTTTCTTTAACGACATCCCTATGATCATAGTAGCTCCGCATGTCAAAAAAGGGGATAAATGCAGTAGCTTAGATAATAATGACTATGAATGGAATACAGCCATGGTTAATAATGTCATTGATCACATCATAAGCAACTATAACATCAATGAAAACAGAATATTCGGCAGCGGCATAAGCCTTGGAGCTAAAGGGCTATGGGATTATGTATTGGATTATCCTGATAGAATGACTGGGATTGTACCATTCAGCGGCAACGCACCTATCGAGGACATCTGCTCCCTTGATGAGGTGGCCGTATGGGCATTTCATGGTGAGGTAGATGGTTTAATCCCTCCTACCGGAGGAACTGACCGTAAGGGTTCACAAACCGTTGTTAATGAACTAAACAATTGTAGCAACAGTCCTTATATTCCAGCCTATTTAACTTTACTCACCTCCAAAGGCCATAACGGGTGGGATCAGGTTTATGATCTCAGTAGCGGCTATAACATTTATGAATGGCTATTAGCATTAAAGAGAAATGTATCTACTGACTATACACCATTAGTAAATCTGGGACCGGATAAATCGTTTGTGAATCCACCTCATGCTTTCAACATTAAAAGCTTTGCCTACGACCCCAACGGCTCTATTGTAAATTATGATTGGGATGTGGATGGCCCAGTTCAAACCACCAATAGCGGTCAGCCTAATCTTGCTGTTAATCTAAGTACGCCAGGCAATTATAATGTTACTCTTACGGTTACTGATAATGAAGGCAACACAAGTAGTGATCAGGCAGTAATAACTGTTTTGAGTAGTGCAGCGTCAGCACCGCAAATAACAGAATTAAGGTTATATCATGGTAATACAGATTTGGGTCCCATTACAAATAATCAAGTGGTAAACCTTGACAGCTACGACGCTACTCTGCTAGATGTAGTAGCCACAACTGCTAACTTAAATGCTAGAGCCAGTGTCCGGTTCAGCCTGAATAACAACCATAATTTCACCTCACTCAATGACAATAATATAAATTCGGCTTACTCCATCGGTAATAACAATCACAAATCGTATATACCAACCCCCGGACAACATACTATTACAGCAACGGCATACGGAGATCGAAATGAAATCGACCAGGGAATTTCTTATGAGGTAACCCTGACCTATTCAAACGGCCCTTTACCTATAAAGCTTTTGGACTTTTCGGCTTCAGTGAAAGGAGATAAGGTCACCCTCTACTGGGCCACTACGGAAGAAATCAACAATAGCCACTTTGAAATCTATCAGGGACTTGGAAATGCAAAGTCAATGGACAAGATAGCCGAAATCCCCCGGGTATCACACCAGCAGGAAATTAACCGCTATAGTTACATTATTGAAGATGTACCTTGTGGCAAGCTTTATTATCAGCTTCGCAACGTTGACCTTGATGGCCAACAAGACCTATCTGAGATTATCCATATTAAACATGTAAAAAATAACTGCTCAGCTAGAATATATCCTAATCCGGTGATAAACAACTCGTTTGTATACGAAAGCAGAACACATAATTCTAACACAGATTTGATACTTATAAATTCATCGGGAATGGCAGTCCGTCAATATACTATCTCCCAAGCCGAAGGAAATAAAACTATTCTGGATACCAGTGGCATTCCTCCCGGTATTTATTACTTACAATCTGAAAACGGTGTTTTGCAAACTCAAAAACTCGTTATAAACCCTCAATAAAAATCACATTACAAAACACTGATATTCAATCAATTAAAACTAAAAAACTCATATTGGCACTATCCTTGATATTTGACTGACATAACCAAATACTTAAGTGCCATGAAAAAGATATTACTAATTTTAACATTTATTGTTGTGGTTTCATTGAAGGGCGAGGCACAACACTTTACAGCATCATTCGGGGTTACTCATAGTTGGGATGTACCGGTGCATGTAACAAGAGTTATCAGTCATGACTACTACGGATATGATGTAGTACATGCTACTCAAATAAGAAGGGGCAGTGGCTTATTCTTCGACCTCGTACTTCAAAGAGGTGATGTCTTTGTTGAGGTGAATGTAAGACATGACGGTTATGTAATTAACAGGGTGTATCATGATTATTACCCTTTACATGAGCACGTTTGTAGCAACTATTGTGGATATCATACTACTTACTACCGTACACACTACAGAACATGTAATAGCCATAGCCACCATGGACATAATCATGTAGTATATGTAAATCGTCCTGTAGGACATGGGCATGGGCACGGACAATGCCATGGACATGGACACGGGCATAAGCACACTACTCATTACGTACATAAGGGCGACTCTTATCATAAACATGATAACCATAGAAGCGAAAGGTATGATTCCCGGTCAAATCATAACCATGGGAACCACTATAGAGAAAGAAGGAGCACATACCATGAAGAGAAGCAAAACTCTGGCAGAGGACGGGGCAACGGTCATGGTAGCTACAAAGGCAGATCAGAAAAAAATGGACGCAGCTATAATAGCGGTACATTAGTAAGACGTAGCAACTAAAAAGATAGCGGGGTTTTTAACCCCGCTATCTTTTTATGTCTATTAATTTGACTCTAATATTTCAAAAAGCTCATCAAGATCAGGTGTAATAACTATTTCAGTCCGACGGTTCTTTTGTCGGCCTTCAGCTGTTTCATTCACTTCTACAGGTGAAAACTCCCCTCTTCCTGCAGCAGTTATTTGATTTGGTTCTACTCCTGATTCTGTCAATATCCTTATTATTGAGGTTGCTCTCAATACACTCAGATCCCAGTTATCTTTCATATACTGACTGGTTCTGGATATCGGCACATTATCCGTATGCCCTTCTACCATTACATGTATATCTTTCTGATCCTTAAGCGCTTTAGCAAGTTGCTGCAGCGCAGTCACCCCCTTGGAATCAACCACTGTACTACCTGATTTAAAAAGAAGCTGCTCAGCCAGGGAAACGTAAACTTTGCCATTCTTAACCTCTACGGTCAGATCATTTTCCTTAAAGCTTAGAAGCGCATTAGTAATTTTCTTTTTAAGCTCTTGAACTGCCCTGTCTTTATTCTCAAGAATAGTCTCAAGTTCTTTCACTTTTTTCTCACGCTCAGACAAATCTGCACTTAAGCTTTCATTGAGTCTTTTTGTTTGCTCAAGATTCTCTTTTAACGCGAGTAAATGCTCCTGTTGCTGAGCCAGGTCTCGGGTCAGCTTTCCGCTGTTGTTTAGCAAATTGTTGTAGTAAGTTTCCAATTGCTCATGCTCCTTTTTCAAATCGAATAAAGAACTTTCAGTGGTTCTGATTTTCTGACCAAGGACCGCAGTATCAGCCTTTAGCTTCTCAATATTGGAGTCTAGCCTTGCAGAAGTGGCAGTGGCAGATTCCAGGCTATCCTTACAATTTGCTAAATCTGACTCTAGCTGAATTTTTTCCGACAGCAGGTCATCATACTTCTTCTGCGTTACGCATGACACAGCGACAATAAGAATAAATAATGCTACTAAATATTTCATCATGTTTATAATTTCAGTTGCTTAAATTATCTGAGGATATAGTTTCAAATCTATTATATTTTTTCAGGAATCTCTATCTTTAACATCTTATCAAAAATCATAAATACTATGGAAGGAATGCTCAAAGAAAATGCCTTGAAGGATAAAACAATTATCGTAACCGGAGGAGGGACTGGTCTTGGTCGGTCTATGGGTAAATATTTTCTTGAGTTGGGCGCTAATCTCGTAATATCCAGTAGAAAAATAGATGTACTTGAAAAAGCTGCCAAAGAACTGGAGCAGGAAACCCGAGGACAGGTTTTACCTGTTGCCTGTGACATCAGAAAGTATGAGGAAATAGAAAATGTGCTACAAGAAGCTGAAAGCAAATTTGGGCAAATACATGGTGTACTAAATAACGCTGCAGGTAACTTCATCAGCCCTACCGAGAGATTATCCCATCGGGCATTTGATATTGTAGTAGATATTGTGCTCAGAGGAACCTATAATTTCACACTTGCTACTGGCAAAAACTGGATTAACAAAAAACAGCCCGGTACATTTTTGAATATAGTTACTACTTATGCATGGACAGGCTCAGGCTATGTAGTACCTTCATCTTGTGCCAAAGCCGGAGTGTTGGCCCTGACAAGATCACTTGCAGCAGAATGGGCTAAGTACAAAATTCGCTCAAATGCTATTGCTCCTGGACCTTTCCCTACAGAAGGGGCATGGAAAAGGCTCTTCCCTGGAGAAGTGGCAGAAAAGATAGATCCTTTAAAACGAATTCCGCTCGGTCGCTTCGGTGAGCATCAAGAGTTGGCCAACCTCGCTGCCTATCTTATGTCTGATTACTCAGCTTATATGACCGGTGAAGTAGTAACTATAGATGGTGGTGAATGGATCAAAGGAGCCGGGGAGTTTAACGGGTTGGACGAAGTTCCCAACGAGATGTGGGATGAACTGGAAAAAATGAGAGCAAAAAAATAACTCAGAAAGGACTCTCTAACAAAAATCCATTCTCAATGCTTTATCAAATTCCTCAAGATTGGTAAAGCTTTTTCAATAACTCAGGTTAGATATTAGCGCTCCACATCCTGTTTGTCCAAGGAGTTCTATTATTTCATTTCACTTTAAGTATTCTGAATTAACTTAGCCACCAAATTGAGGTCTGGATGAATTTGGAGAACAAACTTATAAAACAACTTGAAGCAAGGGAACAAAACTTATCCTACAGGAAGCTTTCATCACCGGGCAAGCTAATTGATTTTATTTCCAACGATTACCTGGGACTGGCAAGGTCGAAGGAATTGGCTTCACTGATAAATTCACACCATCAATCCGTCCTCCAAAATGGATCTACGGGATCGCGTTTATTATCAGGTAACTCTGTTCTCGCGGAGTCTACTGAAACACAACTCAGCAAGGTATTTGCATCAGAAAGAGCTTTGATCTTTAATTCAGGATACACTGCAAATATGGCCGTACTTTCAAGTATTCCACAGCGCGGCGATACGATAGTCTATGATGAATTAGCCCATGCCAGTATCAAAGACGGTGCGAGATTAAGTGTAGCCAAAAGGTTGAGTTTTAAACACAACAACCTTCAAGACTTAGAGTTTAAAGTTCGGTCAGCAGCGGGAAATATATTCATAGTTGTAGAATCGGTCTACTCCATGGATGGAGACTTTTGTCCCTTAAGGGAGCTGGTAAACCTTGCAAAAAAATATAGTGCCTATATTATTCTTGACGAAGCTCACACTACGGGATTAATCGGCAGTAAAGGCTGTGGACTTGCAGTGGAACTTGGGTTGGAAAAAGATATCCTCATACGAATCCATACTTTCGGGAAAGCAATGGGCATACATGGAGCGGCGGTGGCATGCGACTCCTATTTAACCGAATACCTAATCAATTTTTCAAGGCCATTCATCTACACCACTGCATTATCACCCCATAGCATCCTATCTATAAGTAGCGCATTTACTCATCTGGAAAAAAATGCTTTCCTTCAAAAAGAAATCAATGACCGCATTAATTTATTCAATAAGCTGTTCGCCCAGCAAATCGGCAATCAACTAATAAGACCGGCATATGATCATCCAATCCAGGCAATAATTATCCCTGGCAATGACAGAGTCAAGGCAGCCGCCGTGCACTTGCAATCATCAGGCTACGATGTAAGGCCTATTTTATCTCCTACTGTAAAGCTTGGCGAAGAAAGATTAAGGATATGTCTGCATACTTTTAATTCTGATGATGATATTTCAGGATTGATCCATAGTTTAGCAGCTCTGATATGAGATATTTTGTAACAGCCATTGGAACGGATAGTGGAAAAACCCTTGCCTCTGCAATTTTGGTAGAAGCCCTGGGAGCTGACTACTGGAAACCGATACAGGCAGGAACACCAACTGACAGTGACACCATTCGAAACCTGGTTTCACCCAAAAGGGTCATTCATCAGGAGCAATACTTTTTAAAGTCTCCCATGTCTCCACATGCTGCCGCTAAAATTGATAACGTAGAGATCAAGATTAAACACTTATCTGCTCCCCATACCACCAAACCTCTTATTATAGAAGGAGCTGGTGGTCTTTTGGTTCCTGTCAATGACCAGGAAACCATAGCGGATATGATACCTCATTTCCAGTCCGAGATCATTTTGGTTAGCAATATCTATTTAGGAAGCATTAACCACAGCCTGTTATCGCTGGAATTGATAAAATCCCGTGGGTACCATTTAAAAGGAATAATCTTTAATGGTCCGAAAAACCTTGAAACACAACAAATCATTCAGAATTATGCGGGAGTCAAATGCCTCCTTCATATTAGAAATGAAAAAAAGATCACCAAGGAAGTTGTTAATGAATACGCACAAAAGCTTAAGGCAAACTGGAATGAACTGGCAGGACAAAGATAAAGCATACATATGGCACCCCTTTACACCGCTGCTAGGCGTTTCCGAGCCGTTATGCGTTACATCCGCCAGCGGAGTGCACCTGCAAACAGAAGATGGAAGAAAGATTATAGACGCTAACTCTTCGTGGTGGGTAAACCTACATGGCCATGCACATCCATATATTGCAGAAAAGGTGGCAGAACAGGTTAACACCTTAGAACATGTAATCTTCGCAGGTTTTACGCACAAACCAGCAATAAACCTGGCGGAAAATTTACTATCTATCCTGCCAGAAAATCAGTCAAAAATATTTTATTCCGACAATGGAAGCACAGCCGTTGAAGTGGCCATAAAAATGGCCTTTCAGTTCTGGTATAATTTAGGCCAGGATAAGAAAAGGGTAATTGCTATTGACGGAGCCTACCACGGCGATACGTTCGGCTCTATGTCTGTTGGAGAAAGAAGTGATTTTACAAAACCCTTTACTAACCATTTGTTCGACGTTGAATTTATAGATTTTCCTACTAGTGCAAATGAGTCATCGGTATTTGAAAGGTTTAAAACTTTGGTAGATTCCAATGAAATAGCTTCGTTCATTTTTGAGCCGATCATACAAGGGGCTTCGGGGATGCGTATTTATAATGCAGAACTACTAGACCGGATGATACAATACGCCCAAGATCATAATGTAATATGCATAGCTGATGAAGTAATGACTGGCTTTGGCAGAACCGGAAAATTATTTGCCTCGGATTATTTAGAACATAAACCAGACATTATCTGTCTTTCAAAAGGATTAACCGGCGGAACCATGGCGCTTGGGGTAACTTCATGTACAAATGCTATTGTAGATGCATTCATGTCGAAGGACCTTTATAAAACATTCCTGCATGGACACTCATTTACTGCCAACCCAATAGCCTGTGCTTCTGCAAATGCCAGCTTTGAGCTATTAACAAAACAAGAGTGTCAGGATAATATTCAACGCATCACAAACCAACATGAGCGCTTTAAAGAAAAACATAAACTCACTCCTAAATTAAAGGATATACGTTCATTAGGGACCATTCTAGCCATAGAATTTGAGACAGAAAACGACAGTTCCTATTTCAGTGAGATGCGAAACCGACTCTATCCTTTCTTTCTGGAAAGAGACATATTACTCAGGCCGCTAGGCAACCTGATATACGTAATTCCTCCTTACATTATCAGTAATGATGAACTTGCTAAAGTTTATGATGCGATAGAAGAGTTTTTCAGTACACTTTAATTCTTAGCCTTTTTAGAAGCCAGAAACTCTTCAACTGTCTTTTTAAGTTCGGGGGTACTCTTAGTATATTCAGGAGAATTTCCTTTTTTCTCAGGAAAAGTTTCCACATGCAAGGTTTGAGTGGGGAACGCAAAGTTCACACCTATTCTCTCCGCCAGCCTAATGATATCCAACAATATCTCATGTCTGGATCTTAGTTCCTCAGACCAAGTAGGCACCTGAAAGAAAATATAAAAGAGTACATTCAGGGATGAATCTCCCATGTCGTTCAAATGAATTTCATAATAGTCCTTTCTCGTATGCGGATGGTTTTTCACTATTTCCTTTAGCCCATCCACAAACACCTCTATAAGATCAGGAGGTGTATCATAAGTCAAAGAGATATTAGTCATAAACCGACGGTAAACGCGCAAACCATGATTATCAATCATTTGATTGGTAATCACTCCGTTGGGAATGTACATCAGAGAGTTTCTGAAAGTCCTGATTCTGGTAGACCGAAAACCAACTTCTTCCACCGAACCATCGACATCTCCAGATGTAATCCAATCACCAACCTGGAACGGCCTGTCAACGAAGATCATAAGAGAGCCAAAGAAGTTTTTGATAGTATCTTGGGCTGCTAAAGCAAATGCCAGGCCTCCAATAGATAAACCTGCAATTAATCCAGTAATATCAAATTCGAGATTATCCAGTATAAATAATCCACCTACAACTACAACAAAAGTTTTTAGTACCTTTCTTAACAAAGGCACCAACTGGTCATCAAGTGTACTTTCTGTTTTATCGGCTAACTTACTCAAATAGATGCTGATAATGTCAACCAACCTATAGAAGAATACAATAGCAAAAATCGGCCATACAGCTCTCAGCGTCAATATTACATACTCACTCATAGTAATTGGAAGCTGTAAAACTGGCACCAGCACTATAAGAAACGGAAAGATCACCAGAAAGCTAATAGGTTTGGCAATAGGGATCACCACTTCATCAGCCAGCTTTTGGTAGCCTAACCTTAAGAGAAGTTGGATGATAAGTTTTTCAAAAAGAAAAGTAAATAACTTATGCAGTAGAAATGACAACAGAATTAGAATCAGGACTCCAATAAGCTGCCAGACATATAATCCCAATATTTTTGTTGTTCCCAGTGAAGGTAAAAGTTTCAATAGCCTGTCTGTCCCAAAAGGATAAACCTCCTTGTGCCATTTAGGTATGTTTTTTATAGTCTTCCCAGAGAAATACCACCTCTTCCCCACCTTCTCTACATAGAGATCAGGAAATTGCTTGGTTAAATAATAACGACTTTTATTTGTTACGGTATCAATGTAGTCACTTTTTCTCGGGACCTCATCAAGATCAATCATAATGCCCCTGCCATCCAAGATCTGCTTAAGCATTACAGCCAATTCTTCCGCCTTCTTACCTTCAATATATTCAGGATGAAGTGTTTTGGCTGCTATATCAGGATGGTAGTTGTCATCCTGCAAGTACCCTAAATGAGTTAAAATTGTATTATAGGGAGTAACCAAGCTGTACTCCAGAGTATCTTGCGTGTTCTCTTGAGCATTGGCAGAATTAAAAATGAGAAGGAATAATAAAGAAAAAATCGTTGGTATTTTCATCACTGGTTATTAGAAAGTTATCACTTTATATGTGCTGCCGGAAATGGTGTATACATGATATTTTTTGGTAGCATCAAAATAGATAAGAGCTATCTCCTGTTCACTGTCGAAAGGCCTGGAATTTATTAGCTGACCATCTTTATCGTAAATATAAGTAAAGCTCTGAGCGATATCCGTAACAGCATATATTTTATGATCAGAGCCCAAATCGTAATACTGAACATTAAGATGGTCGGAACTCAGGTAATCTTTAGCTAATATCTCCTGGTTATCAGGAGTAAGTAATACCAATCTCGCCAAATCCTGCCGTGAAATTATATAGTTTTTTCCTAACGCGTCAGGAATAAGTTGAAATCTGGTTTCCTTAGTGGGCTTATAAAGCTGTTCCGTACTTAAAACTTTACCATTCAAGTTAAAATGGATAAGCCTTCCCTCCTTACTTAGCACCGTAATAACGGTCTTTTCAAAGTCAGAGCCAATATTAATAAAAGGGCTGGTATTAATTCGGACATCAAGTTGAAGAGGGAACCCTGGCATCATTTCTCCCCTTCTGTTCATTATATTTACCACTCCATCCTGCTGAATAGCAACCATGCAGTCCTTTCCCCGAACCCTGATATGGAACGGTTTAGCTGCTAACTTGCCGGTGAGTTCTCTCGGATTCCACCCTTCCAGACTGACTCCTTCTTTGTTGTACAGAAAGAGATTTCCTCGTTCATCAGCAAGAAAAAATCTGTATCGTCTGCTCTTGTCGTAGTCAACCACTGAAGCGAACCTGAGATTTGCATCCACTACTACGGGGTAGCCATCGATATAATTACCAAGTCTGTCAATAATATGCAAACCGGTTCTGGTAGCAAAGAAGTACTGAAGCTTACCATTCTTATAATAATCCACCTGCTCAATATCTGATATTATGGGTTGACCCAGAGAATCCTTCCAAAGGACATTACCTTCCTGCGAGATAAGTATAAAGTTATACGCCGAGTCTTGGACAGCAACCTCTAAGCTTCCATCTACATGGTTCTTAACCACATAGGGCTTAGTAATTATTTTATTATTTAACGAAGCACTTTTCAAAGCTTCATAGGACTGCTTTTCCTTAACCACAGGTTGCTCTTCATGCTGAAGAGCAATACTCGTGTAAAAACTCTCATCAAGTTTACTAAACTGAATAGATCCTAAATCAAAACTTTTGATCTGACTGGCGTACTTTCTTGCAAATTCATTCCATTCAGGGTCAAGCTCATTAATAAGGCCTTCCCATGCTCTTCTTGTATTAAAAATTACTGAAACATTTGACTCCTCCAGATTGCTTTCTAAAAACTTATTGAATGCAACAGAACGCCCCCAGGTATTTTCATTCTCAATATCTTCAATAAGGCTTTTAAGGGTCAACATACTGTTACCTATCACTATGTAGTCACCTAGTAACATAAAATAACACTCTTCAAACCCTTCGAATAGCGGACCAAAAGCAAACCTTGGAAACTCACTAACCTTTAATTCGCGAATCTCATATGTAGAAAAACGCTCTACATACACAGAATCACCATTCGCCTGTGCTAATGATTCAGAAAAAGTATTGAATTGATTTAACGCTTCCTGAGCATCATTAGCCTGTATAAAGACCAGCTCTTCCTGACTAGAACCTCTAAAAGCCTCAAGCTTAACTAACCCAAGGTTATTTCCCAGCCAACTATACAAATCAGAAAAATTGAAGCCGTACTGCCGGGTAAACTCATCTCTTGACGACAAAAATTCAGGGTCATTAGCTTTCCAGTAATTGATAAGCCCATTGTGCCAACTCCCCCCGTCTGAAAGTCCAAAACGATAAACTGCCGATGCCCTGTTAGGCACATAATACTTCAAGTCGCTTTTTACAGGTACTTGTGAGCTAAAAGCACCTAAGTAATCAGCTTGCGCATTGGAAACAGTAAAACCATTAAACAATATTTTAGAACCTGAAACATCAACATCAAAAAATGCGGATTGACTAAACCCTCCCAGCTCCTTTAACGATTTTCTATATTTAGCGTCCATAAAAGAACTAAGCCATAAAGAGGCTGCCTCCATATTGACATAGACATTTCCATCATCGTTTGCCAGTTTAGGCATATCATAAAGCTGGGAATGGCTCAACTTAAACCCACTTTTATAATCATCATTAACTAAGCGGACAACATCTTCAACTAGGAAGGAGGTAAAACTACCAACAAATACATTTTTGTTAATAAAATAAGTAAAGGTAAGATTTTTCGACGTTAATTCTGATATGGTGTAATCCTGATAAATTCGCTCTGAAAACCGTACACCAGAATTATCTTTAAAGTAATCCAACAATTTAGTGGCAGCTCTTAAGTTTTTCTCCTGACTCAAATCTATATAGAAAACAAAGTCAAAGTCATTTTTTTCAGTCACATGCATGGAAATTAGACTGTTCTGCTGCAAAAGATTTGCAACTCCACCTGCCTCGATGCTATCAAGGGCTTTTAGGTCGGCCTCTATCTGCTTAAACGACTCAATCTGTTTCAGAGAACTCCATAAAGAAGTCTCCACCAGGTCATTCCATGATTCAACTGTACTTTTAGATTCAAAAACCAATACCGCATTACCTGGTACATTGCTCCATAAACTCGTAGATCCACCATTATACCATTTCTCATAGAACAAATAACCTCCTACAAGTAATATTATTCCGATGGTTATGATTATTGCAGTTTTTCTCACATTTTTTTTATTTTCCGCAAAGTAATATAAAAAGGTTAAAAAGAAGAATTGAAAGGGTTTAAAG
>NZ_SMLW01000336.1 GCF_009711405.1 Fulvivirga kasyanovii | reverse complement strand
CCAGGTGGAGGAATCGGATAATGCAGAGGAAATTGTAAAATACGAACAGAGGTTTATCAATAAACGCAAGGATGTTATTAGAAAGAAACTTAAGGAGTATGATATGACACAGCAAGATTTAGGAGAGATATTAGGGCATCCTAAATCGTACATGAGCGAGTTGATAAATGGTGTATCTCAGTTTACCTTAAAAGATTTGGTTATTATTCATCGCGTTTTAGGAATAAGCCTGAAAATATTGGTTCCAACTTTTCTTCAATCTGAAACAAGGAATAGGGTAACTGAATCAATAAAAAAATTGAATAAACCAAAGTTAGGATTACGAAAGACTAAATTGGCATAGAAAAGGTTCAATAGCTCCCTGTCGTCACTCAACATCTGCTATTGATTTTACCATTCCTATCAACATGAGCGTGAAATTTTCTATGGATTAAGCAATTTCGTAGTGTTCCGCAAAACCAATTTTGTGTCCAGCGTTACTGTCCTTGAAGTACCATCGTAGCCTTTGATCTGGTCAATCAACAGCTTGGCGGCGCATTGGCCCATTTCGTGCGATGGCTGGGCCACGGTAGTCAGGGCCGGTTCTATCAAGGCTGATACCGGATCGTCAGTAAAGCCGATTATGGAAATGTCTTCCGGTATTTTGAGATTATGCTTTTTAATCACCTGAATAGCCTGAATGGCCACCGGGTCATTGACGCAAAACAGGGCGTCCGGCTTGTTATTAAGAGACAGAAGCTGAGCCGTTGCACCGGCAGCATCTTCTTTTAAGGAGTTGCAATGAACGATCAGCTCTTCGTCAGGTGTAATTCCGGCGGCACGTAAAGCATGTAAATAACCTTCCATACGCTTATTGCTGATCGTCAGGTTTTTTGGCCCGGCCAGGTAAGCTATCCGCCTGCATTCTGTATCTATCAGGTACTTTACAGCTTTAAAAGCCCCGTCTGTATCGCTTACATCGACTTTGGAGGTGTCAATATCATCACTTATCCGGTCAAATAATACCAAAGGAATATTCTTCTGCTGTACCCTGAGCAGGTGTTCGATATCTTCGGTCTCCCTGGAAAGCGAGATCAGCAATCCGTCAACCCGGCTGGCTATGAGCGCCTTGAGGTTGTTGAGTTCCGTTTGATAACTTTCGCCTGACTGACAGAAAAGAACATTGTAATTGACCTTTGAGGCTACTTTCTGGATGCCGCTGACAATGGAACTGAAAAAGTGTACCTGAACATCAGGCACAATAATGCCAATAGTATTCGTTCTGTTGCTACGCAGGCTTTGGGCTATCTGGTTGGGCTCATAATTGAGCTCCCGGGCCATTTCCAATACCCTTTTTTTTGTGTCAGCGTTTACATCGGCCATCCCGCGTAAAGCCCTTGAAACTGTGGATATCGAAATGTTCAGTTTCAGTGCAATGTCCCGGATGGTTACCTGTCCTTTTTCCATATTATCATTTCACCGGTTTAGTCGAAAAACCGGAAGAGTAGTATAACCTCAAACTTAAGTTTTTAGCAGTCAATTCAAATATAATTAATTTCCGAGATCGTTACCGGAAACGTTTTTTTAATGCTCCTGGTGCCTGCAACTTGTAAATCAGCAATCGAATGCCAATATTCAGGCATCACTTCATAAGTGGTTCCTTTGCATTCGGGCAAGTGCGCACGAAATGCTATGAACTAAAGCTCCTTAAAAATCCCTTCTTTTCGGAAGGGGTGGTTCGGAGAGGTTAATAGCATGGTGCGGACGCAGAACAGTGGCATCAGTTAACAATTAATTACTACGGAAAAGCCATCTATCGTATGATTACACTGTTGTGCTTCGTGGCTGCAAACGTATGCACCAGAGTACGGCGCCTGCCTAGGGCAGAGGCTTAATTTCAGGGCATGCCCGGTGCAAAGGAATTGTTAACTCATGTTTTTTTAAACGAAATGAACGGATGAACCTGTCAACAATTGATATCATTATTTTCATAGCCTACGGCTGCCTCATTATTTTTATAGGCTTGTGGGTAAGCCGGGAAAAGAAAGGGCACACCAAAGATTCAAGTGATTATTTCCTGGCCGGAAAGTCACTTCCCTGGTGGGCTATCGGAGCATCGCTTATAGCTTCCAATATTTCTGCAGAACAATTCATAGGTATGTCAGGATCAGGTTTTGCGCTCGGCCTGGGTATAGCCACCTATGAGTGGATGGCTGCACTTACACTCCTGATCGTAGCCAAATATTTTCTACCCATATTCCTGAAGAAAGGCATCTTTACACTGCCTCAACTGCTTGAGCAACGCTACGATGGCCGGATAAGAACTATACTGGCTGTATTCTGGGTGTTTTTATACACCTTCGTCAACCTTTCCACAGTACTTTATCTTTCTTCACTGGCATTGACCGTAGTGCTGGGCATTACCATGTGGCAGTCCATCATCGGCCTGGCAGTAATGGCTGTAGCTTACTCTATTTATGGCGGTCTGAAAGCCGTTGCCTGGACGGATGTTGTGCAGGTAGTGTTTCTGATATTCGGTGGCCTCGTTACTACATATCTTGCGCTTGATGCCGTTAGTGAAGGAGCGGGTGCTTTGAAAGGTCTTTCCCTTTTGTTTGAAAAGGCCCCAGAGAAGTTTGATATGATCCTCTCGAAGAACAACCCTTTTTATAAAGATCTTCCCGGTATATCGGTACTGGTTGGCGGTATGTGGATTGCTAACCTGAGCTATTGGGGGTGTAACCAATACATCATTCAGCGCGCACTTGCAGCCAAGAGCATCGGAGAAGCCCAGAAAGGACTGGCATTTGCAGGATATTTAAAATTATTGATCCCCATGGTAGTGGTAATACCCGGGATTGCAGCTTTTGTATTGGGTGCAGATATAAACAGATACGATGCAGCTTATCCGTGGCTACTCGCCAACCTGGTACCTACCGGTATCAAAGGGCTGGCTTTTGCAGCATTGATTGCGGCTGCCCTGTCATCACTCAGCTCTATGATGAACAGTACAGCTACCATTTTCACCATGGACCTTTATAAGCCATCGCTGAAAAAAGATGTTTCAGAGAGTCATCTGGTTATGGTAGGACGAATCGTTGGTGTCTCAGCTATGGTTATTGCAGTAATAGTGGCACAACCTTTATTGGGAGGTGAAGAACAGGTATTCCAGTTTATTCAGAAGTATACCGGCTATGTGAGTCCGGGTATAGTGGTGCTGTTCCTTTTTGGCTTGTTTTGGAAAAGAGCGTCAGCAACTGCGGCTATTTGGACAGCTATTGCATCAGTGCCTTTCAGTGTTGTTGTAGACCTTACCTTTCCCTCCATGCCTTTTATCGACCAGATGGGAGTAGTCTTTCTCATGCTGTCGTTGTTGATGGTGGTTATTTCCCTTACAGGAGATAAAGCAATTTCCCCAAAGGCTATCAATCTGGAAAAAGACCTCTTTACGACTTCACCCTGGTTTAATGCTTTTGCTATGGGTATTGTGATGATATTGGCTGTTTTATACATCATATTCTGGTAATGGAAGCATTTGAAATACGACAATTATTTAAAGATATCTATGGTCAGCCAGAGCTGCTGGTACGAGCACCCGGAAGGATCAACCTGATCGGTGAACATACCGATTACAACAGCGGCTATGTGTTCCCTGCGGCGATCAATAAGGAAACCTATTTTGCCGTAGCTAAAAATGAATCCCGGACTTGCAGCATATATTCCGCATATTTTAAGGAAACCGTCTCTTTTGACCTGGATAACCTCCAGGCTTCCGACAAGTCCTGGGCCAACTACATAATAGGCGCGATAGACCAGGTTCAGAAGAAAGGATATCAGGTTCAGGGGTTCAACTGCGTATTCGGTGGAAATATTCCGATAGGTGCTGGTCTTTCTTCATCGGCTTCGGTGGAGTGTGGCCTGATCTTCTCAGTAAATGAGCTGTTTGTATTAGGGATAGACCCTGTTGAGATCGTTAAAATGGGGCAAAAAGCTGAGAACGAATTTGTAGGTGTACAATGTGGCATCATGGATCAGTTTATCAGTGTAATGGGCAAAAAAGACCATGCCTTGCGATTGGATTGCCGATCATTGGAGTATGATCATTTTCCCCTGAAACTGGGCGACTATTGTATTGTGCTATGCAACTCCAACGTGAGCCACTCTTTGGCTACATCGGCTTATAACACGCGCAAAGAAGAATGTATTCGCGGTGTTCAGATCATTAAAGCCCATTATCCGGAAGTGGATACTCTAAGGGACGTGAAGCTCCCTATGCTGCGGCATTTGCTGCCTGAGCTGGGTGAGGACGTTTATAACCGGTGCAAATTTATAGTAGAGGAAAACGAACGTGTGCTGCAGAGTTGCGGGCAATTACAAAAAGGTGATATCACTGGTTTTGGTAAAAACTTGTATGCATCACACTACGGGCTCTCGCTGGAGTATAAGGTGAGTTGCCTTGAACTGGATTTTCTGATTGGTTTTACCATTGACAAACCTCAGGTAGCCGGAGCCAGAATGATGGGAGGAGGCTTTGGAGGCTGCACGATCAACATTGTAGAGAAATCGTACAAAGAAGAATTTATTCAGACCATCAGTGAAGCATACCGCAAGCGTTTTGATATTAGCCCTGAAATTTATGAAGTAGAGCCGGCTGCCGGCTGTAGCAAACTCTCCATGGCAGCAAACTTAAGCACCACAGGTTCATGACGGATATAAACAGACTCAATACGGCCTCTCATAGAAGGTATAACCCTTTGACAGGGGAATGGATACTGGTGTCCCCACACAGAGCTAAACGCCCGTGGCAGGGAAAAACAGAAAATAAGGAAACGGTAGCCCGGCAGAAATATGATGCGGGCTGCTACCTGTGTCCCGGCAATGAGAGAGCAGGAGGATTGCATAACCCGGATTATAAAAATGTCTATGTCTTTGAAAATGATTTTCCGGCGTTGATCAAAGATGCAGAAGAGGCATTTGAAGAGGATGAACTTTTTACGGCCAGGTCAGAGCAAGGCATATGCCGGGTGATATGCTTTTCACCAGACCATGACCTTACCTTGGCCCATATGCCTATCTACTCCATTAAAGAAGTGGTAGATGCCTGGGCTGAGCAATATGAGCAACTTGGAGCCGAGCCTAATATTAATTACGTGCAGATTTTTGAAAACAGGGGTGAGATCATGGGGTGCAGCAACCCTCACCCTCATGGCCAGATCTGGGCAACTGAAACCGTACCCGGAGAACCGGCAAAGGAGACGGTTATGCAAGGGCAATATTTTGATAAACATGGCCGTACCCTGTTATCAGACTACCTGAATAAAGAGCTTCAAAAGGATGAACGTATTGTTTTCGAAACCGATCATTTTGCTGTATTGGTACCCTTTTGGGCGGTTTGGCCCTTCGAAACCATAATCATAAGCAAAAGGCCTATAGCACACTTAGGCGCAATGCAAGAAGAGGAAAGAGTGGATTTTGCCCAAACCCTCAGCCTGCTTACCCGAACCTATGATGGGTTGTTTCAAGTATCCTTCCCATACTCTTCAGGCATCCATCAGGCTCCAACAGATGGTGGAGAGCATCCCGAATGGCATTTTCATATGCACTTTTATCCGCCATTGCTGCGGTCAGCTACCGTAAGGAAGTTCATGGTTGGATTTGAAATGCTGGGCAACCCGCAGCGGGATATAACCCCGGAGGAGAGTGCCCAAAGATTGGCAGCTATTTATAAAACTATTCAATAATCACTTTATTTACCGTCATCCGAGGAGGCAAGACGAAGTGACCCCCTTCTTCGAGGCACATACTGACTAGCATTTAGAATTCCGTTTCCCCTCCATACTCTGGGGATGGCTTCTTGGCTCCCCAAAGCTTTCGGGGCAAGCTGTACCTCACTCATACCGATGACGAGCAATTTTGAGGATAGTTTAAACATAATTTTTTGTAAACCAAGCGTATATATTAATCGTCATCGCGACGACGGTAGGAGGAAGCGATCCCCTGTTCCGAGAGATGAACGAGTTCTTCATCCGGGTACTCTGCTGAGAAGAAGTCACTGTTGGAAAGCAATTCTAAATAAGCTGACATTCCATATTCCTTGTACCGCCCTATTCCTCCCTTGAGGGAGGTGGCCGTAGGTCG
>NZ_SMLW01000298.1 GCF_009711405.1 Fulvivirga kasyanovii | reverse complement strand
TAACTGCACTGGAAATACACCCTCAGAACAGGGGCTATGTTATGAACTATTCCAAAGAACAGCACCTTGAGGTTATGCACAGTTCGGACGAGCAGCATCTGATCATTTTCGACAAAGGAACTAATGAAAAAGCCGGGTTTGTTATATTAGGAGGGCTAAATAACCGGTACCGTGCTCTTGAGCTCAGGCGGATTATTATTGATAAAAAGGGCAAAGGACTAGGAAAAGAGACACTGCAACTGATAAAAAAGTATTGTTTCGAAATACTTCAAATGCACCGGCTCTGGCTGGATGTAGTGGACGATAACCAAAAAGCGATATACATTTATGCTTCTGCCGGATTTAAAAATGAAGGCCTTTTGAGAGAGGCTGTAATATTCGACGGAGCATATAAGAACCTGAAAATCATGGCGATACTAAAAGACGAATATTCAACAGAATAAAAGTGGCTCAAATATTGCCAGGAATCAGGTTACAATAAGATCACTATTTGAATTCATACTGTATTTACAAATCTATTAATAAGCTTATAACCATCTCAACATGAAATTGAACAAGCACATAGGGCATTTTTTTATCAACTCCATATTTTTAACGCTCTTCTTCTCATCATTTTCTGCCTCGTTTGGCCAGACGGTAAGCAGTAATTGGGAACAGGAGTTGTCACAATCCTTAGAAGCATTTATCAATTGTGAGAGTTCAGAAAACAACAAACAATGCTATAAATACCTGGGGCAATCGGTTAATACCGTTTACAAAGTCAATGACTTTTACTCCAAGGAAAGCGGCAGATATATGCTTCCTAATGAAATTGCTGACTTTGTAAGCAATGGCAGTAAATGGGAGCTTCTTGGCCCTGCATACGATAAAAACGCACTGGACAAAGCCCAGAGCTATGCCAATTCTAAAAAAGCAACGATTGCCGTTTACAAGGCGGCTGACGGCCAGGGCCACGTGGCTCTGATATTGCCCGGCGACCTTCAGGCCTCCGGTTCATGGGGTATTAAAGTACCTAACTCTGCTTCATTCTTCTTAAGCGACCACCAGAAGTCCTACGTTGGTAAAGGCCTTTCATACGCTTTCACTAAAGATATGCTGAAAGATGTAGTGGTTTACGGCAGAAAGTACTGATAAAAGTAAAAAAACTCAACGCCTCCTGTTATTCCATTAAGGCTATTCAATAAGCTGCGTGAATAACGGGAGGCTTTTTTATGCCCTTACCAAAGAAAGCCTTCCCATATTTAAAGGTCTCTATATTCTAATGCTTATATTCGGCGGAAATTTAAGCTGAATATAATTATGTACCTTTTCATACCTGGTCGCCACCACATCCTTACTGATTTCCAATTTAAGTACCTGTACAAGCTGGTCAACACCGGCCTCCACGGTGTAAAGGATGTAAATGGAGAAGCGCTTCCCCACCATGAACCGGTGGAAGCCATCATATTTGCAGTTACCTCTGCCAACCACGCCGGCACCAAGCGAAATCCTATCCCCTTTTACCTGCGGGCTATGATGATCCAGGAGTTTTCAAAAGACCTGCCTGTACCCTGCTATGTCTATGGCATTGATGATGTTGGGGTACTCGAAAATTTTGCTGCCTACACCCTAAAGCAGGTAAAGCACCAGAGCGACCAGGCGCTCCAGCTCAGCCCTGAAAACACGCTGGTCGTCTGCTCCACACCCGTGATGAATATGTACGAAGCGATAGGCTTCAAAATTCTTCCTGCTGAGCTTCAGGACAGGAAGACCCAGAAATTCCATGCGCCTTTGCCCTGGGATATTGTAGACCTGATCGCCTCCAACCATGCCTGGGAATCTGACGATGAAATTATTGATAAACTGCACATATCGAGCTATAAGCTCTGGAAGAACTACAAGCTGGGGCAAAAAGTACAGATCATACTCAACGATCCTATTATTGGCGATGATGGGGACATTACAGAGTCCCGCGACTATGGCAGCTATGTGCGCCAGATGGATGAAATAGCAGAAATTAAGTATAAGGACACTGCGGCATATATCCAGCCCGGCAAGATCGGCGACATAGGCTGTGCCGTGGGCTCATGGCTAAAACAGGCCAGCGAAGACCCCAAACTACGGGAGTCTGATTTCTATGGCATTGAGGTAGCCCGACAGCTTTTCGACATCTGCAACCAGAGAAAACATAACGGCGAGTTTGGCAACCCCAACGTGTTCTTCGCCCAGAAGAATGCTGTAACCTCCCTGGTATTTGAAGACAGCTCTATGAACACCATCCACACCTCCTCCCTCACTCATGAAATAGAGTCATACGGCAGCCGGGCCGACCTGCTGAGTTTCATCAAAAACAGGTACAAAGAACTTGAAATGGGCGGCGTATGGATCAACCGCGATGTAATCGGCCCTGAGGATGGCAACACCATGGTTTACATGCAGCTCAACCCAACTGATGGCCGCAACGACGACTTTGAAAAGGAGTTTGACAATACCACCGTCCTCTGCGATTACCTGAATGGACTCTCAACGTTTGCCCGCTTTAAGCGGTTTGCCAAAGATTTCAGAAAACATGAGAACGACCAGATCCTGTACGAAACCAAAACCATAGCCGGGGAAACGTACATCCACCTCAAACTAAAAGATGCCGCTGAATACATGCTCACTAAAGACTACACCGACAACTGGCAAAGCGAAATGCACGAGCGCTTCTGCTTCTGGAGCATCACCGACTGGAAACAAAACCTCGAAGAAGCCGGATTCAGAATAGAAGAAAGCTCCAACGCCTATACCAACCCCTGGATAGCCCAAAACAGGTTTGAGGGCAAGGTGAAGTTATTTATTCAGGAAGATGGTAAGCTAAAGGAGCTACCTCACCCACCGACCAATGCGTTGATTGTGGCGAGGAAGGTTGGGTAAGGCAAGTAGTGTGGGTTGAAGATATCGTATCAATGTACTATATTCAGTAATTGAGCGGACGCTCAAAATCATAACGGGTCCGTAGCAGATGCTACGACCAGGGTGGAGGAGATTATTTACACCATGAGAATTGAATTACTAACAGCATTTATTGCAGTCATTATCTTGAATCCTGCGGCAGGTCAATCTGATTCTTCATTAAGTAAGAACAGCAATTCATATAAAGACAGGTATAATCAAAAAGACATTAACATTAACTACTCTTATAATGTTAGTACTCAAACTCACAATTACTCAAACAATTGGGATTTTGATGGCGATAAAAAAACTGATAGTCTTTTCTTTATAGGCAACGATGGTGCACATCTTTACTTTCACCTAAAAATTATACTGAGTTCCAATCATAAAACCTATAATTTTCCTTCTCTAAATTCAGACATGCCCTTCACTGATACTATTGATGAGTTTTATACTTCAGAAAGCCCACTTTTCCCATCATTTATTGCACATGATTTTGATTCTGATGGGAGGGATGAATTATATTTCAAAAATGATAAAGATTTCTCGCCTCTCTCTCCAGAATGGATTAACCGTGGAATTACATCCAGTTATCTACTACTGGATTTCATAAATGGCGAATTAGCTCTTACTAATTTCGACATGAAGCAATGGATGAGAAAACTGTTTGGTGAAATTGACGCAACATGGACAAACACTTTTTGGCCAGAAAATATTCCAGTGGAAATATCACAGTTACTAGAAAAAACGGATACGCTTAAAATGGATGACTTTGTAGTTTTTACCGTTTGGAGTAAAGATGATTTTTTCGCTCTTCATGTTAATGGAATTTTCTACATTAAAAATGATGTGCGACAATTCGTTGAGTATAGAGATATTTGGAAGAAAGAAACAATATGTTATGCCATACTCATAGATGTTCTAAGAATAGAATGGAATGTTGACTTAGAGGATTTTAATCTACTTTGTGACCAAAATAATGCAGTGGTTTCGTTTAACAGAATAATTGACTTTGGAAGATCTTTAAGTGATTAGTACAACCTAAACGTACACCCCCCATCTAGTCGTAGGTGTGCCCATGCTGGCGCGAGCCCAATCTGGTCGTAGGTTAAGCGCAGCGATCCTACGACCTTAAATGGATAGGGCGTCCGCCCTGGCTAATTCTTTAAATACTATCTTTTAAACATGGGAAGAAAGTATTCTATTCGGATCAATACGCGATGTATTTCGTGACATTCACGGTAGTCAATGGATTGATTTGTTCATCAGGGATGAGTATCGGGAAGTCATTACCGATAGCCTGAAGTACTGCCATAAAAATAAAGGATTGCAAATTCATGCGTATTGCATTATGACCAGCCATGTACACCTAATTTTAAGTACAGAAGAAGGGAATGCATTGTCAGATGTAATACGGGACTTCAAAAGCTTTACTTCAACAAAACTTAAGAGCTGCATAAAAGAAAATAGCGATGAAAGCCGTAGAGAATGGCTGATTTGGATGTTTGAAAGGGCTGGTAAAAAGAACAAAAGAAACTCTGGCTTTCAACTATGGCAACAACATAACCACCCAATAGAACCAAGCAATAATACACTTATGGATCAGAGGTTAACCTATATCCACAACAACCCCGTAGAGGCCGGCTTTGTAGATGAGCCACAGACATGCGCCTGGAGCAGTTGCCGTAGCTATGAAACAGGCGTTGAAGATATTGTCCCATTGTACTATATTCAATAATTGAGCGGACGCTCAA
>NZ_SMLW01000565.1 GCF_009711405.1 Fulvivirga kasyanovii | reverse complement strand
AAATTTTTCTATTATTTAAAATATCGATATTCTCTTTAAGCTTATCCATGGCCTTATACATTTTCTTATGTACGGCACTCAGGCTTACACCTTGTATATCAGCTATTTCCTGAAATGACATCTTGTCTACCCGGTTCATGAGAAAAACTTCCCGTTGAGATGCGGGTAAGCTTGAGATAGCTTTTTCAAGCTGCTCCTTAAACTCTTTCTCTTCCAAAATGTATTCTGGGTTTTGGTGATTTTCCTTGTGCTTATAATCTTTTGCAAAAGATAGCACTACTTTACTATGCTCTACTTCATTTAGAAACATGCGGTTGGCCGTGGTAAACAAAAAGGCTTTAGCTTTCTCCATAATTACCTTTTTGCAGTTCTCCCAAAGCTTGATAAAGGCTTCATGCATAAGGTCTTCCGACTTTTCCATGTCACCGCAACGATAGTATAGAAAGTTTCTTAATTTATTCGCATTCGAACGGTAAATGTTCTGATAATTGTTCTCTCTGCAAACTGAATCGCTCACTTATATTAGATGTTTTAACGTGTAATTTTCTAAAAATGCGAATTTTCTAGTCATGAAAGAAGCCGCCCCGTAAAGTTTTTTTACAAATCCCACAAGGGCAGCTTCTGTATTTACTATTCAAAAAGCCCTTTATTAAGCGCCTTCAGCATTTCTGAGGTATATCCTGAGTCTATAAGCAGCGATATATTATTTTTACTTCCACCATAGGAAACCATCCTTACCGGTATGTCTGATACGGAAGTAAATATCCTTTTCAGTACACCTTTTTTTGCAGAAACCATACTGCCAACAATGCAAATAATGGTCTGGTTAGAATCTACTTCCACTACACCGAAATGACTCAGCTCCTCTACGATCTGATCAAGATGCCGTGACTGGTCAATAGTTACAGATACAGCAACCTCGGAGGTGGTTATCATATCGATTGAAGTTTTGTACTTCTCGAAAATTTCAAATATTCTTCTCAGAAAACCATGAGCCAGCAACATTCTGGTTGATTTAATTTTTATAGCAGTTATGCCCCCTTTTGCAGCAATAGCTTTTACATCTACATCCCCACTGGTATTGCTGATCACTGTGCCTGGTGCGTCATGGTCAAGGGTACTTTTTAGCCTTACAGGTATACCATACTTTTGTGCAGGTAATATTGAAGAAGGATGCAGTATTTTTGCTCCAAAATAGGCCAGCTCGGCAGCCTCATCAAAGGTTAATTCACGGATAGGATAAGTATTTTCAACTATTCTGGGGTCATTGTTGTGCATACCATCAATGTCCGTCCATATCTGCACCTCTTCGGCATGGATGGCAGCGCCAATAATTGATGCCGTATAATCACTTCCGCCACGCTGCAGGTTATCGGTTTTACCCTCATGGTTTCTGCAAATGAACCCTTGGGTGATATAAAGTTTACCAGGATTATCGGCTATAAGCTTTTTTAATTTTTTTGAAATCGCTTCAATTTCGGGTTCGCCATCCTGGTCAATGGTCATGAAATCCAGGGCTGGCAAAAGTATATTGGGAACCCCCGACTCCAGCAGGTACTGATGGAACAGGTTGGTTGATAAGATCTCGCCATACGCCAGCATAGTCTTATTGTTGCCCAGGTTGAAATCCGGGATAAGCGCTAAAGCATTCATTTCGGTAAAGTATTTTTCAATGATATCTTCACCCTTCTGTTTGCCTTCTGCCGTGCTGAAAAGCCCCTCAATAAAATCTTTATAATGTTTCTTTAGGCTTGTTACCTTCGATTTGGCCTCATCCTGTTTTCGCGATAATAATAATTCTCCGATTTCCACCAATGCATTGGTAGTACCGGAAACCGCAGATAATACAACGATTTTCGATTCCTTATCAGCAGTGATAAGGCCGGACACTTTGTGCATGCGCTCGGGCATACCTACTGAGGTCCCTCCAAATTTGTAAACAAACATTATTTATAGATTTTAAATTAGCCGGTAAATTTAAAATGATATTCAAATAAAAAAGCCCCGTTTGGGGCTTTTTTATAGTTTTTTCAAAAAATGGACTTCTTACTGCTAATTTAATAAATCAAGCCCCAGATCGAGCTCCAATTTAGCGCCGGCTTCAAGCGTCACATCTTCATAAGACCCGATCAGTTCAACAAATTCACCATTTTCATCATAAGCAGCAAAATAGAGGTCATAGGTACCCGAATTTATAAAGGCCAGTGTGAAATCACCATCAACCACTACACTACTGGTTACAGCATTGGCAAACCTCACTTCACCTTCTTCCGGCTCGTCCATTTCAGACTCTGCGAAAGTGTCATTTTCATAAGCAAAGGCTATAACTTTATCATACCCGGCACTATCCAGGCTGTCTATGTTAAAGTGCCCGTTGATCATCGCAGCATCCTGATTGGCAACCAGTCTAATAGTGGGTTTTAATATGAAATTACCACTGCTACCTGCCTTTACCACAGCCTTACGTACGTCAAAATCCAGTGTAATACCTACTACACCACCTTCGGGAATAGTAAACTCTCCT
Source organism: Fulvivirga kasyanovii (assembly GCF_009711405.1). Taxonomy (GTDB): domain Bacteria; phylum Bacteroidota; class Bacteroidia; order Cytophagales; family Cyclobacteriaceae; genus Fulvivirga; species Fulvivirga kasyanovii. The sequence goes on along the minus strand of NZ_SMLW01000565.1, from coordinate 17,617 downwards.
TTAGCTTTATAACCTGACTGAGCGCCACTTGGTACAAAAAGTGGCTCTTTGCTTCCGTCAATATATTCGATGTATGAACCTTCGTTTTGAAGCTGATCGTCCACTTTCTTTTTAATATTTAATATAAGTCGTACTTCGCTGTACGTTCCGGCATCCATCTCGTTTTCTGTAAGTAGGAAAGCCTCACCGTTTTGATAGCTGAGCAGGTCTATTGAAACTGGTTCTTCAAACTCTTCAATGGTTTCCCAGCCTTCCGGGCCGTTGGCTTCCACTCTGTTCACTGATATTACTACTGCCGATACGTTGGCGTCGTCAATAGGAGCATCTGTGATATAGATACTTGCCTTTCCTTTTCCATTGGTGGTACTATCATCATCGTTGCAGGCAGTAATTACCAATGCAGATAAAAATACCACACTTAACATTCTAAGCATTTTCATAGTTTTAGTTTGTTGGGTTTGTTCAAATTAAACGTTTAAACAAGTAAGTTGATTTCCCTAAACCTACGAATGTTGTTCTGCTACAGATAAATGGATGTATAAATCGATGAAATGTAAGTGCTTGAATAATAGGTTTTTAGCTTAAAATATCAGTTCAATGCCCCAAAATGGGTTTTCGGCTATGCGCTATTAGTTGGTCCGAACAATACATACAATAAAAAAGCTACCCTGTAAAAGGTAGCTTCCAAAATTGATTAATGACCAATTGGCAGTTTAAAGAAGTTCGTTCAGTTTGATCGAAATGTTAGCTTTAGCCTGTGCCCCTACTTTAACATTGCTATAGCTGCCCAGAAGGTTTAAAAATTCTCCCTGTTCATCAAACATGGCAAAATATACATCGTAAGTTCCTGTATTGAGGTAGGCCAGGGTAAATTCCTGGTTCTGATCCACCATACTGCTGGAAATGGCATTGGCAAACCTTACATTCCCTTGTGTTGGTGCGTCCATTTCACTTTCGCTAAATGCGCCATTCTGATATACAAAAGCCACAACACGGTTGAAAGCTTCCGTTCCGGATAATTTTCCTTCAATGGTACCGGCATCCCCATTGGCGACTAATCGTATCGCAGGTTTCAGCAAGTATTTATCTTCTTTGCCTGCGGCAACCAGCGCCTTGCGAACATCAAAATCCAGAGTAATTGAAGCACTTCCGTTTTCAGGTACTATAAAACCTCCAATGGCTTTGTACCCGGTCTGTTCACCACCTGGAGTATAGAGCACTTTTTTGCTTCCGTCTTTAAATTGGATATATGATCCCTGAGCATCTGTGGTTCCTCCGTTTTCCTGAATGTTCAGGTTGAGTCGCACCTCAGTATAGGTACCGGCGGCAATTTGTTCTTCGGTTAGTAAAAACGATTCGCCGTTTTGATAACTCAAAAGATCAATGGAAACAGGCTCATCAAAGTTACTTAAGTTGATCCATCCTTCCGGACCTTTGGCTTCCACACCTGTTATAGATATAAAGACTGCAGATATCTCCTGATTATCAACAGGAGCATCAGTCAGGTAAATGCTTGCTTTCCCTGTCCCTTCTGCTTCCCGGGTATTTACCGGCTCCTCGTCGTCTTCATTACACGCAGTGAATATCAATAATGATAATAACACTACAGCCCACGCATTTAATACTTTCATAGCTTCTGATTAGTTGTAAATGTTGTATTCAAAAAATTAATTACCCTCAGAGAACGCGTGTATATGAGGAATATGTATGAGACAAACCATGAAGCCGGTTATTGGCAGGTGAAATGCGGTATGTATCGTTGAGCACCGGAATTTGGGAAACCCAGCACCTTGAAACAAAAAAAGAGGCTGCCGAACCGGCAGCCTCTTCACCTTAATTAAAATGAGCAGATTACTTTTTATTATTGTCATCTACTTCTTCAAATTCTACATCAGATACATCACTGTCTGATCCGGCTTCGGCCTGACCTCCAGCTTCAGGTCCTGCGGCACCACCGGCCTGGTCAGCACCAGAGGCAGCGTACATTTCCTGAGCAGCCCCTTCCCAGGCTTTGTTAAGGCTTTCCATAGCTTTGTCTATGGCAGCTACATCCTGAGACTGGTGTGCTTTCTTCAACTCCTCAAGGGCCTCGTTGATCTTGGTCTTGTTACCCTCAGAAAGTTTTTCACCATACTCTTTCAACTGCTTTTCAGTCTGGAAGATCAGTGAATCGGCAGAGTTGATCTTGTCAATCTTCTCTTTCGCATTTTTATCAGCTTCGGCATTAGCCTGAGCTTCCTGCTTCATTTTTTCGATTTCTTCATCTGTTAAGCCTGAAGAAGCCTCAATTCTGATCTTTTGCTCTTTACCAGTACCTTTATCTTTGGCAGAAACATTCATGATACCGTTGGCATCAATATCGAAAGTTACTTCAATTTGAGGTACACCTCTTGGAGCCGGTGGAATTCCATCCAGATGGAATCTACCGATAGTCCTGTTATCTTTTGCCATTGATCGCTCACCTTGCAGCACGTGAATCTCCACGGAAGGCTGGTTATCAGCAGCGGTTGAGAACACTTCAGATTTTTTCGAAGGTATTGTAGTGTTGGCTTCTATAAGCTTGGTGAATACACCACCCATAGTTTCGATACCCAGAGAAAGCGGAGTAACGTCAAGCAGAAGTACATCTTTAACCTCTCCTGTAAGTACACCACCCTGAATTGCAGCACCGATAGCCACCACTTCGTCAGGGTTTACACCCTTTGAAGGTTTTCTTCCGAAGAACTTCTCAACTTCTTCCTGGATTTTAGGGATCCTTGTAGAACCACCTACCAGGATTACCTCGTCAATGTCAGAAGCGCTAAGTCCTGCATCTTTAAGAGCAGTCTTGCAAGGGTTCATAGATCTTTTGATCAGATCATCAGAAAGTTGCTCAAATTTTGCTCTTGTAAGTTTTCTTACCAAGTGCTTAGGCACACCGTCTACCGGCATAATGTATGGCAAGTTGATCTCTGTTTCAGTAGAGCTCGACAATTCGATCTTAGCTTTTTCAGCAGCTTCTTTCAATCTCTGAAGGGCCATAGGATCTTTTCTTAGATCTACGTTCTCATCATTTTTGAATTCTTCTGCCAGCCAGTTAATAATAACCTGGTCAAAGTCATCACCACCCAGGTGCACATCACCGTTAGTAGACTTTACTTCAAATACTCCGTCACCAAGCTCGAGGATTGAGATATCGAATGTACCACCACCAAGGTCATACACGGCAATCTTCATATCCTTATCTTTCTTGTCGAGACCATAAGCCAACGCCGCAGCAGTAGGCTCGTTAATGATCCTTTTTACTTCAAGTCCGGCAATTTGACCAGCTTCTTTTGTAGCATGACGCTCAGCATCATTAAAATAAGCAGGTACGGTAATTACCGCTTCCTTAATTTCAGTACCCAGGTAATCTTCAGCAGTAGACTTCATTTTTTGAAGGATCATAGCTGATATCTCCTGAGGTGTATAATGTCTGTCCCCGATCTTAACCCTTACGGTGTCATTGTTACCCTTTTCAAGGGTATACGAAACAGTCTTACGCTCTTCGCTAACCTCACTGTACTTTTTACCCATAAACCTCTTTACGGAGCTGATCGTATTATGAGGGTTGGTTATAGCTTGCCTTTTCGCAGGATCTCCCACCTTTCGCTCGCCTTTTCCGTCTTCCAGAAAAGCGACAATCGAAGGAGTTGTTCTTCTACCTTCGCTATTTGGGATTACCACAGGCTCATTCCCCTCCATCACGGCAACGCAAGAGTTGGTTGTTCCTAAGTCAATTCCAATAATTTTTCCCATGATAAATTCTTATTTATTAATATTCAGTTTCAAAAGATTTTATTCGTTATCAATAGGTTATCAATGGTTATGCCAAATGGATTAATGTGACAGATTGGCAGGAAAAGTAATTGAATAAACAGGGAAAACAAACTTAACTTATGAAACAGTCATTCTTTTTCTTTTAATGAGGTAAAATATTGGAGTGCTTGGATTAGTTCTTCTGTTTCGGTGAGCTTTAAACGATTTTCAGAAATATAATCGCGCATTTCGTCTTCATATTTATTAAATGAAGAGAATAAAGTTTTACGATCTATTTTTTTATCATCGCGAATCAATCTTAATTCACCATTTGCAGGATCAATTAGAAACCACTTTTGTACTACACGCTTAACCGGCTTTATTTTTGGTTTTGAAAAATCGAGAGGTTGAAAGTCTCTTTTTAATAGAGCAATGGACGAACTCTCGTAACATACTTCAAAAAAAAAGTAACGTGTTATTCCCTGATTTTTTAGTTCAATGGGAAGGGAATAAAACTTGGTGTTGCCAGCGCCATCAGTATTTTGTAGGAGAAAATAATCGACATACAGAGGGGTGAAATTTTTAACTGCATCTTCCGTTTTGATTAAAACCAACCCCTCAATTAGCACTGGGTTAAAAGCAATCTCAGACTCGATTATTGAACCATCCCTTAATACAATCACTCCATCTTGCCAATTGGGTTTCTGTTGAGCATACGCATAATTTAAACTAAGGAACAGGATAAAAATAAATAGTAAACGCACGTTTTAAGTTTTTCTAACTTATTAATTCATAATTAAAACTGTAAATTTGCACCTTATTTTCAGATTAACCTATGGCATTGAAAGAAGAAATAGCAAAGAGAAGGACATTTGGGATCATCAGTCACCCGGATGCAGGAAAAACAACACTGACAGAAAAGCTACTGCTTTTTGGAGGTGCGATACAAACTGCCGGGGCGGTGAAGTCGAATAAAATAAAGATGCATGCCCGTTCTGACTGGATGGAGATAGAAAAACAGAGGGGTATATCAGTGGCTACCTCCGTCATGGGTTTCAATTATAATGGCAAGAAAATAAATCTGCTGGACACCCCTGGTCACCAGGATTTTGCCGAGGATACTTATCGTACCCTTACGGCTGTAGACAGCGTGATCATGGTGATTGATTGTGTTAAAGGGGTGGAGATACAGACAGAGAAGCTGATGGAGGTATGTCGCATGCGTAAAACGCCGGTGATATGCTTTATCAATAAACTTGACAGGGAAGGCCGAGATCCGTACGATCTGCTCGATGAGATAGAAGAGAAACTCGACATAAAAGTACGGCCTTTGAGCTGGCCCATCAGTATGGGCAAGACCTTTAAAGGAGTTTACAGCCTTTACAATAAAACACTACACCTCTTCCAACCCAGCAAAACCAAGATCGAACAAGACGGTGAGGTTATAGAAGACATCAAAGACCCGATTATTGATAAGGAAGTGGGAGAGAGCTATGCCAACCAACTCCGTGAAGATGTGGAGTTAATCGAAGGAGTGTATCCGGAATTTGATGTCAATGAATATCTGGCGGGCAATGTGGCCCCAGTATTTTTTGGTAGTGCAGTTAATAATTTTGGGGTTAAGGAGCTTCTGGATTGCTTTATTGAACTTGCCCCGGCACCAAAACCGAGGGAAACCGAGGAGCGGGTTATTGCGCCGGATGAAAATAAATTCTCAGGCTTCATCTTTAAGATACATGCCAATATGGATCCTAATCACAGAAACAGGATCGCTTTTATCCGTGTATGTGCAGGGAAGTTTGAAAGAGGGGCCAATTACTACCATGTGCGCTCCGATAAAAAGATCCGGTTTTCCAATGTCACAGCTTTTATGGCCCAGGAAAAGGAGTTAGTCGATGAGGCCTGGCCCGGTGATATTGTAGGCCTGTACGACACCGGTAACCTCAAAATCGGAGATACGATTTCAGAAGGTGAAAAGGGGATTTATAAAGGCATTCCGAGTTTCTCTCCAGAGATATTCAAAGAGGTAGTTAATAAGGATGCCATGAAAACCAAACAGTTGGAAAAAGGCCTTAACCAGTTGATGGAAGAAGGTGTGGCGCAGTTGTTTTCTTATGAGCTTGGTGCAAGAAAAGTAGTGGGGACAGTGGGAGCACTTCAGTTTGAGGTAATTCAGCATCGCTTAAAGCACGAGTATGGTGCTTCATGTGATTTCATGTCCATGAACCTCTATAAAGCCTGCTGGATAAGCAGTAAGGATAAAAAGAAGCTCAACGAATTTGTGGATTCCAAATACAGGCACATTGCAAAAGACAAAGATGGGAAACTTGTCTTTATGGCAGAGTCACGCGCATGGCTCACCATGGTACAGGATAATTTCCCTGACATAGAATTCCACTTTACATCAGAGTTTTAAATAAATTAGCGAACGAGTAACATGCTTACGAAAAAGGATATTTTATATGAAGACAATCACCTGTTGATTGTCAATAAGCCTGCAGGGCTACTCGTTCAGGGAGATAAAACGGGTGATGTAACGCTTGCTGAAGAAGGCAAAGCTTATATCAAAAAAGAATACAATAAGCCTGGGGCAGTTTTTCTCGGCGTTGTACACCGGCTCGATCGTCCGGTAAGTGGAGCTGTAGTAATGGCTCGTACCTCTAAGGCTCTTGAAAGAATGAATAAAGCTTTTAAGGAGAGAGAGATTGAGAAGACTTACTGGGCTATAACAACACACCGACCTCCTAATACGCAAGGCGAGCTGGTGCACTGGTTAAAGAAAAATACAAAGATCAACAAGGCCATAGCTTCAAATAAGCAGGTGAGTGGCTCACAAAAGGCTATATTGAATTATAAATTAATTGGCCGTATTGCCGAATATTATTTACTTGAAGTTAAACTTATGACAGGGCGGCCGCATCAGATCAGGGTGCAATTGGCCAAAATAGGCTGTACCATTATGGGGGATGTGAAATACGGCGCCGATAAGCCTGCAAAGGATGGTAATATTTACTTACATTCCCGGTCAGTATCTTTTGAGCACCCGGTAAAAAAGGAAAAAATGACATTAGTGGCACCGGTGCCGAATGATCAGATCTGGAAATTATTTTAATAGCTAATGAAGAAACCCGGCTGGTTAGATAAATTGGAAAGGCGATGGAATGTGACAACAGTCCAGGCTATTGTCATTTTGATTGTTTTTGCCTGTACGGGATTTACGGTTTTATTTTTAAAGGAACCCATTCTATCATTGATCGCTGATGAGGAAGACAGAAACTGGGTATTTACCGTGTGTTACTACTTGCTGATCCTGCCAATCTACAATATTATTCTGTTGATCTACGGCTTCCTATTTGGGCAGTTTAACTTTTTTTGGGAGTTCGAAAAGCGAATGTTCCGAAGAATGTTTGGGAGGCGATAGAGCTTCTAATCATTTCTAACTACAGAGATTACTTGTCTTCAAATTTCAAAGCACTCCGTTGCTTTCTGGGTAAAAAGTCAAAAGTTGCTAAGTTTGGTGCTTCACAACTTAAACTGCCTTATGAAGATATTACAATATTTAGCCCTGATCCTAACTTTAACCCCGGTTGTTACATTTGCACAAAACACACCTTCAATGGTGTCAATAGGTGAGCGAATATCAATCCAATCGAAGGTTTTAGACGAAGAGCGGAGTATACAAGTGTACCTGCCCCCAAGTTATTATTATGGGGATCAGTCCAATTTTCCGGTTGTGTATCTTATGGACGGCGATTACAACTTTCATTATGATACCGGGCTCATAGAGCTGCTTTCCAGTGTAAGTGAAGAGATTCCCGAGATGATCGTTATAGGGATTTCGGATAAAGGAGCTGAAAAGTATCGAAACTATTGTAAACCAACGAATGGGACTGAAAAAAGTGGAGATGCTGATAGGTTTATGAGCTTTATTGAGAAGGAGCTAAAGCCTTTTGTGAAGCAGAATTATAAAGCTTCAGATTACGATATACTTATTGGTCACTCACTGGGTGGCTTATTTGCTACCCACTATTTTATGAGTAACCCATCGGCCTTTGATGCCTACATTGCCATAGACCCGTCATTGTGGTGGAATGATTACAAAGCGGTGGAAGATGCTGATTCAGTATTTAATGGAGTGAAGGAGCTTAAAACTCAATATTTCATATCGTTGGCAGATACAAAAGGCATGGGTGTTATGCCCTTTGTCGGGGTTCTTGATAAATATTTTCCTCATCAGAAGCAATGGCATTTTATGCATTTTCCTGATGAAAGCCACAACTCTGTAGGTCTGCCCACCATTAAGGTTGCTTTAAAGAAATTATTTGCCGGCTGGGCAATGAACAGGGATAAGTTTATGGCGCTAAATGGAGCAGAGGACCTAATTGACTATTTCGTAGAGTTAAAGACAACCTATCATACTTCGTTTGCCTTGCCGGTGGGGCTACTGGGCAATGTAGTCTATTACTATAGGGATAAGCCGACAGAGCTGGATAAGTTGGAGGCTGGAATAAAGGAGCATTTTCCGGCTTCACTGAATGAATTTTATGTTCAGAAAGCGTTACTGTATTTTGAGAAAGCTGAATACGACAGAGCAGCAGAAGTATACAAGATGAACGTGAACCTTCATCCTGGATCATTTAAGTCCTACGATGGTCTTGCACAGGTTTATAAAGCAAAAGGGGACATTAAAAAGGCAAAGGAGATGAGCAGGAAAACTATTGACATGGCTAAAAAAGCGAAGGTACGCCAATGGCAGTTGAATGAATTAGAGGCACATGCTGAAAGCATTGCCGCCGGAGTATCCAAATAATCTTTATCAATAAGAGATCAGCGGATTTCCAGGGAGGCCCTAACTTTTAGATTCTGTGCTTGACAGACAATTGATAATAGTAATCGGCAAAAGTAGTAGGCAAATCAGCGTGAAAAAGCAATAGGTGCGGTTTTATCTTGTTTCACTGGTAAGCGTTACGTTGAGAGTTTTTGTTTTTCCGATTCACCTGCTCCACTGATTTTCCGCCTGCCCTCCAATCAAAGCTATTAAGATAAGGCGGGATTATATATTACTTCCCAGTAGAGTCTCTCGAAGACCTCGAAGAGGACTCTACGGCATTCTGAGGCACAATCTTTAATTATGGAAGGAGACCATTGCCGGGAGAGGCGATGCTCAGAAAGGTAGCAACCTCTGCTTGAAGGTAATAACCCTCAGCCGGTGTTACCGAACAGCCGCAATTTAGCCCTGTAAGCTATCATTAAGTTTATTACCCCAGGAGTGTGTATTTGCAGTGTTCTACTGCCTTAACATAACTTCATAGCCTCAATAAGGGGTAAAAGAAAAAGGCTGCTTAAAAGTGAGTTTACTTTTAAGCAGCCTTTTTAGTTTTCTATTCTTAAAATCTACTCTCCAACCAATCCGTCGGCAAGTAATACGATTTTATTGTTCAGCACTTCTACAACACCACCGGAGATTTCTACCTGGTGTTTCCCATCTTTGTTTTGATAAATTACCACACCTTCGCCTAAGCTACTAACTAAAGGAGCGTGGTCATTTAAAACCTGAAATGAGCCGTCAACACCCGGAAAAGTAACAGCATTTACTTCTCCTCCATATACTTTTTTAGCAGGTGTAACTATTTCTAAAAACATATGACAAAGTTTGGTTTAATGATCTGCAGGCAGACCTGATAAAAAGTGTGAGGCTGTAGGCCTCACACTTACCAGAATTTATTTTTTAGTTTCAGCAAGCATTTTCTCGCCTTTCTTGATGGCATCTTCTATTGAACCTACAAGGTTAAATGCCATTTCAGGAAGGTGGTCAAGCTCTCCATCCATAATCATGTTGAAGCCTTTGATGGTATCTTTGATGTCAACAAGTACACCAGGGATACCTGTAAATTGCTCTGCAACGTGGAATGGCTGAGAAAGGAATCTTTGTACCCTTCTTGCTCTGTGGACAACTTCTTTATCTTCATCAGAAAGCTCGTCCATACCAAGGATGGCGATAATATCCTGAAGTTCTTTATATCTCTGAAGGATCTCTTTTACTCTTTGTGCACATCCGTAATGCTCGTCGCCAAGTACGTCAGCGCTCAGGATCCTTGAAGTAGAATCCAAAGGATCCACTGCAGGATAAATACCAAGCTCAGAGATCTTTCTTGAAAGTACTGTAGTAGCATCAAGGTGGGCGAAAGTAGTAGCAGGAGCAGGGTCAGTCAAGTCATCCGCAGGTACGTAAACGGCCTGTACAGATGTAATTGATCCCTTTTTAGTTGAAGTAATCCTTTCCTGCATGGCACCCATTTCGGTAGCCAGTGTAGGCTGATAACCCACAGCAGAAGGCATACGACCAAGAAGGGCTGATACCTCAGAACCTGCCTGTGTGAAACGGAAAATGTTATCAACGAAGAAAAGGATATCTTTTCCTTGTCCTTCTCCATCACCATCACGGAAGTATTCTGCAAGGGTAAGACCAGACAAAGCCACACGTGCACGAGCACCTGGAGGCTCATTCATCTGACCGAATACGAATGTTGCTTTTGATTCTTTAAGTTTATCCTGATCAACCAGGCTAAGGTCCCATCCACCTTCTTCCATAGATTTGGAGAAAGCTTCGCCGTATGTAACGATACCTGATTCGATCATCTCACGGAGAAGGTCATTACCTTCACGGGTTCTTTCACCCACACCGGCAAATACTGATAAACCTGAGTATGCTTTTGCAATGTTATTGATCAACTCCTGGATAAGTACGGTTTTACCTACACCGGCACCACCGAAAAGACCAATTTTACCACCTTTTGAATAAGGTTCGATAAGGTCAATTACTTTAATACCAGTATAAAGCACCTCAGTTGAAGTAGATAAATCTTCAAATTTAGGAGCAGGTCTGTGTATGGGAAGACTGGTTTTTCCGGAAGGTTGAGCAATACCATCAATGGCTTCGCCAATTACGTTGAACAGTCGGCCCTTGATATCATCACCGGTAGGCATGTTGATAGGGGCTCCGGTGTCAGTAACTTCCATTCCTCTAACCAAACCTTCGGTACTTTCCATGGAGATAGTTCTTACTCTGTCTTCCCCAAGGTGCTGCTGGCATTCCAATACCACCTTTTGACCGTTTGCTTTGGTTACCTCTAATGAATCAAGGATATTAGGTAATTTAGCACCCTCAGCATCAAAGCTAACGTCTACTACGGGGCCGATTACCTGGGTAATTTTACCAATATTTGCCATCTTTTATTGTTTTATAGAAATGATTTAGTGCCTCGATAATTTCAGTCCGCAAAACTACATGTAAATTATCCATAAAGCAAAGCCAAGGGGCGTTTTTTCAGTTCAAAAGTTCTTCTAACGGCTTTTGGCTCAGGTGTGTAATACTATCCGGAAAGTGGTACCTTGATTTTCTTCTGAAGATTTAACAAAAATCTTTCCCTGGTGGTAAATTTCAATGATCCTTTTGGCCAGTGTTAAGCCCAGACCCCATCCTCTCTTTTTTGTGGTGAACCCCGGACTGAAGACCTGTCTTATTTTGGATTTGGGAATCCCTTTTCCGGTATCCGTAATATCCACAAATACACGGTGGTCGCTACCCTTTAAGATATAGATGTTAATAGACCCGGATCCGCTCATGGCATCCACGGCATTTTTGCAGAGGTTTTCAATTACCCACTCAAAAAGCGGCGGGTTGATCATCGCGGTGATCTGAGGTGTAAGTGAGTCGACCGTCATATTGACTTTTGGTGAAATCCTTGGTTTCAGGTAGTCAATGATATTTTTGATCAATACTTCAACATTTTCCTCTGAAAGCACCGGGGTTGAGCCAATATTTGAAAACCGCTCTGTAATTACCTGTAGTTTTTTGATATCCTTATCCAGTTCGTCAAAAAGGTTCTTATCCTCTATCTGCGCCTGATCTTTGAAATATTCTACCCAGGCCATCAACGACGAAATTGGCGTGCCGAGCTGATGGGCTGTCTCTTTGGCCAGACCTACCCATACCCGGTTTTGCTCTGCTGCCTTAGAGTAATTGAATATCAAATAGACAATAAATGCAAACAATGAGATAACGGATAGCTGCACGTATGGATAGTATATTAACTGAGTGAGCAGGAATGAGTTTTTATAATAAACGTACTGCACTTCATATATTTCGTTGGTGTTCGGGTCCCTCAACTTCACCTCTATAGGTTCATAAGTATCCCTCATTTCTTCAAGCTCTTCATATAGTTGCTGGTTCATTTGAACCTGGGATGCAGAAGAGTCGATTTCAATGTTACGATGCCCCGTGATTTCCCCGTTCTCAGTGATGAGTATAGTAGGAATGGAATTGTTCTCAAACAAGATCTGGTCCGTAATGAAATAGATGTTGTTGTCCAGGCTTTCATTAGCAGTATATTCCAATGCCTTGGCAAAAAGCTCGATCTGCTTGCGTTCCCTTTCCTTCAACTGGTCCACCAGTATGTCAGTGTAATAAATGGAGGCAACACTGATGAGTACTGACACTACCAAAACGATCCACTTGATCTTGGATTTGTTGTAATAGATATCAATACCGGTTGCTTTACTTGTTTTCGCCATAGATGACCTTAAAGTTGATCAAAATAAAATAAAAAAACCGGATAATAAACATTATCCGGTAATGACATGGCTGTCTTAACTATTGTTTTGAAGGTGTTTTCCCATTTATGCCTCGGGAGAACATACTTCATACTAATTCTTCATCATAAACCACTTGACCAGTGTTTTATAGTTTACTTTAACACCATGCATGAGGATACCCACCCGGTAAATCCTGCCGGCCAGCCATGTGGTAAATACAAAACCCAGTACAAGTAGCACCATAGACAGAGCCAGCTCCCATGCCGGAACGCCAAACCCTATTCTGCCCATCATGGCAATAGGGGAGGTGAACGGTATGATAGACAGCCAGAAGCTGACATTTCCATCTGGGTTGTTAACGATGCTGCCCATGCCTATTATGCCCGCAATCAGAGGGATCATAATCGGAAACATGAATTGCTGGGCCTCAGAAGGAGAATCCACTGCAGAGCCAGCAGCCGCAAACAAGGCACCATACAAGAGATAACCACCAATAAAGTAAAATATAAAAGTGAGGATGATTTTGGTAAACGGAATATTGGCCAGCAGACGCACAAATTTTTCTGATGTTTCTGCATCAGGGGCTTGCATGGCAGTTTCCTGAGGTATTTCCAAGCCTAAAAGTCCGAGGACTACGGTGGAGAGTACTGCTATAAGAACTACCCAGATCAGTACCTGGAAAAGTCCGACGGATGCGACTCCCAGAATTTTTCCCAGCATCAACTGGAATGGTTTAACTGTGGAGATGATCACTTCTACGATCTTGCTGCTTTTTTCTTCAATTACGCCCTGCATTACCTGACCTCCATAAGCAAACATAAAAATGTAGATCAGGAATCCTGTGAAGTACCCAATACCAAATGATATTCCGGCGTCGCTTTCTTTTTCTTCACCCTCGCTAATGTTTACCGCACGCAGGTCTATTTTAGTCTTTAACTTATCCAGTACTTCCTTATCAATATTGTAAACCTGGAGTTTACTGTCTTTGATTACATCCTCTATTTCATTTTCAATATCGCCAATAGTAGAAAAGTTAGGGTTACTTTTTGCATAGAGCACAAAACCTTCCGGGCTTTCAATTTTAAAATCAGGGATATACAGCAGCCCGTAATCATCGGATTCAGCCAATGCCTTTTTTGCAGATTCAAGGTCCCCGCTCACTTTAATGAATTCGTACTTGTCAGTATTTTCCAGGTTAAATGAGCCTTGTTCATCTAAAACATGGATCACCTCGGCACTGGCATTTTCAGCTTCTTCTTTCATTACATAGCCAATCCCACCTATCAGTGCAGGAAATATCAGAGGAACCAGAATAGTGGCTACGAGAAATGACTTCTTTTTAACTCTGCTTAGAAATTCTCTTTGTATAATTAATAATGTCTTGTTCATTGGGCACCTCCTACTTTAGAAATGAATATTTCGCTGATACTCGGGATCTTTTCAACAAATGAGTGTACTTCGGTAACAGCCACAAGGCTTCTGAGCAACTCATTTGGACTAGTACCCTCGGTCATTTTCACTATACTTTGATAGAAATTGTCGTATAGAAGGTTGTTGTCCAGTACTGAAAAGTTGTCGGGAAGTGACCCGTTGAGTGAGCCCTGGTGCTCCACTATGTATGTGTTTGACCTATAAGAGTGTTTGATGTCTTTTTTGGAGCCTTCCAGAATAAGTTGTGCATGATTGATCAGTGCAATATGGTCGCAAAGTTCTTCGACCGACTCCATACGATGTGTTGAAAATATGATGGTGCTACCTTTTTCTCTAAGCTCAAAAATTTCATCTTTTATCAGATTGGCATTCACCGGATCGAAGCCGGAGAAGGGTTCATCCAGTATGATCAGTTTGGGTTCATGGAGTACGGTAGAAATGAACTGTATTTTTTGGGCCATACCTTTGGAAAGGTCTTCCACTTTTTTGTCCCACCATTCATAAATTCCCAGCTTTTTTGTCCATGCTTTGCTGCGCAGTATGGCTTCTTTCCTTGAGAGGTTTCGAAGCTGCCCCAGATATACAAGTTGCTCGCCAACTTTCATTTTTTTGTACAGGCCTCTCTCTTCCGGCAAATAGCCGATAATCGAAATGTGATCAGGGTTAAGCTTTTCACCGTTTATAAGTACCTCACCTTCGTCAGCATCTATGATCTGGTTGATAATGCGGATCATAGTGGTTTTTCCGGCACCGTTAGGCCCAAGAAGCCCAAAAATGCTTTGCGAAGGAATACTCAGGCTTACATTATCCAGAGCGGTATGATTGGAATACCGCTTAGTAATATTTTTTGCAATAAGTGCTTCCAAAATATTTAAGGTTTAGTTTCTGTTCAGGGTCAATGCTTTATATGGCGAATATATCCATAGGTGGCATCAATCCAATGACGAATCTACCATAAATAAGGGTGAAGGCGAAGCAAACTATAGGGAACGGTTATATAATCTGCTGAAAATTAGATAAAAGAGGCGGGGGTTACTTCTTTTCTTTGAAAACAATGCTGCCCATACTCACATCCAGATTAAATGACAGCAAATTGTCAGCATCTTCATCATAGGCATCGTTTACAAAAACATTGTCAGAAAGTTTTTTAAAGGATTTGGTAAGTTTCACTTTGCAGAGCCAGGAGTCATTGACGGTGACTATTACCGGAATCTCATCTTCAGGAAGCATGATCATCAGATTACCGGCCCCTACGCTGCCTTTAATTTCACTTCTTACCTGAGGTTTATCGCTAAAGTCCAGGAGGAGATTGCCAAAACCTATGTCTGCTACCACATGTTTGGATCGGGAAAGGTTAAGCTTCTTTACGTTTACAGATCCCAGGTCTACCTTTACATAAAAGGTGTCCATTACCACCTGGTTATTTTTTCCGGATAGGTATCCTATATTAACATCAGCGCTTCCAGTGTGTATTTTTAACTTCCCGATTGAAAGCCCTGACAGGTCAATATCAGCTTCGCCAATTCCGTATTTGAGATTTAAATTATAGTTTTTGTTATCAGTGAGGTATACCTTCCATAGCTTTTTGGCAGACTCATCTGACGTGCCAAACATACGGTAAGATATTGACTGGCTCAGGCCTTCGGACCGGTCGTCTTCCAGCGCTAATTTTATGGTACAGGTTTTATTTTTGATGGACTTGTCGAAAGAGTGGGAATAATTATCGTAGTCCTGATCGCTATATACGTTGAGAAGCTCAGAACTCTGGCTGGGCTTTAATAAACAGGAGCCGCTGTTGACACTAAAATGAAGATCAACCCGCTCCACTGCCTTATTGTCCTCAATTGAGAACTGCTTTTTAATTTGTGAAAATGAAAGGGTAGTACTGATGATCCCTGCAACCAGTAAAAAAATTCTTCTCCGCATAGTGTGAGTAAATACGGTATTTGTTTTTGTTGAGTTACAAGACATTAGAAAATTATCAACAAAAAAAGCGACAAACAGTAAATTTGTCGCTTTCATTCTATTTCATCTTTTTTTATTCAAAAAACTCTCTCATTTTTCCGAATATACTCTTCTCGCTTTTCCCAGGTTTTGGGTGGAAATTGGATGAATCGCGCATGCTTTCCAGCTTTGCTTTTTCATCAGAAGAGAGATGTTTCGGTGTCCATACGTTGACATGGATCAGTTGATCTCCTTTGCCGTAACCGTTCAGGTCTTTAATTCCTTTGCCCCTTAGCCTTAATATTTTTCCGCTTTGAGTACCCGGATCTATTTTAATACGTGCCTTGCCGGATATGGTAGGTACTTCTACCGATGTGCCCAGCGCAGCATCAATAAAGCTGACATAGAGGTCATAAACTACGTTATTACCCTCCCTGATCAGTTGATCGTCTTCTTTTTCCTCGATTACGATCAGCAGGTCTCCGGCAGGTCCTCCGCCAGGTGCTTCGTTACCTTTACCTGACATGGAGAGCTGGATGCCATCACTTACGCCACCAGGTATTTTCACACTGATAACCTCTTCTTTAGGTACAAGCCCTGAACTGTCAACTCCGGGAGGCCTGTGATCTATGATCTGGCCTGATCCGTTACAGGTAGGGCACGTGCTGGTAGATACCATCTGACCTAGCATGGTGTTTACGGCCTTTCTCACTTGTCCGCTACCATGGCAGGTAGAACAGCTTTTGAAGGTAACACCATCGGCTTTGATCAGCCTGTTAACTTTTATTTTTTTCTCAACGCCCTCGGCTATTTCCTCCAGGGTGAGTTTAAGTTTAATGCGAAGGTTTGATCCCCTCCTTTGTCTTCTGCGACCGCCGCCGCCTCCGAAGAAACTCTCAAACGGGCTGCCTCCGCCGCCAAAGATATCTCCAAATTGAGAGAAAATATCATCCATATTCATGCCGCCGCCGAAGCCGCCTCCGTTCATTCCGGCATGACCAAACTGATCATATCTTTGCCTTTTCTCAGGATTGCTTAATATTTCATAGGCTTCCGCAGCTTCCTTAAATTTATCCTCAGCCTCAGCATCATCCGGGTTTTTATCCGGGTGGTACTTGATGGCTACCTTTCTGTAAGCCTTCTTGATCTCGTCCTGAGAAGCGGATTTATCCACTCCTAAAATCTCGTAAAAATCTCTTTTCGCCATAAACTTGAATTTTCTCGCTCTTAGTTTCCGATAACTACTTTGGCGTATCTGATAACTTTATCTTTTAACATATAGCCCTTCTCCACAACATCAACCACCTTGCCTTTGAGGTTCTTTTTGGGAGCCGGTATTTGAGTGATGGCTTCGTGGAATTCAGAGTCGAAATCCATACCCTCTTTACCTTCCATTGCTTTCAGGCCTTTTTGCTCTAAAACTTTCTTGAATTTATTGTGAATGAGTTGTACACCTTCCTTTACAGCACCAAGGTCAGTGCTTTTATCCTCAAATGATTTTTCAGCTCGTTCGAAGTCGTCAATTACCGGTATCAAAGCAGTCATCAGGTCTTCATTGGCAGTTTGTACCATGTCCAGCTTTTCTTTTGCTGTCCTTCTTCGGAAATTTTCAAATTCGGAGTATAGGCGCAGGTACTTGTCTTTGCTTTCTGCCAATTCGTCTTTCAGACGTTCCAATTCTTTATTTGAAGCATCGCCTTCCTCAGATTCTTTTTCTTCAGATTTGTTCTCGACTTCTTCCTTTATTGCATCAACATTTTCGGGCTTTTCACCCATTGAAGCCTCATTTGCTCCATTCTGAGTTGATTCTTTGGTATCCTTCACTTCGTTTTCTTCTATATTCTCCTTGTTCATAGCTAGTTATATACCT
>NZ_SMLW01000504.1 GCF_009711405.1 Fulvivirga kasyanovii | reverse complement strand
GGAAAAGAAAGATAAGAGGCATCACCTCCGCCAATTCTGAAAAGCAGAACAAGCGTAAGGCGAACAGAAGATTGCGCAGAATTGTAAACCAAAAGGTAAAAGAAGGAGAGGTTGACCTGCCTGAATTGAAGGAAGTTTCCAATGTTTGGTCTTTTGATAAAGATGGCAAGGCCTATAACCCGGATATGGGAGATAAGGAGATGAGAAAATAAGTATGATTAATAGCCATCAAACGGGTGTTATCCAACAGATCCATATCAGCATTCATCGTCACCCCAAAATCCCAACCATCAAGCCGTTTTATTTATCACTTATCATTTTTTAGAAGGATATAAGGTATAATAGTGATTAATTGTTTCTGTACTTAAATAGACGCGCCCCAACTATGAAAGCAACAATAGTCACCCGGTATGGCCCTCCTGAAGTGCTGGAGGTGAGAGAAGTGGAAAAACCAATCCCCAAAGACAATGAAGTACTCATAAAAGTATATGCCTCAACCGTGATCATGGGTGATTGCGAGATCAGGGGCATGTCATTGCCTTTGTGGACACGTATACCTTTACGCCTCTTTATGGGCATCAGCAAGCCCAGAAAACTGGTGGCAGGAGCAGAATTTTCCGGTGTGGTGGAGGCCGTGGGTAGTAAGGTAACTTCCTTTAAAGTTGGCGATCCTATTTTCGGTACAGGAGGCATGCACATGGGGGCCAACGCGGAATACATGAGCCGTGACCCGAAAAACATGGCCCTTAAGCCAGTGGAAATCAGTCATGAAGATGCCGCAACATTACCGGTGGCCGGAATTAATGCTCTCCAGTTCCTGAGAAAAGCAAATATCCGTCCCGGACAGAAAGTGCTGATTATCGGTGCGGGAGGAAGTATAGGAACATATGGGGTGCAGCTTGCCAAAAATTATGGTGCGGAGGTAACAGCCGTTGATAATGGCGCAAAGCTGGATATGTTGCGGTCTCTTGGCGCCGATCATGTGATAGATTACACCAAAGAGAATTATTTTGAGAGTGGTAAGCAATACGAGGTGGTATTTGACCTGATCTATAGCAGCCCGTTTGCAAAATGCCTTGGTCTTGTGAAAAACGATGGGTGTTACCTGCTTGCCAACCCCAGTCCTGGGAAAATGATCAGAGCAAAATGGGCCGGCAAGAAAGTTATCTATGATTTTGCTGAGGAAACCACGCAAGATTTGCTTTATCTGGCTCAACTGGTTAAAGAAGGGAAGATAAAACCCGTTATAGACAAAAGATACCCGCTTGAGCAGGTAGTTGAAGCGCATAGATATGTGGAAAGTGGCCAAAAACAAGGAAATTTAATCATCACCATAGCCAACTGAAAATGAAAGCCATCATCTATCATCAATATGGCACACCCGATGTACTCAAACTTGAAGAGGTAAAGAAGCCTTCTCCAAAGGATGAAGAAGTGCTGATAAAAGTAAAAGCCACCTCCATCAACTCGTGGGACTGGGACCTTGTTTTGGGCAAACCATATGCTTACAGGCTGCTTTTTGGTCTTTTTAAGCCCAGGTACAACATCATCGGTAGCGATGTGGCAGGCATAGTGGAGGCAGTAGGAAAGAACGTGACATATTTCAAGCCCGGAGATAAGGTGTTTGGTGACATTTCCGGTACAGGCTTTGGTGCTTTTGCCGAGTACGTGTGTACACATGAAAGTAAACTGGCGTTTAAACCTACAGCATTATCTTTTGAAGAGGCGGCAGCCATCCCCCAGGCGGGCGTGCTGGCACTTCAGGGACTCCGCAGCAATGGCGGAATAGCAGCGGGGCAGCAGCTTCTAATTAATGGAGCAGGAGGAGGGGTGGGCACCTTTGCCATACAATTGGCCAAACTTAAAGAAGCCAAAATAACTGTAGTAGACAAAGGCGAGAAGCTGGACTTTTTGCGCTCACTTGGGGCAGATCATGTTATTGATTTCCTTAAAGAGGACTATACCAAAAGTGGTAAGCAATATGATATGGTGCTGGATGTAATTGCCAAACGTTCACTTGCCGATTATAAGCGATCTTTGAAACGGGGTGGTACATTTGTAGTTGTTGGAGGTTCGGTATCCATGCTTCTAAAGATAGGGTTAATAGCTCCCTGGGCAGTGAAGTCGCGCAAGATGGGGCTGCTCATGCATACACCCAACAGGGCAGATCTTGAGATTTTGACTGCAATGTTTGAAAAAGGAGAGCTCAAGCCAATCATTGATAAAGTGTATCCATTAGATGAAGCTTCCGAAGGCATGAAGTACTTTGGAGAGGGAAGGTTTATTGGGAAAGTGGTGCTCACCGTTTGATTGTTCACGGATATTTACTCGTTTGTGACTTTCTTCACATTCTGGCTTATGGTGATAAAAAACGATCTCTCATGAATGATATCAAAAACATCACCTTGGCATTCGACTGTCCGGAAAGCAGGGAATCCTTAAATTCATGTGGCAAAGACTATTTTTGCGAGAAATGCCGACATAAGGTAACTGACTTTACCTCTTCTTCAGAAGAGCAACTGTTAAAATCCCTGAAAGCATCGAACACTCCCGTATGTGGTATATTCAGGCGCTCACAGTTGAGCAAACCGTTGCTGAAATACTTAGCGGTAAGCGTTACAGCCATAGCCGCTTCTGTTGTACAGGTTAGCGCACAGGAAATGTCAGAAATTGAAGAAATACCGGTAGAAGAGACTGGTTATGAGCCTGTGGTTTTTGGAATGGTGGTGGAAACGATGCCCCATCCTGAGGGAGGGCATGAGAAATTTTATGAAGCAATTGCCAGCGAAATCCGTTATCCCAAGCGATTACATGTGGAGGGCAAGGTTTACGTTCAGTTTATCGTTGACACTTTGGGTAATATGACTAATGTGGAGGTGGCTAAAGGGCTTCATGAAGATGCAGATGCCGAGGCGCTCAGAGTGTTGAAAGCCATCAATTATAAATTTATTCCTGCGACACAAAGTGGGCTGAAAGTTCAGTCAAGGATGGTTGTGCCAATTGTTTTTGGAGAAGCTGTACGAAAGGAAGATTAGTGTGATAGGAAATTTCATAGCCGTGTTCGTTATCTTAAGTATAATTAAGGTAATTTTTCACCTCATTTATTTGGTAAGAGAAGATCAGGTAATGGGAAGAATACCGCAGTATAATTTTCTAACAGCTTATATAAGATACTTTATTATTCTTACTCCTGTTTTCGTAGTCAACAAATTGGCTATGCAAAGGCACTCCAAATCTTTAGAGCTTCTAAGAAAAAGAAATGTTGCAATTCAGCTCCTTTTGGGATTTAATATTCTTGTAATTGTAGTATTAGCATTAATGTAAGCATTGACTGCTTTTGATCACTTGAGTTGCAGATTGATTAATAGGAGTTGTATTTGCAGATACAAAAGTAGTTTCATAATTTTATAAAACTACTTTCATAAATAGCATGGCAAACATCATTGAAAAGTTAGGGTTCCTTTCGGGAGGTTCCCGATTCAGAAGGATCTATGAGAAGCTGCAGATCAGTGGCGATACCATTTATAAAAATTCCGGCCTGGGCTTTAAGTCCAGTTGGTTTCCGGTTTATTACGTGCTTTCAAGGGCAGGAGAGCCTCAAACCATTATGGAGATTACTGATCAGATTGCTTTTTCGCATATAACTGTGAAAAACATTGTGAAAGAGCTGGAAAAGGAAGGTCTGGTTCAAATAAAAACTAACCCTGACGATAAGCGCTCTAAGCTGGTTTCACTGACCAAAGCAGGCCGCAAGCTTCTGGACAAGCTTAATCCGGTTTGGGAGCAGATATCCACGGCGCTCCGGGATGTGCTTACCACAGGTCATCCGGAGATTATTGCCATTCTGGAAAGAATAGATGCAGAATTAGAGAAAAAGCCCCTTCACGAACGTGTGATCATTAATAAATAATACAGATATGGAAAGTGAAATTGTAAGTGTTGGGCCTACCGTAAGAGCTGCATACCCAAACGAATATACCGAAATTGGTCAGTTAATGGTGGAGGTTTATTCCAGCCTTGAAGGTTTTCCTAAACCCTCGGAGCGCCCCCGGTATTACAACCTGCTGGCCAATGTAGGTGACCTGACAGCCAAGCCTGAGGCCGAACTTATTGTGGCTGTTTCTTCAAAAGGGACTATACTAGGTGCAGTGGTTTATTTTGGAGATATGCAATATTATGGTTCCGGAGGCACAGCTACAAAAGAGAAACACGCTGCAGGTTTTAGGTTGCTGGCCGTTAGTCCTTTAGCCCGAGGGCAGGGGGTAGGCAAACTTCTGGTGCAGGCATGTATTAATAAGGCCAGGGAGACAAACCGGCAACAAGTGGTTATCCATACGACAAGGGCTATGCAAACTGCCTGGCAGATGTATGAAAAGTCAGGCTTCAAAAGATCCGAAGATTTGGATTTTGAGCAGGAAGGTCTGGAGGTTTTTGGTTTTCGACTGGCATTGTAGGGGAGTCTGAATATTTGGCCTGTTATTCCGGGCTTTCGTAGAGTAGCAGGGGATTCCGGTCTTTCAAATCCGTTGTCCAATGCAAGGTCGGGCCATATGCTGTGAGGTGACAAATAGCCACTATGTCGTAATCAGCCCGTTAAATGTCCGCAAAAGCACTTCGTGTTAAAGAGAAAAATTGGTCTATTTTGTTTGAAAATCAAATGGCGGAAATGAACCCGACAGTACATTCTGACTTGCCGGGCACCATTAAGGCCGAAAATACAGATTATGACTAAAATTACAATAGCACCAGATTGTGGAAATTCTCCTAAGAAAGCTTTCATTCACGATTTCAATGTTGCGTTTGCCGAAGGAAATGCTGCCTTCATTCTGGATCACGTGGATGATAGCATCAAATGGTGCGTCTACGGAGACTTTGAAGTAAATGGCAAGCCAGCCTTTAAAAAAGAAATAGATAAGATGTTGGAATATCCGCATCCTAAGGAGCTGATTATTGACTCAATCGTTACTCACGGAAAAGAAGGGACTGCCAATGGTTTTATGGTGATGGAAGATGCTACATATGCATTTTGCGATATCTATAAATTCCGAAGCGCAGGTTCAAGAATATTGATTGAACTGAAATCTTTTGTGGTTAAGGTGTGAAGCAATCTCAGCTTTAAGGCTATTATACTCAGTCAGTACTTCTGAACAGTTAAGCTTTACCAAACTTTCGGAAGTTTAGTAAAGCCGCAATTTAGCTTTGTTTGCTGCTATTCTAAGCAAATGCTTCAAGCAGAAAAATGTGTGCACAAAATAGCCGAGTCGGAAAGGGCATTCTGGCCGACTATGTCTGCCGCCCAATGCCGGGTGAGATCATTCACCCGGCAGGTGGCCAATAAATTCTACCCTACCTCTTCACTACTTTGCCCTGGTACACCTTCTGTCCATCCTTAAACAGACATACCTGGTAAATGCCGTTGGGTAGATCTTTCATATCAATCTGACCGTTAGTGGCTATCTTCTGGTCTATCACCAGACTGCCCAGCACATTGTATACTTTTACCTCCGCAGGTTCCCTGGTCATAATTTTAAGAACACCATCGGTAGGGTTGGGGTGTAATGTTACATGTTCGTTCCCTGCAGATGGCTGGATGCCTGTGGTAACATTTACCTCACAACTGAGCTGCGAACCTGAGGGCACAAACTTTGAAAGCAACTGAATGTACCCAACCTGATAGCCACAGCTATTTTCCGTAACTGACCATGAGTTCATGGGCCAGCTTGTATTAAAATCATCATAAGCTTTCTGGCTGGGCTGTCCCACTATTCTGGATCGTTGAGTCGCGTCACAGGTGGCTCCACCGCAACCGGAAGGGCAACAGCCATCCCAATCGTAGGAAGGGTTTGCCCCACCCACAAGGTACCCGGGGGCAGGCCCGTAAGTGCTTGTGCCGACCCTGTCCCAATCTGTGCCATCTCCAAACCACGTGTGGTAAAATTCGTTGACACCATTGTCTGCGCCGTAATCATACATATTTGAAAGGTAGCAGAAATTAAGAGGGTTTACGCCATGTATGTAATGCAGGTATCTCTCAGCCGCTTTGGTAGCATCATCATATTTATCGCTGCCATCTGTATAGGCGATATAATCCATAAACATGAGGCCTTTCCTTGCTTTTATATGGTTGCTGCCCCAGACATAATCAGCAAGATGGGCTGTATAGGGGTCTACTTCACTATAGAAGGCACTGAAGTTATTGGTGCTTTCCATAGCCGCTTTATAAGTACTTTTTATAGATGAGGCTACCTCAGAAGAAACTCCGGGCAACGATGCGTAATGCAGTAGCACCTGTTGATTTTCTTCTTCAAACGGAAAGGCATAGTTCCATGACATAAGGTGTACATCCTGATAGTTGCTTTCAACAAAAGTCTTGTATTTTGCATCGCCTGTGGTTTGATAAAGATGTACCGCTGCACGTATTTTATAGGCAAACCGACCATAATCATCTGTTTCCTGCTGTCCTGCGCCAATGCCTACTGAATTATACTCTGCGCTGTTGTTTTTCCAGATTACATTAGGGTTTGCATCTGCCCAGTCCCACGCTTTTTTAGCGGCTTCCAGTAAAGTATTGCTGTAGGAACTCATTCCCAGATCACTGAAAATGCGTGCAGCATAGGCATATGCTGCTGCGCTTGCCAGCGCAGAAGTTGTATTCACCCCTCCGTACAGGCTCTGGCCTGTAGCCGAAGATGGTGGTGAAGCACCGGCCAAGCTCACAACACTGATCAGGGAACCATCCGGCTCCTGGAGCCTGAGCAGATGATCAGCGCCCCACTTTATTTCATCTATGAGGTCGGGCGTGCCATTCCCGGAGTAGGGCAGGCAATAATTGTCCCCCCAGATATCAGGATTGCTCTCATACGCATTTAACATCCCGATAATATAGTTGGCGGTCCAGGGAGTGTACTTGTTGTAGTCCCCGGCATCATACCAGCCCCCGCTGAGGTCACGCTCAGTTGATGCATTGTTTTTGTCATCATAACGTCTACATTCTGTATCCTGTAAAGGTCCCAGGTGACTTGCATTGTCTGCCCAGTCTTCCCCGGCATATTGAGCAGGTTTGCTGTACCCTGCCCGTTGATAAAAGAAGGTACGAACAGCATGCTTTAACACTTCGGCATATACATTTTCATTGATCGTAAATTCATAAGAACGCACATTGTTGTCAATGTCCAGTACATAATAATTTCCAGGAGTGTCATAGGTGGAAAAATCAAACCACCAGGCCTTATCGCCGGATGAAGTATCCTCATTGCCACCATTCCATATTTCCGGGGTGCCGCTATACACCTGGCTGTTGTCGCTGACATTGACCAGTGCATAGTTATCCCCGGGGGTGAAAGACTCTGCGGCATCAAAGCCTGTTATCGGATTCCTTATCACTGCGATCTTTTCAGAACCCGGCCTGTACCCAAATTGATCGACCACAATGTATTTTGAAACTGTTTGAGCCTGAACAATACCAGGCAGGCCAACTATTAAAAAAAAGAAATACCATGCTAAATGAGGGTATTTTAGTCGGACACGTTTAAGTAAAGAAATCATAGAATTGGTGGTTTAGGCTCTCATAGAATCTGGGAAAATCAATGTACTGGCATTTATCAACTCACTATCTTTCACTTTGGCATTTATGCCGCGCTATTGAGTTTAAAGCAGTTGTTAATGCTTTGTATATCTCAAAAATAACGGTTGACTTCCTTTACCCATTGATCTATTCGATCAAATGCTAATACAATTCGTTCATTGAACGGTGTGAATGATCGGTTTGGCGTATGGTGACATTGATCAAGCATACCCATTTCAAAGCCGATATGGCCAGGGGTATACTTGCCTCACCGAAATTTGATATACATAGCGGTAATTAACCTTAGTAGTCAATTTCCTGCTACTTCTTACCCGACAATTCTTTATTAGCTTTTTTAATCATTTCCAGTGTGGTGGAATCCGAAGCAAATACAGAATTTAAGCCCTGCGGTTCCTGAGGCGGATCTGCCAGGAAATCATCTCCATGTTTCCATTTTCCATTATGGGCCTCGTGGGCTTTGCCATATCCTGCAAAACCCCAGAAATTCAACCCGCTAAGTTCACCCTGTTTATTTTCGCTTTCCTGTACGCGTTTTATAATGGCACTATAGAAGGTATTTCTGTTTTCTATAGAAGCTTCGGGAGAAAGGCTTTCTTTCGCTCTTGGAAACCCAAACTCTGACATTACTATGGGCTTGTTTAGCTTTTGAGCAATGGCAATATGTTCGTTCAGATAAGCATTCGCTTTATCTATCGAGATCTTTGTTGTTTCTTCTTCATTATTGATGTCGTACCAGCCCCAGTTTTTCGGCCACATATGCATGGTCAGGTAATCTATATCCGGGTTGGTGTGCAATCGCTCATACATATCAATATTATCAAGATAACTGGCCTTGCCCTCAGCGCCGGTAGAGATAAGGTGTACAGAATCGTGTGACTCTATCAGCGCAACGGTGGCTTTAAGCCATTTGGCAAAGGCCTCTTCATGATCAGGGCTGAATACCCTGGGTTCATTGGCCACCTGCCATGACATAATGGTGTTGTCCTGAGTATAAGGGATTTTAGTATAGGAGTTGGTACGTCCCATGATAAAGGTTACATGCTTGTAAAAGGCCTCCATACAAGGCTCACAGGTATGGAATTGCTTGGTGTAATTCATGTATTGCGGCCAGGTGTACTCCTCCAGAAAAGGGTTAGGCACTTCACCATATCCATTCCATTCCAGGTATTGCGACATCCCGCCAGACCATATCCAGTTATTATTCATGTACAGGATGGCATACATATTTCGCTTGCGCATTTGCATCAGCAAAAAATCCAGGCCATCCAGCAAGTCTGCATTATATACCCCTTGTTTATATTGCAAAGCCGGATGGACCCTGGAGTCTTTTCCATCTCCTTCTGCCCCAACCAAAATACGCAGGTTGTCGATGCCTAATTCCTTCATCAGGTCAAGTTCTTTAATCAGCCGGTCGCGATCACCAATATTCTCAGCGGCGATCAATGGACCGTACCAATAATTGGCCCCTACGAAATAATAGGGAGTGCTTCCCTTATAAAAAATACCGTCTTTTACAGTAATCAGATCAATTTGTGTTTTTCTGGCCACACGTGAGTCATGGGCAACTTTACATGCAAACATGAGCTGTGAGCCAAGTAGGATGAGGATAAGTTTCAGTGTTTTCATGATACGATTAAATTAAGGTAAAGAATACATGTCAGGTAAATCGTCAGCAAGTTGTGAGGCTGACTTGCTAGCAAAGTCAATGAAATAATCAGCGCCAAAACTTTTCATGTTACTGACGTTAAAATGATACATGCCCGGGTTGTATGGTAAGGGGCCTTCCACATACTTACTTTATGCTCTTCTGTATATGGATTTCCGTTGCGGTCAACCCTAAAGTGCCATTCCCCGTTTTGCCTGTCGATCAGGTGTTTTTTTGTGAATTCCCAGATTTCGACGGACTTTTCCAGGTACTCATTATTACCTGTAAGCTTGTAGGCATATTCCAGCCCAACCATGGCCTCTACCTGTGGCCACCAGTGCCGGTCATCATCCAGGGCACCGGTATCCATATGCTTCTCATTCATTACAGCACCTTCAGCATCAATACCCTCACTCAAAAATGTGTCTGCCACTTTTATGGCGGATGCTTCGCAGGCACTTTCCATATCTTTATCAGAAATACATCTGGCAGCTTCCAGCACCAGCCAGGCAGATTCTATATCATGGCCATATGACACCGTGTTGCTGAGCAGGTTCCAGCTTCTGTCAAAGAAGAGCTCATAATGATTTTGCTTATTGAGAAATTTATTCTGAAAAATATCTACCAAATGGCGTAGCGACTCCTTCAGCTTTTCACTTTCATAAATTTTAAGCAGGGTGGTGTAAGCCTCCAGTACATGAAGATGAGTGTTCATGGTTTTGTCGGCATTCATATCCTTCGGACTTAGCCGTACATCTTCCAGCGAGCCCCAGTCTTCATCAAAAGCCTCCATATAACCTCCCTTTTCTTTATCCCGGGAGTACTTTTCTATGCATTCAAAAATTTCAATGGCCAGAAGTTTAGCTTCCTCATTACGGGAATAGATGTAATATTCTGAGAAAGCATAAATGCAGAAGGCCTGGGCATAGACCTGCTTTCGCTTATTGATGGGGGTGCCTTTATCATCCACTTCCCAAAACACCCCTTTATATCTGGTGTCGTAGAAGTTGTTTTTGATGTAGTCAAATGCCCTTTGACATACCGCGGCATACTTCTCCGTGTTTAAATGACTGGAGGCCGCAGAGAAAGCCCATAGTATCCTGCTGTTCAGGATAATGCCTTTGGAGGCTTTTGGAATGACCCTGTTATGGTGATCGATCGCTCCGTAAAAGCCTCCATGGGTTTCATCAATAGTGTTTGATGCCCAGTAATTTAGTATGCGGTCTAACTCACTGCTAAGCTCTGATCTTAATCGTATGTATGATTCACGCATCAATACAATCCCTGATTTTTATCTATGAGCTCCAAAATGGTTTCCACTGATTTGGCAGATGAATATCTGTCCTTTGGCGTATTCATTACATACTCAAGCAATTTTTCCACTGATGAGACAGCTACATGCATACGTGTATCGGAAGAGGCATAGTAAATAAATACAGTGCCGTCTTCATCTACTACCCAGCCATTGCAAAACAATACGTTAGACACATCTCCAACTCTTTCGCCATTGATAGGAGCCATAAAATGTCCTCCCGGCTGATAAGTTACCTTGGAGATGTCATTTAAGTCAGTCATAAACATATACAAAGTATAGCGCAGGCCTGCCGCGGTATTTCGCACACCGTGAGCCAGGTGCAGCCATCCTTTGCTTGTTTTTATCGGTGCAGGGCCTAATCCGTTCTTAAGCTCATATACTGTATGGTAGACCTTGTTGTTGATCACCCTTTCATCTTCCAGGATAGGATTGCATATATCGGTAATATACCCTAAGCCTATTCCTCCTCCGCTACCGACTTCTATAAATCCATCCTGAGGGCGAGTGTAGATGGCATACTTACCATTGACAAATTCAGGGTGAAGCACTACGTTCCGCTGCTGCGATGATTTTGAGATCAGGTCGGGTAATCTTTCCCAGTTGATCAGGTCTTTTGTTCTTACTATGCCCGCATTTGCAGTCGCAGAACTGGTATCACCGGCAGGAGCATTAAGATCTTTTCTTTCCGTGCAGAATACACCGTAGATCCACCCGTCCTCATGGGCTGTAAGCCGCATATCATATACATTCGTATCAGGGTTCTCCGGTATTTCCGGTATTACGCAGGGCTTGTCCCAAAAGGTGAAATTATCAACACCGTTAGGGCTTTCTGCCATAGCAAAAAATGACTTTCGGTCATTGCCCTCTACCCGAAGGCATAGCACATATTTACCCTTCCACTTAATGGCTCCGGCATTGAATGTACCATTGATTCCTATGCGTTCAAGGGCATGAGGGTTGGTTTCAGGGTTCAAATCGTACCTCCAATGTAGGGGCGTATGGTTTGCAGTTACTATGGGGTGCTCATACCGGCTGAAAATACCATTGGATTCTTTTACAGGCTTGTTTTCCCGGGCAATTAAACAAGCATGTTGTTCTTTGATTTCCCTGAATTTATTTATCGTCTCAGTCTTTTTCATAAGTTCTTTAGTCAAGGTCATTTTTTAAATTATTCCACCAGAATTTTTTCAATAAGATTATACTAACAGCCAGTATTGCAACGAGAATGTAGATAGGGTAAAGCTGCCTGAACACAATGTACATGGGCAGCAGCACCAGAGTGGTTTGGGCAATAATGCCTACTGCTACGTTGAACATGTCCAAACCAAAGTCAGTATTTCTTTTAAAGCCCACTTTTTCCTTCGCAAGTGTGCTATAAATGGGTTTCCAGAAGCCCCAGGGCCTTACATTGATATAAAATGATTTTAAAACAGCTTCTTCCGTTGGTGGAGCGGTGTAAGTGCCTGCCACACAACCGATGATTGATGTTGCCAACAGGATAGGGAAGTAGTAAAGGTCAAGCGTAGCCGTGAATACCAGTGGCAAAATGAGCGCAGGAACCATACCTGCCACCATGCCCCAGAAAAAGCCTTCTCCATTAAATCTCCACCAGTGCCATTTCAACACGTTGGCCACCACGTAGCTGCCAAAAAGTGCTGAAACCAGCCACTGCAGCACGGAGTTTACATCCTGTACAAAAAAGCCAAGAATAATGCTGACGCCAACCACGATGATCCCTGAGCCATAATTCATCCATTTGATCTGCCTGTGTGTGGCTTTCTCTTTCTTGTGCTTTAAATAAATGTCATTGATAAGATAAGCCTGGGCAGCATTGAGTGTGCCTGCAAATGTTGACATAAAAGCAGCTAATAACCCGGCCAGCAAAAGGCCAAGTAAGCCTACAGGGGCAAATTGTTTGATCGCTGCAGGTAAGATCAATTCAAAATCTATTGTGCCAGAGGCTGTGAGCAAGTCTAATTTGTCGTAAAAAATAAGGGCAAGGGCAGCGAAACCCGCAATCATCAGATAACGGATGGGCATTAAGACCACTGAAACAAATCCACTCATTTTAGAAGCTTCCTGCGGTGACCGGGTAGAAAGTATCTTTTGCATGTCGTAATTGGGAGCCGGACCGGCCAGACTGACCAAAACACCTTTAAACACCATCATCATGAAAAAGATGGTGAACAAACCGTAGCCGTCGGACGCTATCTTTTCATTTACCGCCGGAATAATGGTACTCCAGTCCAGGTCAAGCTTCCACCCAAAGAACGGACTCATCCATCCGTCCGGAACGTTAACAGTATGGTCGCCAACAGCTACAAAACCTAAATAGCCGATGACCAATGCGGCGATGGTCATGATAGAGAACTGGACTACATCGGCCCATACAATGCCGGACATACCTCCAAGGAGGGAATAAAATACTGCAAATAGTGTAAAAACAACGCCATAAAAATGAGCCACATAGGCCGCCGGGACATTAAATGGCAGGTAGTCAGACACCATTTCCCAGGGTATGAATATTTCAACAAATTTGCCCAGGCCTATAAACCCATAGGCCAAAAAGCCCAGGCAGCTCAACAGCGCAAATACTACAATAATGGTTTGTGAGAGTTTTCCTCCTTTTCCTGTTCCGAAACGTGTATGGATCCACTCGGCTCCGGTAGTTACATTGGACCTTCTTAACCATTTTGACAGGTAAACCATTAAAAAGATCTGGTTAAAGACTGGCCATAACCAGGGGATCCATGCGCTTTTTATCCCATAAACAAATAAGAGCGTGACCAGCCAGATCGTTCCGGAAATATCAAACATGCCCGACGCGTTGGAGAGACCCAGCAAATACCATGGAATGGATTTACCTCCCATTAAATAGTCTCCGGTGCTCTTTTGTGCCCTCTTCCTGGCAGCCAGACCAATAATAATAGTGATAAGCAGGTAGATTCCTATGATACTTATATCCAACAAATGAAGCATGAGTTAGTATTTGAGGTTGGAGATGTCTTTTAAAAACAGGGTTTTGGGCATGGCTTCGAAACGCTTAAAATCGTCTTCATTCACATGTCCTCTGTAGGGCAGGTAATGATGAGACTCTTTGCTGTTTCGCCAAAACAGTATCCATGCAATACCCGAATTTTCGATTACAGGATATAGTACACCTGTAAACCATTCCGGAGTTTGGACTTTTTCCAGCCCTGTTTCTGTAAAAGCAAATAGTTTATTTTTCTCGTTAGCAATATTCTTTACCAGCGCAAGGTCTTTGGCAACAGCCGTTTTATAGTCTTCAGCATTGTTAAAGTCATAAATGTCCACCCCAAGGATATCTACATAATCATCGCCGGGGTAATACTTCAGATAGTCATCGCCCGGGCCTAGCTTGTTTGGTGAGTACGCGTAGAGGATATTGTGTAGTTTGTGTTTATCTCTGAGTAGAAAAACCGTCCTTTGCCATAGTTTTATATAATCTGAAGCTGAGCAGTTGCCTTCTCCCCACCAAAACCACGAGCCGTTCATTTCGTGGTATGGTCTGAATATCACCGGCACGGGTTTGCCTTTGTAGCGTAGGCTTTTAATAAATCCGGCCAAACGCTCTACCCATAGCTCAAACTTTTCCGTGGTTTGTCCTCCTGCAAGTATTTCTGCCACTGCCGGTGTTTTGTCCCACGAGTCACCGCCGGAAACCGGGTTGTCAGCATGCCAGCTTATGGTGATGATGCCTCCTTTTTTATAAGCATCAATAATCAGCTCCCGCATTACGTCGAAGGGGACGCTATCCAGATTGTGTTCAGCATTATGTTCAATATCCCCCAGGTCAAATCCGCTTACTGCTGTAAAATCACCTGTGATCTC
>NZ_SMLW01000346.1 GCF_009711405.1 Fulvivirga kasyanovii | reverse complement strand
ACCAACCCGGATAAGCTCTCCAGGTTTAATTCGGGTTCTTGCGAAACAGAAGTTGCTGAAAACCGGCGTACTATGCTGAATGAGGCTGGGATAACAGATGCGGATGAAGTCGTCGGACTTTCTCCCGAAGACCTGTTCACTCTGATGATCAAAATATGTGATGCACAAATCGACAGCAATAAAGCCTCCGACACAACTCCCCTGAAACCAGGGAAATTGCTAAACGAGCAGCTCAGGTATAGCCCGACAGAAACAATCAGTGAGCTGATCAACCGGCAAGTGCTGGCGCAACCGGAGCGGACGGCAATCATTGATGGCGGAACAACTATCGATTTCAGGCATCTGATGGACCGGGCGAATGCCATTGCCGGTGAGCTTGCGGCCCGTGGCGTAGAGCCAGGTTCGCTGGTTGGCGTATGCATGGGCCGAACATGGGAACTTGTAGCCACGCTACTGGGCGTATTGCGCGCAGGATGTGCCTATGTGCCACTTGACCCTGCTTACCCACAGGAACGGGTGCGCTATATGCTGGAGCATTCCCGAGCGGTAGCTGCCATTGTAAATGATAAAAACTGCGCCGAACTCTGCAAAGGAATAAGCGAGCTGATCTGGCTCGATGACGTAAAGGCACAATCAGCGGACGAGGTTGCCGGACCTGCCGCAAGCGACCTGGCGTATGTGATCTACACATCCGGCTCTACAGGACGCCCCAAAGGAGTAGCTATCGAACATCGTAATGTGGTGGCGATGATCCGGGTTATGGGCACTTTGCTCGACGATGAGGACCTGAAAGGAATGCTGGCCGCAACTTCAGTCTGTTTCGACCCTTCCGTGATGGAAATACTGGGAACCTTGTCGCTGGGAGGAACAGTGGTACTGGCCAACAACATGCTTGATTTGCCTTCACTGTCATCAGCAAATCTTATCAAAAGTTGTGTAGTGGTACCATCTGCCATACA
The DNA here is from genome assembly GCF_009711405.1 of Fulvivirga kasyanovii. GTDB lineage: Bacteria > Bacteroidota > Bacteroidia > Cytophagales > Cyclobacteriaceae > Fulvivirga > Fulvivirga kasyanovii. Next base: position 5,588 of record NZ_SMLW01000346.1, on the reverse strand, counting down.
GGCATTGATCTCCTCAGGATGGAAGCCTCAAGGGATTAGAACTATCATCTTTGGTAGTGAAGCGCTCAAACTGCCGCTTGTAGAGAAGCTTTTCGCCCTGGATACTACTCCAAGGATGTTTAATTTGTATGGCCCTACAGAAGACACCGTGTTTTCAACGGCAGGACAGATCTTTGAAGATATCCAAACCGTGACCATAGGAAAATCAATACCTGGCTCGCGCTCTTACATTCTCGATGACTCTATGAACCTGGTACCTGATGGCGCTGAGGGAGAACTATACCTGGCAGGAAACAAACTCGCCCGTGGCTACCTGTATGATGAAGAACGCACCAGGGAACGATTTATAACACTGAAGCCCAAGAGCGAGATCCCTGAGCAGCGACTGTACAAAACAGGCGACCTCTGCCGGAGAACGGAAAACGGTGAAATAGAATTTCTCGGACGTGTCGACCAGCAGGTTAAAGTGAGGGGTTTCCGGATTGAGCTTGAAGAGGTTGAATCAGCACTCGAATCGATATCGGGGATTGACGCTGGAGCGGCGGCAGCCGTAGACGGGGGCGCTGGACAGAAAATGCTGGCAGCATATGTGGTGTGCAGCGACAAGACAGTGACGGAGGAAAAAGTAAAAGCACATCTGGCGCAGAGACTGCCAAAGTATATGGTCCCTCAAATGGTAATATATCTTAAAGAGCTGCCACTACTACCCAATGGAAAGCTGGACCGCAATAAGTTACAGAACTTAAAAGAAGCCCGCCTTCAGGCTCACCAGTCGGCCGTCTCAAATACAGAGGCTACCCATGCCGGTACTGAGCAGCAAGTATCCATATTATCAACCATTCAGCGCGAGGTGGCTTCTCTCCTGAATTTTCCTGACCCCGGACAAGTACTGCCAGACCAGTCGTTCGACAGCATGGGACTGGACTCACTGACTACAGTAGAACTGAGCAGCAGGCTTTCCGGAATACTGGGGCTAACACTGCCCATAACAGCGCTTTTAGAATACCCTACGCCTGCTACCCTGGACAGTTACATTCAGAAACTTACAGGTAACAGCACGGATAAGGAACCGGTGAAGAAAGGGCGCAGAATAGCGTCAGACTCCCTCGCAACATTTCAGGCACACATCCAGTCCAGCCACCCTACATTTCAAGCGGCAAAAGCATCTGCCTGGTCGGCTACAGACAAGAGTAAGCTCGTGCAGGAAGTAATGCGCATGGTCAATGATCAGCGCAGAAATCCATACAGCAAGGTGCTACGCACGGGAAGTGCAACCCGGGGCATGGTATCCGATGCATACAACGATGAGGAGCAGGAAGCGATTATATGGACTACCAATCTGTACCTTGGCCTGAACCGTGATGAGGAAGTTATTAAGGAATCATCCAAAGCATTGCTGCAATTCGGAACAGGAATGGGAACCTCTGCGGCAGCCTCCGGGATGACTGACCTCCACCTGCAATTTGAAAAAGAATTTGCCGAGCTGGTAGGTAAACCCAGTGCCTGTTTATTCCCTACAGGTTACACAGCAAATGTAGGCGCTGTTGCCGGGCTCCTGGGTAAAAATGATGTTGTCATTATTGATCAGCTCTGTCACGCATCCATCGTTGACGGCGCCCGGCTTTGTGGCGCAACCATCAGAACATTTCAGCACAACAATTCTGCTGACCTGGAAGCAGTCCTTAAATCGGAAGTATCGCCTTACCGTTCCGTACTTGTAGTGCTCGAAGGCGTTTACAGCATGGGCGAAGGTGCTGCACCGGTAGCTGATATCGTGCGCACGGCTAAAAAATACGGTGCCCTGGTGTTAGTGGATGAAGCCCACTCCTTCGGTTTTTATGGAGAGCGTGGGGCCGGCATCTGTGCTGCGCAGGGCATCACTGAAGAGGTGGACTTCATAATGACCACACTCAGCAAAGCGCTTGGCAGCCTGGGAGGTGTGGTAGCTGCACGAGAGGAGCATGTTGACCTGCTGAAATCATCAGCCAGGGCGTATATCTTCCAGGCTTCTATTAGTCCTGCCGATATGGCCGCTGCACTTACTGCGCTGCGCCGCCTTCGGTCTGACGACGAACTGCGCGAACGGCTCTGGGACACCACCCGGTACATGCGCCAGCAATTTACCGATGCGGGCTATGACCTGGGAACAGGTGACGGCCCTATCGTTACGCCGCATTTTAGTGACAAGGACAAACTTTACGCCATTGTACAGGGTATGTACAAGCGCGGCGTTCAGACATCAGCCGTTACCTACCCGATCGTGGAGAGCGGACGTGGCCGCCTCAGGCTTATTTGCTCGGCATCTCACACACGAGAGGACGTGGATAAAACCCTGCAAGCCCTTATCGAAGCGGAGCGTGAAGTTGATGAGCAGCTTGCGGCAGCCCGGTCTGCCACCAGGGAGCAAGATGCCTTGCGATCGGATGTGGACGAATGGGCCAACACCTTCGCGGCTTACCTGAACAAATCAGTGGCCAATGCCCTCTACCCGACGCCGGAACTTGCCGTGAACATCTATCTTCCCGACCACGAAAAGCCTGTTACGCTCAGAGTCAATGATCGGGAGATAACACTGGGAGCTAAAGAAGTAGAAGAACTTCCCGGCTGCTCATTGCTTATTAAAGATCACCAAACGATCTCCGCTTTGCGTGCATCAGACGTTCAAGGCCTGCTGCACAGCATTAGCAAAGGTTCTTGTGTGTTAAAAGGTGAGGTAGAGCCGTTTATCTGGCTCTTTGCGCGACTGGTAGAGCAGCAAAAAGAGGCGGCAAACCTTGATGTTTCGCTTCGAAATACAGAGAAAGCTATGAGCTAATTAGCTCATAGGCAAATACTTATTTTTTTAATTTACATTATTTGAGGACGGCCACCAATAACGGTGGCCTGTCCCAAAGTATCAGGAAGAGTTTTCATATCTATGAATGCACTCACTTATCAATCAAACAAAGCATTAAGTTTGATTTTTATAACTTTGCAATATGAATCCGACCGAGAGCATCGAAGATTTTTATAAGAACAAGCTAAATTGGGTGCCCGACAGCCTTAGTACCGAAATCGGTCATTTCAATGTGTTTAAGCTTGCTCCTTTCATTGGCCAGGGAGCCAAACCCGTGCCTTACAGCAGGCGGAATTATTTCAAGATAAGCCTCATTATCGGGAACAATAAGGTTCATTATGCCGACAAGGTGATAGAAATAAAGAAAAAAGCGCTGCTGTTTGCCAATCCTCAGATACCCTATAATTGGGAAGAGATAGATAAAATCCAAAGCGGATACTTCTGTGTATTTACCGAATCCTTTTTCTATCAGTTTGGCAACCTGAACCAGTATGAACTTTTCCAGCCTCACGGAACGCCAATATTCGAGCTGACTGATAAGCAAGCTGATGAAATAGGTGCAATATATGAGCGGATGTTTAGAGAGATCGACTCTGACTATGCTCATAAATATGATGTGCTGCGGACACTTGTTTTTGAATTGCTGCATATAGCCATGAAAATGCAGCCCTCATCAAACCATGAAAAGCAAGAGACCAACGCCTCACGCAGGATCACCTCCATTTTTCTGGAGCTGCTGGAGCGCCAGTTCCCTATCGATGATAATCGACAACGGTTAAATCTTCGCACGCCATCAGCTTTTGCCGATCAGTTGGCCATACATGTAAACCATTTGAACCGGGCATTAAAAGCCACTACTCAAAAATCAACCTCAGAGATCATCTCAGAGCGGATTCTGCAAGAGTCAAAGATCTTATTAAAACACAGCGCCTGGAATGTATCAGAAGTTGCCTATGCTCTGGGCTTTAATGAGGTGACCCATTTTAACAAGTTTTTCAAGCAGCACACCAAAACCACTCCTACAAACTTCAGAAATGTTTGATTTTGATAAGTTCGGATTTGCATATTATAATTAGTTTGTGAGCTGCGAACCGACCTTTGTACCATAATCAAAAACAAAAACTATGAGTATGAAGAAAGTATGGTTTGTAACAGGTGCGTCTAAAGGTTTAGGACTGGCCCTGGTAAGGAAGCTTCTGGAGAGCGGCTATCGCGTTGCTGCTACTACCCGCTCACTTGAGTCATTGATTAATGAGATTGGCGATGTTTCAGCCACATTTCTACCCCTGGAAATGGACGTAACCAGTGACAGCAATGTAAAAGAGGCCATTGAAAATACGGTCTCTCATTTTGGAGGGATTGATGTAGTCGTCAACAATGCCGGCTTTGGGTTGGTTGGGTCACTGGAGGAATTAAGTGATGACGAGGTGAAAGACAATTTTAATGTAAATGTATTTGGCCCACTCAATGTAATTCGCCACGCTGCCCGCCATTTCCGTCAGCAAAGGTCGGGTCACTTCTTCAACATTGCTTCCATTGGAGGTTATTCCGGTGGCTATGCAGGCTTTGGGGTATATTGCTCTACCAAATTTGCCATGGCAGGCTTTACGGAAGCGTTGGCAGAGGAGATGAAGGATTTTGAAGCAAAGGCAACTTTGGTGTACCCGGGATATTTCAGAACCAACTTCCTGTCGAAAGGCTCGATAAAAACCTCAGCCAGGCCGATTGAGGATTATAAATCTGCCAGAGCCTCGGAACATGCGCATTTAAACCAGATCGACGGCCAGCAACCCAACGATCCTGATAAAGCTGCTGAGGCTTTGATCCACGTAAGTGAGCAGGCCACACCTCCCGTTCATTTGTTCCTGGGAGAAGATGCCTACGAAATTGCCCATCAGAAGATCGGGATGATCCGGGATGCATTGGCTAGCAATGAGAAAATCGGAAAGTCAACGGCTATTGTTTAGCATAGTAGACACTGCCACTGATCTGCATGCCTCATGCCGGCTGGGTTTGTTGCGGCCGGTGTGGGGTGTGCTTTAAACGTTCGGTCATTTTTTTACCCTGACATAGTACCAGATACCCAACCCAATCTGGGTGACGAACAGCGTAATTAGTCCATGTGTCATCGGTTTGCATTCATCCGGATGGCAAGGATAAAAATTGGATGACCCTAAAAAAATCAAGAGACCTAAAACAAGGCTGAATAAAATTGTTAAAAACATCAGAAGAACAGCTTTCCATCCCCGCATAATAGCGAAAAAAGCAAGTACAAAAACCCATACTATAAGAAGAAATATACTCATGGCTTAGTTTTTTCAACTCGCTCTATTGATCTCTTATGCTTCTTCCCCCATTTTTCCAGCTCCCTGATTATGGGTTTCAGCTCATATCCAACCGGGGTTAGCTCGTATTCGACCCGGGGCGGGACTTCTGCGTGGACAGTCCGTTTAACGATCCTGTCTTTTTCCAGTTTTCGTAATTGTAAGGCCAACATCCGTTCAGTGATATTGGGCAGACACTTCTTTAATTCTCCATACCTGAGCTTCCCATTGATCAAATAGCAGCAGATGGCCAGTGTCCATTGTCCTCCTATAATGTTTGAAGTGTAGACTTCTAAGCAGTCGTTCTCCAGGGCCTGTTTGTTCGCAAAATTTGTAGATGTTTTCTTTATTTTCGTCATTAACTTACATTTTTTATAGTACCATACAATGGGTTGCCAGCTTAGAGGTTTAACGTATTACCTATTACT
>NZ_SMLW01000108.1 GCF_009711405.1 Fulvivirga kasyanovii | reverse complement strand
ACCCATTACCCTGATATCCTGACCGGAAAGGTTACAGCAGTTTCTGTCATGTTCCCCGATGGCAGCAAAACACTGGTAGAAGGGATCTACAAAGGAAACCCCCTTGTAGACCATTACAATGAACTGGTAGCAGGCCTGGTAAAAGACTATGCATCGCGCAGAGGTCATGAGAAGCCACTTCATATCCTTGAAGTAGGCGCCGGGACCGGAGGCACGAGCAAATTTGTACTTGAAGCCCTGTCAGATTTTGGAGGAGAGTTAGAATACCACTATACAGATATTTCCGGCAGCTTCACGGCCTACGGAAAAGACACCTATGGTAGCCGCTACCCCTTCATGCAGTTTTCCGTGCTTAATGCCGAGACGGACCCCTTATCCCAGGGCTATGAGTCAGGCAGCATCGACCTGATCCTGGCCACGAACGTGATCCATGCGACAAGTTCGATAAGCCGTAGCCTGTGCCATTTGAAGCAATTACTGAAAGGTAACGGATTACTGGTACTCAATGAGCTGACCCGCGTACAGTCATTTTCGACCCTTACCTTCGGTTTGACCGACGGTTGGTGGCGCTATGAAGACGGCTACTGCCGTGAGCCCCATTCCCCGATACTACGCGCCTCCTCCTGGGAGGATCAGCTTCGTGAAGCAGGCTTCCGTAATCACCGATCCTTTGGTATCCCCGGAGGAGGTCAGCTGGTAATGATCAGCGAGAGCGATGGCATCATAGAGCGGGTACAGCCAAAGATTCAG
>NZ_SMLW01000621.1 GCF_009711405.1 Fulvivirga kasyanovii | reverse complement strand
GATAATGCTATAAGCTTAATAATAATAAATTTTAGTTACCAAATTATTGCCGCCCATATAACTGTTCAGCGGAACCAATCTTCAATGAAGTATAAGGTGCTATTTGTGAATCGGTTAAAAAACAAGCTCATTCCTTTTGAAAACCTTAATAAAATAGCGTATTTATAGCTCTAAATGTCTGCATAGGGGCTTTTTGTTGAATTTATGACGGAAGCGATGTTCTTATTCAGGCACATTTCTACCTCGTATTCTTCTCATTTAGGCCCCATTTCTTAGAAATATCATGAGATTCTTAATTTTTTCCTATCTGCTTTTATTGATTCCCTTTGGTTCCCATAGCCAGATCAGGCCGGTGTGGAATGAATATAAGGAGATAGATGGCATGGTGTCCAATTATATCTACGACATCAAGGAAGACGCGAAAGGTCTTCTGTGGCTGGCGACTGAAAACGGGCTGGTAAAGTTCGATGGGTATCATGCCTCCCGCGTGCTGGAGCCGGATAGCACCGGCCGGCATTCACCCGTATATTTTGTCTACATCATGCCTGGCGGAAGGTTATGGCTGGGCACCAAAAACGGGTTAAAAATATATGACCCGGAGCTTCGCCGGCAAATAGATCATCCCTTGTCCATCAATAAGCCCATTGAGGATATCATCTACCTGGGTGACAATCGTGCCTTGATCTCTTATTTACACGGTGTTTATCTTGTATCCACTGATGCAGACCTTAATCCGCTGACCTTTCAGGCTTTTGATGTCAGCTATTTTGGTGAAAACCTGATCGTCAATGAGTTTTTGGTTAGTAAAGGGCGCGACCTGTTCATTTCAGTAGCAGGCTATGGCGTAATTCATGGCAAAACCAATGAGGTCGGGCAGTGGAAAAGTTTTAGCCTGATCAATAATCCGTTGAAAGATGAGCGGCATGAATTTAAGCTGGGGAAGAACCTGCAACAGCTACCCGGAGAGCAGCTTTTGATCAATTACCTGACAGAAGGCCCTTTCATCTACGACCTGAATAAGCAAAGACTGGAAAGGGTTCCCGGGCTAAACTTTGGTGATATACCTACTATCAGGCCTTATTCTGCCGCCTCCTTTGCCGACGGGTACCTCTACTTTTCGGTTACCGGTATGGGCATGTATCGCATCCACCTCAACAGCCGGCACCCGGAGCCTGAGTCAATTTCTTTCGAATCCATTCCCGATTTCAACTTTCTGGATGATGGTATATCGTCTATTTATGTGAAAAATAACACACTGTGGATAGCCACCATAGGCGATGGCCTTAAAAGCACATCCATCAATGGAGAAGGGATCAAAACTATAGCACTGCATGAGTATATCGGCAATCTGACCAGTTTATACTCTGTAAAGCCAGATAATAAAAACGGGCTTCTCGTGGGTACGTTTGGCAAAGGAGTGATCTACCTGCAGCATCAGGGTGAAGGCGCCTTTGACCTGTCAGGAGTAGGGGAAAACAGTAAAAGGCTTAATCTTCCTTCCGACAGTACAAGTGAAATTCATTTTGACCGGAAAAATAATTTATGGATAGCGACATATGGAGGCCTATGCTATTATACCGAGGCGCAGTACAGGCGTTTTCTGCAAGGTGAAACAGTGTATCCTAAAATATATGCACCCGGTGATGCAGATCCATTAACCTCATCTATTGTTAATGATGTTTTTGAAGATACCCGGGGGCAGGTCTACGCCACCACTCAGGAAGGGTTGAATAAAATTAACCCTGAAACCGGAGAGGTTACCAATCATCTGGACTCATTGGCCAAAGGTGTTTTTCAGATGGACAAGCCCATCTACTATGGTGACTTTTTGAGTGACAGCAGCATCATTCTCTTTAGTCATTGGGTCAACGGGATTGTAAAAGATGGATTGTACACCAGTCATGATTACCTTTTTCCGGACAACTACGGTGTTTATGTCTTTCATGCTGTTATAGCCACAGATGGTGCCAACTGGCTGGGTACTAACAGAGGCCTCTATAAGTATGACCCTAAAACAGGGAAGACGGTGGAGTTTGGAGAAAAGACATATTTCAAAAACAAGAAGATCAATGCTATCATTGAAGATGAGCACCAAACGCTTTGGATGGGCACCAACCAGGGAATATTCTCTTTTGATCCTGCCACTGGGAGGATCAATCAGTACAGGGTGCCCGGAGCGAAAGGCTGGCCGTTTTTTCATTATGGCTCCGTAGGAAAGGATAGTCAGGGCAATATTTTCTTTGGAACCAATAAAGGAGTGGTATTTATCAACCCCGGGAGGTTGGCAGAAAATGATAGACAATGCAACGCTCCATGCAGTATCATCATTTCAGATATACTGGTTAATGATAAGCTAGTTAAAAACACCCTCACAGAAGGGGCAGTTGTGGAAATCAACGAAGATGATGTGATAGATATTCTGCTAGGCTTCCCCACACATCACCGGCACGACGGCATCAGCTTTGAGTATAGTATTGATGATGGGAAATGGTTTCCCGTAGACCCCGTAAGTCCGCATATTTCCCTGCACCACTTCAGTCCGGGAGAGTACAAAATCGATGTAAGAGTGATCCGTCATGGAGGAGAGGTGCTGGCCACTTCATCCATACCTATGGCAGTTGACGGCCCCTGGTGGAAAACCTGGTGGTCGTTTGTGCTGTACAGCCTGGTGGCAGGCCTGATCGTAGCCGGGTATTACCGCTACAGGCTCGCGGGAGTGCGGCTAAAGCAGCAACTGGAACTGGAAAAAGTGGCTCGAATCAATCAAAATCTCAAGCTGGACTTCGTTTCCAATATCTCTCATGAGTTCCGGACTCCTCTAACCCTCATACTCAACGACATTGATAGCCTGAAAACCAATGGCAACGCACTGAACCCAAAACATCTGGATAAGATTGAGATCAACGCACAGCGCCTCAAGCGGTTGGCCAATGAGCTCATCGATGTAAAGAAGCTGGAGAAGGAAGGACTTAAACTCATGGTGGCGCAGCATGACATCGTCACCTTCGTGAAAGATACCTGCCAGGTTTTTGAAGAGCTGGCCAGGAAAAACCATATTGATCTGAAATTTGAAACGGATAAAAACTTTGAATTGATCTGGTTTAATAAAGACCAGCTTGAAAAGGTAATCTTCAACCTGCTTTCCAATGCCTTTAAGTTCACCCCGGCCGAGGGCAGCATTAAAGTCAGTGTCAACTGCGGCTATCAAGCAGCAGGGCGCGATGCGGTGCAAATCATTGTGGAGGACAGCGGTATGGGTATAGCGGAGAGTGACCTGGGCAAGGTGTTTGACAGCAGCTTTTCACAACCGCCGATCAATGAAGCCAGTGGTTTTGAAAGCACGGGTATAGGGCTGCACCTGAGCCAAAAGCTGGTCAATCTGCATCATGGAGAGATCAGTGTTAACAGTGTGAAAGGAGAGGGCACTGCTTTTTCGTTATTTCTCTATAAAGGGTCATCACATTTCCAAAGCGATCAGCTCCTTAAGTACCGGTTGCAGCATCACCTTAAGCGGACATTGCTACGATTCAATAAAGAGTTTAAACCCAGCGAAGGAGCCAAAGTGCTTGTGGTGGAAGACAATAAGGAGATCAGGAACTATATATGCAGCATCCTCTCAGAATACTATTCGGTAATTGATGCCAGGTCAGGGATTGATGGCGTTGAGCTGGCCAAAACCAAATTGCCCGACCTGATCATCACGGATCTTTCGATGCCCGGAAAAAGCGGTCATGCACTCATTCGCGAGATCAGGGAAGATGAGATGACCAGCCACATTCCTATCATAGTGCTTACGGCCTTTGCCTCGGATTCCAAAAAAGTGGAGGTACTGACAGCGGGTGCCGACCTGCACTTGTCCAAACCCTGCGACAAATCAGTTTTGCTGGCAAGTGTTCAAAACCTGATCAGCTCTCGGGCCAGCCTGAAAGCTATGTTTTCCGACTCCATGGCCAACATTGATGAGGCAGTACAAAACTCACCGGACTCTGATCTCCTGAAAAGGGCTATGGTAATTGTGAATGCCCACATGGCCGATCCTTACTTCGATGTGGCCGACCTGGCAGATAAACTTAAGGTCAGCCGGTCGCTGCTTTACCTGAAATTCCCTGCGCTGACCAATTACTCTCCCAAAGAGTTTATTCATGTGATGAGGGTACGCAAAGGAGCCAAACTATTGAAGTCAGGTCGTTATAACATCAATGAGACCAGCGATGAAATAGGTTATAACAGCCCTAAAAATTTCAGGAAGTATTTCAAAAGCTACTTCGGCATTTCACCGTCCGACTTCCTGAGAAACAACAAGGTCAAAGGTTGAATTTTGAACAAAGCGGCCCCTTTGTAAACAAAACGACCCCTTCTAAACAAAACGACCTTATTTCCATGTACAGTTTTAGCGCTGTTGTTTAGCCAGAATACACACCTTGGAGGGTATTTAATTTTCAAACCTAAAACCAAATACCCATATGAAAAGAACGTTTATGAGACAGATGAATGCTCATCTTCTCACATTGTTGTTATTATTTAGCCTGGGAATGGCTAATGCTCAGGATGTGAGCCGGTACGAGCAGAAAGGATTATTCCAGCACTTTACAGAATTTGAAAAAACGCCGGCACTTGGCAGCGTTGAATCATTTATCCGGCAGAATTATAAAGCCAATGCTGATTACGGTATTAAAGTTCTCAATGTAGAAACCGATGAGCTGGGGATCACCCACTACCGAGTAAGGCAAACCTTTAATAATATTGCTATAGCCAATTCTATGCTTTTGCTGCATGTGAAGGACGGTAAAGTACTTACCGCCAATGGAGAGTGGTACAAGCAGCTTCCCGTATCTGCTCAAAAGTCAGCCTCGTTGTCAGAGACTGCAGCTTTGAGAAGAGCACTGGAGCATGTAAATGCCCGAACCTATATTTGGGAAACCGAAGAAGCCCGGCAGGTAAAAGCCGGAAAGCATGAAAACCACAGAGACATTAATTATGACAAACCGGAAGGTGAGCTGGTTTATATTACTACCGATAATGAATTGGATGCCGGCAAGCTTACACTGACCTACCGGTTCGATGTGTTTGCGGTTGAACCTTATACAGAGCAAAATGTATACGTGGATGCAGCCAACGGAAAAATTGTATTCGAAGAATCCCTGATCCATGATGCCCTGGTAAACGGTACGGCCAATACAGGTTACTATGGAGCCAAGTCCATCACGGTAGATCAGAGCGGAAGCTACTACTATGCGAGACAAACCGGAAACAGGAATTTCCAGCTTTACAACAACAACAGCCCGTACTACAGCACATCTTCTACCTTTTCAGGTACAGGAAATGCCAAGTACTATATAGATGTGTACTGGGGCGCTGAAGTTACCTGGGATTACTACAAAGAGAAATTCAGCAGGAACGGATATGACAACAGAGGCTCTAAGATCAATTTTGTAGTTAACAACCCTCAGGTAAACAACAACGCCTATTGGCAAAACGGAACCGCTTCATTTGGCAACAGCAGCAGCGGTACACCTTTTACCTCTTTGGATGTGGTGGCGCACGAAGTTACCCATGGTGTTACAGCCACCTCTGCCGGCCTGATCTATCAGGGTGAGTCAGGTGCACTTAATGAAGCCTTTAGTGATATTTTCGGAACTTATGCAGAGCACTATGCAAATGTTGGCGATAAGTGGACTGTTGGAGAGTATATTGCTTTCCAACGGTCTATGAGCAATCCCAACCGTCATCGTCAGCCCGATACCTACAGAGGTACTTACTGGGCCAGCACTTCCGGCGGAGACAACGGCGGTGTGCATACCAACAGTGGCGTACTGAACTACTGGTACTACCTGACTGCCGAAGGTGGAAGTGGTACAAATGATAATGGCAGCTCATTCAGTGTAAGTGGCGTTGGGATTGAAAAAGCAGCCCAGATCGCTTACAGAGCTTTGACAAGGTACTTAACAGCATCATCCGGTTACTCCGCAGCCAGAACGGCTGTAATCAATGCAGCGCGTGACCTCTATGGAAACGGTTCATGCGAGGAGGCTGCGGCTACGGATGCCATGCACGCGGTAGGTGTTGGAAGCGCCTTCAGCGGCAATTGTGGTGGAGGTTGTGATGCTCTTACGGGCTTATCCGTTTCCCAGATAGGAACTACCAGTGCTACAGTGAGCTGGAATGCCGTTTCAGGGGTAAGCGCTTATACACTTGAATACAAGCCAAGCACAAGCAGCACGTACACTACGCTGAATGTAAATGCCAACAGCAGGACAATTACAGGCTTAACAGCCGGCACTACGTACAACGTAAGGGCCAGGTACACCTGCTCTAACGGTTCTACTGCTGACTATGCTACAACATCCTTTACCACAGAGTCTGATAACCCTGGCTGTAATGCGGTTACAGGTTTGTCAGTAGGTAGCATAACGCAAACATCAGCTTCTGTATCATGGAGTGGCGTTTCGGGAGTTAGTTCCTACACTTTACAATACAAAGCTGCCAGTGCATCATCTTACACCAGTGTTACTGTAAATGGCACTTCCAGAAGCCTGTCAGGGCTGAGTGCAGGTACCCGTTACGATGTAAGAGTACGCTATACTTGCAGCAATGGTGATCCTTCTGAGTATGCCTCTACCAGCTTTAATACCGAGTCTGATGGTGGCGGAGGTTGCGACGGACTTCCGGCCTGGAGCCAGTCGGCCTACTATAATGCCGGTGACCAGGTAGTATATAACAATAAAATATACGAAGCCCTCTATGATATTTACTATTGGCCTCCAACCTCAGCGTACTGGAGAGAGATCGGCCCATGTGGTGGCGGAGGTAGCTGCAATGCCGTTACCGGACTGGCCGCTTCTCAAATTACCAGCAATTCAGCCCAAATCTCGTGGAATGCAGTATCAGGGGTAAGCAGTTATAACTTTGGTTACAAGAGAAGCTCACAATCTACCTGGACTACCGAAACAGTAAGCTCCAACAGTGAGCCGTTTACCGGACTGGCAGCCAATACATCTTATGATGTACGTATCAATTACACCTGCTCTAACGGGCAGTCAGCGCCTTACGCAACTGTTACATTCACTACTGAAAGTGGAGATAATGGTGGAGGATGCAGCGGTGTGTCTCCTTATCAGAATGGAAAATTATATAATACCGGAGACAGAGTAGTGTACAACGGATACCTGTACGAAGCCCAGATCGATGGCATCTACTGGCCTCCATACTACGGCTGGTGGACCAACCTGGGGCCATGCAACGGAGCTACTTCTGCATTTAGTGGCGGAGAACCTCTAGCTGATGGGCTTAACCTTTACCCTAACCCGGCCAGAAGCTATGTAGATATTAAAATTTATAGCCTTCGAAAGGCTAAAGCAGTAAAACTCCGCGTTGTCAATAGTACTGGGGCTACTGTTTACCAACAGCATGTAGAGCTTAATGAAGGCGTAAATGATATCAGGGTAGACCTGAGATCAGTAAAACCCGGCATTTATGTACTCGAAGTGGATGGAAATACCAAAAGGTTGTTGGTACAAGAGTAACTCTCTAAGGTTGATTAATTTTACGGGTTAGTTTTAGGGGCTGGTTGTATGACCGGCCCCTTCTTTTATGTCTTGACCGGCAAGGGGCTTAATGCTATTCAGTTATGGTACCAGACTCCATGCGCTCATTAACTTTCGGTTGGTAAATTTATTTTTATAATGGCAGCTTACAGAGCTAAATTCCGGCTTTACTAAACTTCCAAAAGTTTGGTAAAGCTTTACTGTTCTGTAGCATTGGCTGATGTCGTATCACCTTACTCGGCAAAGGCCTGTAGGTCGAAATTGGCTAGAATGGGCTTCATAAACAACTCAATCCGTTATTGTCTGTTGATCAAAACAACCAGCTAGTATCTTTTACCTACCAATTCTCCGATTCTTTTTCCAGATCTTCCTGGCCAGTGAAAGTTTCTGATTTAACTCTTGCAGATGCTGACCTTACTCTTTTCACTAATATTGATTTCGTGATAGGCTCACCTTTGGTAGTATAGCCCGCAATGGGGTCAATAGAAGATGAAAGTCCCTTCTCAATAATCTTTAGATAGGCATTCAATAAATCTTCATCATCTATCCTGTCGATCAATTTGTGAAGTGATTCCTTTAGTTTTACAGTTGACATACGCAAAATGCTTTCTACAAAATGACGATTATTTAACAATTTTAGATCATTAAAAGAGTTAAATTAAACTTCTTTTTACGACTTGTGATTGAAGGTATTCCCATACGGCATGAGATTCAGTGCCTGGGAATCGAAGCGATGCAAACAAACTTAGCCCATCGTTGCGTGTTTTACCAAATAACCATTCCATCCTGATCCTGGCAAAAACTCCAAACCCACGACAACCAAACACCTTATTCATTGCCCTTTATATTTTCTGATAAAAATCGGAGCATTGAAGCCTCTTAAAATGTTTTTTTATTTAAAAATGGGCATATTCGTGTTCATTATTTGAGCATGCGCATTTTAATCAGCTTTATATTATTTGTTGTTGTACACACGGCTTACGGTCAGGTAGGGTTAGCCAAGAGGGCTTTAAAGCAACTGGAAAAAGGTAATTGGGTCAGGTCGGCCGCTTTGGTGGATAAGGCTTTGGAGAAAGACAGCTTACTTCCGGCCTCTTTGTACGCAAGATCCAGGGTGCTCATTGATACCGCAAATAAACGCCCACAAATTGACTCAGCCCATTTTTATATCCTCAAAGCTCGGATAGCCTACGATAGCCTGGGGGAAAGAGCAAAGAGCAAGCACATAAATGCCGGGATCGACAGTACAGCCCTGGAGCAGTTAAAGGCACGGATTGACAGCATAGCTTTTCAAAGGGCGCTGGAAACAAACACTGAGGCAGGTTTTATATATTTCTTAGCCAATTATAATACTTCCATGCAGGTTCCAAAAGCCAGAAGTCTGCGCAATGCTTTGGCCTACGCCTCGGCCAAAGCAGAAAATACCTATAAAAGCTACCAGCTCTTTATGGAAAAATATCCGGATGCAGAGCAGGTAGAGGAGGCCAGGCAGCGGTACGAAAAGCTCTATTTCAGCAAAAGTACGGCTGATGGAAAGTTGATGAGCTACCTTAAATTCCTGAAAGAAAACCCTGATACACCATACCGCACGGAAGCCGAAGTGAATATTTACGAGGTGATGACAGCCGATAACCATGCTGACAGTTATATCAATTTTATCAAACAGTTTCCCCGAAGCCGGGTAAGGCCGAGAGCCGTTGATTTTTTGTATCATGTGCTTAAAGAGCAAGGGAAGTACCTTCCAAAATCTATGGTGACAGATTCCCTGGCAAGGGTCATCACCCTGGAAGGCCGTACATTCATTCCCATCATGGACAACAGGATGTATGGGTTCATGGATATGTATGGTAATACCATAATTCCACCATCCTTTGCCGGTATTTTTGAAGCAGAGCTTTGCGGTGGCATTGACCGTGATTATTTGCTTGCCGGTGATAAAATAATTACCCCTAATAATACAGTGATCTATGAGGGTGGGTACACTCAGGTTACCAACCTGGGCTACGGTTTACTAAAAGTTAGCCATGAGGATAAAACAGGCATAGTTCACAAATCGGGAAGAATCGTATTGCCTGTTGAATATCAGGATGCGCGGCTGATCAAAGGGGCATTGATAGCTTTCAAAAAGAACGACCTGTGGGGTTTAAGAACTGTTTCGGGCAGGGAAATAACGGGCAACAGTTATACGGACATTCTATCTCAGGGGGCATTCATCATCCTGGAAAAAGAAGACCAGATATATGTAAAAAATATAAACGCATTGGTGGCCTCTGTGGATAACCAAAAGTTCGATCCGGGAAAGGCTTATGATGATTTCGAACTGGTAAACGATAACCAGATCTGGATGAGTTCAAAAGGGGGCGAAACCATTATAGATGCAAGGCTCAATGAGATCATACCTTTCGCTGACCAGAAAATTAAAATATTAAAGAAGGGTTTTCTGATCGATAAGCACGGCCAGTTCTACGTGCTGAATGAAAATTACCGGCCGATAGATAAGGAGCCTGCCTTTAAGGCCAGCGTAAATGAAGCCTGGGTGGCATTAAAGAATAAAGAAAACTGGCTGCTCTATGATATGGAAAGCTATACCTTACGAGGCAGGAACCTGGATTCCCTGAGTTTAATGGGTGATGCCTATGCAGTAATGTATAAAAATGATTCTGTTGCTGTAGTCACAAGGGAAAAACCGTTGCTTTTGTCCGCGAATGAAAAAGTCACTTTACTCTCGTCCTTAAATGCTGCCCAATACCTCATTGTGGACGATGGAAGGAAAAAGAGTATTTACAATCAACTGGGGCAGCGGGTTTTCAGCGGCTCTTTTGATGAAGCTAAAGCACTGGGGCCTCATTATATTATAATCTCACAGCGAGGCAGGAAAGGTATGCTATCCGACAGTGCAGAGGTGTTGCTCCGAACAGAATATGATGCCATCGCCAACTATCAGGATGGTTTTGTTTCTTTGCTTCGCAATAAGAAATTCGGACTTTACAATAAGGAAAGAGGCATATTTATACCCGCAGAATATGAGAAAAATATACACCGCTATAATAACGAAGTGTTTATTGCTACAAAAAAGGAAAAGCTGGGCCTGATCAGTAAGGGAAACAAGCAGCTTTCCGATTTTACCTACGATGATATCAGGTACTGGAGCGATAGTGTAGCGTTGGTTAAAACCGGATACCAGTGGTCGCTTTTCAATTTCAAATCGCAGCAAATTATTGACGAAGGAATAAAAACCCTGCAATTCGCAGGACAGGCAGCAGGT
This sequence comes from Fulvivirga kasyanovii, assembly GCF_009711405.1. Classification (GTDB taxonomy): domain Bacteria; phylum Bacteroidota; class Bacteroidia; order Cytophagales; family Cyclobacteriaceae; genus Fulvivirga; species Fulvivirga kasyanovii. The sequence continues at coordinate 17,391 of NZ_SMLW01000621.1, read as the reverse complement.
GAGCAGATAGCTATCGTGCTCAGGGAGTCTGGCTATGGTGTGCTGGGCAGTAGTCGTGGCCAGATAATTTCAGCAACCTATAATGATGTGATCAACGTGGGCACTGAAACGGAACCGGTATTTTTTGCCGAAAAAAATATTGCAGAGGCAGACCTTTATGTGGTTATCTATTACGACAAAGATGGTAACCCCATCCGCAAGCAAACCTTTGAAACCGAAGATTATCCGCTGATATATTGTGACAACTGATTGTACCTGAACATAGGGCTATTCCGTTCTATTTTACTAATATTGTGCGTATTGGATATGCCTACTTACCCCTCATTAACTAGAAATTGATCAGACAAATGAAAAAATTATTGCTGCTTGTACTCATTCTCAATCTGGGAGCTGTTGCCGAAGGACAAACTCAAAAACCTAAGCTTGTGGTTGGGGTTATTGTAGACCAGATGCGCCAGGAGTACCTGAGCCGTTTTGAGTCCAGGTTTGGCACAGATGGTTTTAACAAGCTAACCAGAGATGGGTACGCTTTTAAAAATGCACATTTCAATTATGTGCCCACCTATACAGCACCGGGACACGCTTCGGTTTATACGGGATCTACTCCGGGTATTCATGGCATCATTGGCAATAACTGGTACAATAAAGAGTTGAAAGACATGGTTTATTGCACCGATGATAAAACACAACGCACCGTAGGCAGTAGCTCTGCCCGTGGTGAAATGTCGCCACACTACCTGCTGTCGACTACAATCACCGATGAACTCAGGTTGTTTACAAAAAAACAGTCCAAAGTAGTAGGTGTCTCGATCAAAGACAGGGGTGCAATTTTTCCGGCGGGCCATCTCGGTGAAGCGTACTGGTACGATAAAGAAACAGGTGATTTTATAACCAGTACCTATTACAAAGAAAAGCTTCCTGCCTGGGTAGAGAAGTTTAACAACAAGAAACGGGCAGATCATTACCTGTCTCTGGTATGGGAACCTCTGTATGATATTAAAACCTACACTGCCAGTGACCCGGATAAATCAAAGTATGAAATGCCGATAGGTGACCGTGACGCAGTTTTTCCTTACGATCTATCCAAAAATAAAGGCAACTATGAGAGCCTGGCAGCTACACCGTTTGGCAATGACATACTTGCCGAACTGGCCCTGGCAGCTATTGAAGGAGAGAAATTGGGCAAAGGTGAGTACACCGATTTTCTTTCGGTCAGCTTTTCGTCTACAGATTACATAGGTCATGATTTTGGCCCGTACTCCATTGAGCTTGAAGATACCTACCTGAGGCTGGACAAAAACATCGCGCAGTTGATCGCTACCCTTGACCAAAAAGTAGGTAAAGGCAATTATGTCATATTTCTCACGGCAGACCATGCGGTGGCTGAAGTGCCTCAATATCTGATAGATAATAAAGTGCCGGCCGGTTATTTTACTGAGGATGTTGAGCAGAAAGTGGAAGAAATCCTGAGTTCGAAATATGGTGAAGGGGACTGGGTAGAAAACTTCAGTAACCTGCAGGTTTTCTTTAACAGAGCACTAATGCTTGAGAAAAAGGTACCGCTGCACGAAGCCCAGGAGTTTGTTGCGCATTACCTGATGCAGTTGGATGGAGTGGCAGAGAGCTACCCGGCCTATGCTATTAACTGGATGGATTATGGTGCCGAAGGTATCAAAGGACTTTTGGCAAGAGGCTATCATCAGAAAAGGTCTGGCGACGTATTGTTCAGTCTTCAGCCCGGCTGGTTCAGAAGTTGGGATAAAACAGGTACTACACACCATTCTGCATTTACCTACGATACCCATGTGCCTATGCTATGGTATGGGACAGGCATTAAAAAAGGGGAATCTTACAGGTATCACCCGGTTACAGATATAGCACCTACGCTTTCCATGATGTTGGGCATTAAACTTCCAAGTGCAGCTACCGGGCAACCTATTTTGGAGCTTTTGGAGGAGTAGCTTTTTTGTGAGGTATATATCGTAAAACACTGAGTGGTACGAGTTGATTTTGTAAAAGGAAAGTTAAAAGATGATTGCTGTAACCTATTCAGAACTTAAGACTGGACTTAAAAGATATTTTGATCGTGTTGAAGATGACGACGAAGTTTTTCTCATTAAGAGAAGGCTTGGTAAAGGAACGGTTATGATGTCCATAGATGAGTATAACTCAATCATGGAGACGCTACACCTGCTTTGTTCAAGGAAAAATGCAGATAGGCTGTACGAGTCGATTGATCAAATGAAATCGTCAAAAGGTTGAAATTGTAATACATTTTTACCCGCTTACATTCAAAAAATGGCAGAAATGATAGCGTTTATATTCTAATTATTAAATTAGCCGCTCGTGTGCAAACGTTTACGAACATTAAACCAATAATATGCAAGAGCAATTTAGCAATCGCTGGGGTATAGTACTGGCCTCTTTAGGCATGGCCATAGGAGCAGGTAATCTTTGGCGGTTTCCACGGCTTGCCGGTCAGTACGGCGGCTCATTCCTTATCCTCTGGATTGTTTTCCTGTTAATCTGGTCTATCCCATTATTGATGGCCGAATTTTCCATAGGTAAAAAATATAAGCTTGGCGTAATCGGCTCGTATGGAAAAATAGGAGGGAAGGGTATGACATGGGGAGGCTTTTTTATTACCCTTTGTACATTGGGTATTGCCTTTTACTATGCCATAGTTACAGGCTGGGCTTTGCAGTACCTCGGGTTGTCTACTCAGAATCTTTGGGCTTTTATTGGTGGAGGCAACACCATTGCTGACGAACTTGCTGCCAACCCTGCGTATCTGGATCAATACTGGGACTCAATTGCCAATAACAATACCTGGACTATCATTTTGTACATAATTGCTGTTATCGTTGGCATTTACGTACTCATTAAAGGGATACAAAATGGTCTGGAAAAAGCCAATAAAATACTGATCCCTACTTTATTCGCCCTTCTGCTGGTGATCACCATTATGGCCCTGAATATGGAGAACGGGTACAAAGGGTTGGAATACATGTTCTTTATTGATATCAAGCATTTTTCAAACCCGACAATCTGGATAGAGGCACTTTCCCAATCCGCCTGGTCAACAGGAGCAGGGTGGGGTTTGATCATGACTATATCATCCTATTCCAGAAAGAGTGAGGACGTGGTACTAAACACCTTCATTGGAGGGTTTGGTAACAATACGGCCTCCCTGATGGCCGGAATGGCAATATTGCCGGCAGTTTTTGCCCTGGCAGCCAGTGAGGGAGAGGCAATCTCATACTTACAAAGTGGTAATCAGGCACTAACCTTTACCATTATACCGAAGTTATTTGCCACGGTCAATGGTGGAGCCATACTTTCCTTTATATTCTTTCTGGCCTTCTTTCTTGCCGCTTTCAGCTCGCTGTTACCCATGCTGGAATTATTTATCAGTAACCTGAGAGATATGGGGATTACACGAACATCAGCTGCAATCAGGGCTGGCGCTTTCTGTATCGTTTTTGGCTTTCCATCGGCATACTCGCTCGACTTCTTCAATAATCAGGACTGGGTTTGGGGGATAGGGCTTATTGTTTCAGGGCTGCTCATCATTATTGCCGTTCTACGGTATGGAGTTTCCAAATTTAAAAGGGACTACATCGATACGGATTCTGACTTTAATGTACCCTCAAAGTATTTTGCAATTGCTTTAATCTTTAATGTGTTTTTTGGGGTTATCCTTATATACTGGTGGATGTCTCAGGGTTATTCTAAAAATCCATGGTTCGATGAAAATGGAAACTGGAATGTTTTTGATGTGTACAGCAATGCATCCATAATTACCCAATGGGGACTGGTTATTATTGCAGGATTGCTTTTGAATAAATATTTGTATAACACCTTTGTAAAAAACAAGTCATGAGTACAGCAGCTATTATTTCTATGATACTTATTGTAGGCACTGTAGTGGGTGGCTTCATTTTCTTCCTCAGGTTGGCTATGAAGAAGGAGGCAGACAGAAAAAAAAGTGCCGGATAACACAATAATTTTATTTTAACTGTTATTGTCTGAATAACAGTTGGTTACATAAGGTTTTTCAGGGCGTTTTAGGTTTGGGGGAGGTATTCTTACATTGGAAATCGCCTCTTTTTTTCTAACTTATGGCTTCAACCATTAAACCTAAACCCAATGAAAACAAAAACCAAACACTGGAAAGTGGTGTTACCCATTTTCCTATTCTCAATTTCTATGGCTTTTGCCCAAACTCCCACAGAGAAGCAAAAGATCAGTAGCAGGTACGACAAAACCCGCCTTTCCGAATTACAGAAAGAATATAGCCAGAAGGCTTTAACTGCCAAGCAGAATGCCCTGCAAATGGCAGCTCAGAAGGGCTGGGAAGTACTGAAATCTAACGGAGACGGTTCTTTTGATGAGCTGATTGCCGTTTCCAAAGATGGAAAACCCATTTACTACACAGTGTACAATGTAAGTGCGGCACGTTCAACCAGGGCCAATCACCTTCACTCTGGCGGAACCCTCGGGCTTAATGTAAATGGACAAAACATGACTGCCCATGTCTGGGACGGTGGCCCAACGAGACCTACTCACCAGGAATTTGATGGTGCAGGTGGCAACAACAGGGTGACCATTAATGACGGCGTTACCGCTCTAAATGGTAATAGTTTCCATGCCCAGCACGTTACAGGTACTATTGTGGCGTCAGGTGTTCAGGCCAATGCCAAAGGTATGTCGCCACAGGCCAAGGCGCTGACCCATGAATGGAACAATGACCTGTCTGAAGCCACTGCCGAGGCAGCTAACGGTATGCTCCTTTCTAATCACTCATATGGATACAGGGCCAGCTTAATACCTGACTGGTATTTTGGTGCCTATATTGATGAGTCAAGAGACTGGGACAACCTGATGTACAATTCGCCATATTACCTTATGGTAGTAGCAGCCGGTAATGACGGTAATGACAACTCTTCAAATGGAGCTCCTCTTAACGGAAATTCTTCCTTTGACAAGCTCAGCGGCCACTCTACCTGTAAGAACAATATGGTAGTTGCCAACGGCCAGGATGCAAGCGTAGCCACTGATGGTACACTGAACAGTGTAACGATCAACAGCAGCAGTAGCGAAGGCCCTACAGATGACCTGAGGATAAAGCCGGATATTACCGGAAATGGTACAAGTGTGTACTCAACGTATGACAACAGTGATGTTGCTTATAACTCAATCACCGGTACGTCCATGGCATCGCCCAACGTGACAGGTACATTGTTGTTATTGCAGCAGCACTACAATAACGTTAATGGTAATTTTATGCGTGCAGCATCCCTTAAAGGTCTGGCACTTCACACTGCAGATGATGCAGGTATTGCTGGTCCTGATGCTGTATACGGCTGGGGCTTATTGAATGCCAAAGCTGCTGCACAGGCTATTACTGCCAATGGCACCGCTTCGCGAATAGAGGAGCTGACACTAAGTGCAGGCCAGTCATACTCTATTACTGTCAATTCAGATGGTACCAGTCCGCTATTAGCTTCTATCTCCTGGACAGACCCTGCGGGTACTGCTAACACCGGTACAACCAACCTTACTACACCCGTGCTGGTCAATGACCTTGACCTCAGGGTTACTCAGGGTGGTACTACCTACAACCCTTACCGCCTGACAGGTGTAAACTCGAATGGAAAAGGGGATAACAACGTAGATCCGTATGAGAGAGTTGACATATCCGGTGCCAGCGGCTCATACACTATTACAGTTACCCACAAAGGGTCACTTTCCGGTGGTAGCCAGGATTATACCCTGATCGTAACCGGTGTTACCGGTACCGTAAGCTGTACGGCTACTGTTCCTACCGGACTTGGAGCATCCAATATTGGCTCTTCATCAGCTACAGTAAGCTGGAATGCTGTGCCCGGAGCTACTTATGACGTAAGGTATCGTCAGACCGGTACTTCTAGCTGGACCACAACTGCCGTTTCAGGTACTTCTGCCAGCATCACCGGCCTATCACCGCTTACTCAGTATGAAGCTCAGGTAAGAAGTAAGTGTAGTGATGGTACTACTTCTGCTTACAGCAGTTCTGTAACCTTTACTACTACCGACGTGCAGCTAAATTACTGTTCATCAAACGGCAATAGTGTAGCCGATGAATACATCAGCAATGTTACACTTGGTTCCATTAATAATAATTCCGGAGCCGGCAGTGGTGGTTATACCGATTTTACATCTATTTCAACCAACCTGAATAAAAATACCTCATACACAATTTCGGTTACACCTACCTGGACAGGTACATTGTATAACGAAGGCTACAGCGTATGGATAGACTATAACCGTGATGGAGATTTTACCGATTCCGGAGAGCAGGTATGGACACAGTCTGCTACACAAAACTCACCGGTGAGTGGTAGCTTTACCGTGCCGTCAGGAGCTACCAATGGAGCTACCAGAATGCGTGTTTCTATGAAGTATAATGGTATACCTACTTCGTGCGAAAGCTTTAGCTATGGCGAGGTGGAAGATTATACGGTGAACATCCAGACAGGAAGCGGAGATACTCAGGCCCCTACGGCTCCGGGTTCATTGACAGCTTCCGGGATCACCACAACAAGTGCTACACTGAGCTGGACTGCATCTACGGACAATGTAGGAGTTACCGGCTACGATGTTTATTTGGGAGGTTCGCTTGTAGGTAATACCACCAGCACCAGTTACAACCTTACCGGCCTTACTGCTTCAACTTCATACACTGCTTCGGTTAGGGCAAAAGATGCCGCAGGGAATCAGTCAACTGCGAGCACTGTAACTTTCAGTACACAGACACCTGTTACATATTGTACTTCCAGTGGCAACAATGTTACCTACGAATGGATAGACCTCGTGGCTGTAGGGTCAATTAATAATGCAACAGGTGCCAATGGCGGATATGGTAATTTCACCAGCCAGAGCACTGATCTTACCCGTGGAGGTTCTCATACTATTAACTTTAGTGCAGGCTTCTCCGGCTCCAGCTATACCGAATACTGGAAAGTATGGATAGACCTTAACCAGGATGGAGACTTTGCAGACTCGGGAGAAGAAATGGTCAGCGGATCATCCAGCAGCAGCGGAACTCTGTCTGGTACTTTGAATATCCCATCATCTGCTGCCTTGGGAAGTACCCGAATGAGAGTATCCATGAGATATAATGCAGCACCTTCTTCATGTGGTACTTTCACCTATGGAGAGGTTGAGGATTATACCGTAAATATTACCAACACATTGGCCAATACAGCTTTTGCTAATTTAAGAAACGCGGAAGAGCTTGATAATGAAGGGCCAAAGGCATATTTCGTAGCTACACCAAACCCTGTAAAGGACATGGTCGAAATAGCCATAGCAGATGAAGCGAAAGGCTATAGCCTCAAAATGATGACGTTAACAGGCGTTGTTATTGAAGAGATAGAGTCAGTGGATTCGAATGTGCGGATTAATATGTCAAGACTTCCTCAGGGAGCGTATATCATTTCCATGAAAACGGAAAGAGAAGTGATCAACAGCAAGATTATTAAAGAATAATAGCTACTGATAAAGACAAACAAAAGAGGCTGCATCCAATGGGTGCAGCCTCTTTTTGTTTCATTTTTCTGCAGTAGGAGACTGGTTGACTACTATGGCGATTTGATTGCCATCAGGGTTAATATTCAGGCGGGTGATGCCTGATAAACCAAATTCTGAAAGGTCAGCCACTTTTACCCAGTCTTTGTCAAAAGCTGCATGAAATTTATAAAGAACGCTGTCACTGCCCATAAACAATGTGCCGTCTGAGGCCCAGCACATGTCCTCTGAGCTACCAACCACATTAATGATCTTGTGGGTAGTTCCTGCCACCGGCTCATAAGATTTGATTTGCCAGGGTTCATGCTCTTTGCTTATAAAACTGAGCAGGGAAGTGTTAGGTATCCGGTGAAGTGACCTTCCGATATTAGAATGCTTAGGTAAACATTCGCCATCTGTAATATTACAAATCTGCAAAGTGGACGGCTCTCCCAATACAAACACTGCCAATGTGTTTTCATCAAACCAACAATGGTAACCAATTTTCAGGCCTTTTACCAATACCCGTGGTTCCTGAGTGGCATGATCATGCCTGTATAGCAACTGCTGACCACTGGTATCTAGCCTGATGTAGGAAAAATCCTGGCTGTTTGGGATAGGGGTTGGAGAGTATTCACTTCCACCTGCTGTCCAGGTGAGCCAGCTCCAGGAGTACTCTTGAAATTCCACCTGAGCAACATCGGTTTGACCGTCACGTGTTGATACGTAATACATAGATCCATCAGGCAGAAAGTGAGGTTGATTATCATACCCGGGGTTTTGATAAGTAACATTAAACGGGTCTGAAATTGAATAGTTCGTGCCATCATTGTTCAAATCAAACACATAGATCTCAGTGTCATTTTGAGCAACGCTAACTGTAGTAACAATAAATGGTACGGAGAGAAAGAACAAAAGCTGAACTTTAGAAAACGGTATCATCAGAATAGGTGTATTTTTTGGTTGAATGGGGGCTTCAATTTACATTAATTTACACACGATACCATTTCTTTCAATCAATAATTATATTTTTTTGATGGTTCTGGCTTTATTCTGTCTCTATATTATTGCTTTATTATTCATCTTTCAGGGAGTCTACAGGATTTCTGAGGGCAGAATGTACGGACTGCCAGCTAATCGTGCTCAATGCGATCAGTAGGCATATTGATGCCGCAACAATAAATACCCCGGGGCCAATCTCCATTTTATAGGCAAAATTATCGAGCCAACTGTTCATGGCAAACCATGAAACAGGAATGCCGATTAGTACCGCTATCAAAAAGAGTTTGATGTAGTCTTTCGACAACAGAGTAACTATGCTGAATAAGGAAGCACCTAGTACTTTTCTAATGCCAATCTCTTTGGTTTTCAGGGCTGTAGTGTAGGTTGTAAGACCGAATAGTCCAAGGCAGGCTATCAGGATGGCAAGACTGGAAAATACGGTGAAAATTTGTCCGAAACGGATATCAGCGTCATATTGCCGGTTGAAGCTATCGTCCAGAAAACTGTAAATGAATGGACGGTGAGGCACCAGTTGCGACCAGAGTTGTTCCAGATCAGCAAGGGTTGTGACCATTCCTTCTGGTGCTACTTTTAAAGAAAAGCGTCGCAAAGCACCCGTCGGTGCATATCGTATGGAAAGCGGCTCAACTTTGCTGTGAAGGGATTTGTAATTGAAATCTTTTACCACACCCACTACCGTGCCTTCACGACCCCACTGAGTAAATTTTTTACCAATTACGTCCTCGGCGTTTGTGTAGCCATATAATTTTGCGGCAGCTTCATTGATCAGCAAGGCTTGAGTAGTGTCAGAAGGGAAATCGTCAGAAAAAGCTCTGCCGGCAATCAGTTCTATTTCATAAGTCGGAATGAAATCCTGATCTATTTCATAGATACCAGGGTTGTGCATTGTCATTTCACCGCTGGCAGATTCTATGCGTGTGCCTGCATCAGGGAGAAAGGCACCGGGAACAGCCCTGGATGTACTGACCATGCTTACTTTGGGATGTTTGCCCAATTCGGTTTTAATAGACGCTATCTGTTCCTGTACTTTAGAGTCCCAGCCGAAATCAATAACCAACATTTGATCCTTGGTAAAGCCCATATCCAGCGTATGCAGGTGTTTGAGTTGAGAGAAAACCACAGCAGTACCAACGATAAGGGACATGGAAAGCGCAAATTGAAATACCACCAATGCTTTTCTTAATGAAATGCCCCCTGATGAAGATTTAAGCCTGCCTTTTAGCACTTGACTGGATTTAAACCTGGCCAATACCCAGGCAGGGTAGCTACCTGCAATCAGGCCTACAAAAATCACCGATCCTGTAAACAGGGCTATAAACGGCCAGGAAAGCAGGTCAGAGAAGTATAATGCCTTACCGGATAGCTCACGGGTGAATGGTAATACAAAGGCCACTAATATCAGGGCAAGCAAGGCGGCGAGCATAGTCAGCATGATTGACTCTAACAGAAACTGGACGATGAGCGAATGCCTTTGCGCCCCAATGGCCTTTCTTACACCAATTTCCTTTGCCCGTTCCATCGACCGTGCGGTGGAGAGGTTCATGAAATTAATACAAGCGATCAGCAGAATAAAACCTGCTATGAATGAGAAGATATAAATATTGGTATAGCTTCCTGTTGTTCCCGGTTGTCTTGATGCCTTCGAGTGAAGATAAGCAGAGGACAGTGGCTCAAAAGCAATAGTATTATCTGTTTTATACCAATCCGGACCATTGTGCTCTATGAAGTCAGGTATTTTTCCTTCCAGGGATTCGATACGGGAATTCTCCTTTAAAAGGAAGTAAGTATAAAAATCTACATACCCCCATGAATCAAATATCTCGGGTCTCCAGTTATGAAAAGTGGTCATTGAGATCAATCCGTCAAAAGTGAAATGTGTGTTGGACGGTACATCTCCCATAACCCCTGTAACTACAAATGTTTCGGTTTGGTCTATGGTAATTGTCTTGCCCATGGGGTCGTCATAGCCGAAGTACTTCATGGCGGTGCTTAGGGTAAGTACAATGCTATTAGGTTCCTTTAGTGCTGTTTTGGGATTTCCTGAAATGAGGTTCCAGCTAAATATTTGAAAAGCAGTTGAGTCGGCAAAAACCATATTATCCTCCTGAAACCTTTTACTGCCATATTGAAAGAGTAGTTGGGAGGGGCTGGTAAAGCGAAAGTAACTTTCTATTTCAGGAAAATCAGCCTGTAGCGCAGGGCCTACAGGTGCGCTGCCCCAAACCTGGAAGTCTTCCGGGGAGGGGGGAGGTAGGCTGCCGGGGTTTTCTGCACTTCTATACGTATGCAGTATTCTGTAAATGCGGTCAAAATTTTTATTGTAGCGATCATAAGACAGCTCGTCGTTAACATACAGTAAAATGAGCAGACAACAAGCTATACCTATGGCCAGGCCGGCAATGTTTATTACAGAAAAGGCTTTTTGCCTCAGTATATTTCTTACACCTACTTTGATATAGTTTTTGAACATGCCGTAATGGTTTAGTTGATTATTTCCTGACAAAGGCCGGATGATTCCCGGCCTGAACAGCCGGAATACATCTTTGGTATAGTTCCAACGAGCTACTTTAGGACCTTTTATCGCAAGGTCTGTTTCAAACCTTTCAATCAGGTCGCCTTCGATATCTTCCAGATAGTCCGGGTGACAGTACCAGCGTAAAAAACGACTGGGCCAATGAGGGGGAGTTAAGATGTCAGATGGATTCATTATTTGTTTAAGGAAAAGTTAGGAATGGCTTCCCAAAGGCTAAGTCGCTGCTCTTTAACTTCGGTCAGTACATTTTTGCCATAAGTGGTCAGTGAAAAATAGCGTTTTCGCTTCCCGCCTCGCATATTAGTAGCTTCCCCAAATTGCGACGACAGGTACCCCTTTTTCTCCAGGCGCCTCAACACCGTTTGCAAAGCGCCTATACTAACCTTTCGATTCAATCTGCTCTCCATTTCATCAATAATGGCCACTCCATAGGCTTCATCGGCCAAAATGGCTACAGTCAACATTACGATTTCCTCAAATTCCCCGAGATGATGCTTACTCATATTGATATATTTTACTCAAATGTAGTTAAAATATTTCTGCATAAAAGAAACTGATAGATATATTTTTCTTAAATGTAGTTTTTATTAATAAGCAGGATGACAATTCCTGCTTATATTATTCTATTCATCTTTAAGGCACTCAACTGGATTAGTAAGGGCTGCTTTTATGGTTTGGATGCCAACGGTAAGCCATGCGATAATTAATGATGAAACTGCGGCTAATCCGAACAGCCACCACTTTAGCTGGATGTGATAAGCAAAGTTACTCAGCCAGTTTTCGGCCAGCATGTAGCTTACGGGTAAGGCTATAACTATCGATGCAAGCACCATCTTCGTAAAGTCGTTTGACAATAAGGCAATGATCCTAAAGCTACTAGCGCCCAATACCTTCCTCACTCCGATCTCTTTTTGCCTTCTTTCTGCAGTAAATGCTGCCAGACCAAATAAACCGAGACACGATATAATGATAGCTACTCCTGCGAAAAATCTTGATAAAGTAGAGATTCTCTGCTCAGCAATGTATTGGGCTTGATAATTCTGGTCAAGAAATTCATATTCCAGCGTATAACCGGAGTTAAATTTGTTGTAGAAAGATTCGATGGCAGAGATGGTTTCGCCTATCTGCTTACTATCAATTTTTATGAAAACATTCTGGAGAAATTCTGTATCAAAATGGAATAGCATGGGCTCTACCATACTATGCAATGAGGAATAATGAAAATCTTTAACCACTCCGATTATTTCTTTTTCTTCGCCCCACATAATAACCGTTGTACCAATAGGATTCTCAAGTCCCATAGCTTCTATGGCTGTTTCATTAAATATGATCTTTGATTTTTCAGAATCGACATGATCAGAGAAACTCCTTCCCATGGCCAGTTGGATGCCAAGAGTCTCCAGAAACCCATGATACACACGTGCCTGTTCAAAGCGGATAATTTGATCAGGGTCTTTACCGGGCCAGCTCACACCGGTAGTGAATGACCCACTGGAGACAATGGAATGGGAAGTGCAGGAAGCTTCGATTACACCCGGAACCTGCTTAAGCTCATTCAAAAAAACGGGTATGTTTTCAACGGCCTTGCCTTCTATAGGCACTTTAAGTACGTTGGTCCTGTCATACCCCAGGTTTTTGGTCTGTGCAAAGTTGATTTGCTGGTACACTACCAGCACACTTACGATCATGATTATGGATAATGCAAACTGGAATACTACCAGTCCCTTTCTGATCCATACTTCTCCGAAAGAAGCATTGAGTTTGCCCTTTAAAATATTGATGGGCCTAAATCCGGAAAGATAGATAGCCGGATAGCTCCCGGCCAATATCCCTGTGATAAGTGTAATGCCTGATGTAATACCGACAAGCTTCCAGGTAAGCTGGAGGGAAATGGATTTACCGGTCAGCTCGTTGAATTGAGGAATGACCATGTAAACCAGGACCAGGGCAATGATCAATGCGGTTACAGACATGATGATGGCCTCACCCATAAACTGACTGAAAAGTCCACCTCTCCTGGCGCCCAAAGTCTTTTTAACGCCAATTTCTTTCAGCCTTCTGGAGGCCCTCGCGGTGGTCAAATTCATAAAATTAATGCAGGCAATCAGCAATATGAAAATGCCGATTATGGAGAACAACGTTACATAAATGATCCTGCCGCCGGTTTGAACTCCGGCCTCATAATTTCCGTGTAGGTAGATGTCGGAAAATTTGGTCATAAAAACAGTTACATTACTTCCTTCGTCTTTCTGCTTTATAAAGTTGGCCAGCTTTTTATTCAACTGCTTTACATCAGCCCCGTTGGCCAGTTCTGCATAGGTATAGCTGTTGAAATTTCCCCAGTGCATACCGTCACTATCCAGGTCATCTTTGAAGATGGTAAATGGAAGAATGAAATCGAACTGCTCCGATGAATTGCCGGATAGGTCATATAGTATGCCCGAAACTTTTGCCTGACCTTTAAAGTGCAATAGATGCCAGTCTACGGATTTGCCTATGACATCTAAAGAACCGAACAGCTTTAGCGCCAGCGATTCGGTGATCACTATTGAGCTTTTGTCATCCAGCACCTGTTCAGGATCACCAGATCTGAGCTTAAAGCTGAAGAGGTTGAGGTAATCTTTGCCTGAAAATTTTCCTCTGGCTTTAATTTTTTCCTTGCCGGCGGATAGAGCAAAATTATTGCCGAACCAGTCCATATCAGTATCCTCTACGGCCGTAACTACTTCCGGCACCTCGTTAGCCAGTGCTTCTGCCAGTATTCCCGGGGTAGGAGGGGCAGTCCGTATGGAGCCATTCTCTTCATGGTTTAGGTAAACCTGATAAAGCTGCTCATCTTTTTCATGGAATTTGTCCATGGCAAGCTCATCGGCTATCCAGAGAAAGATTAGAAGTGTACAAGCCAGTCCGCTGGATAAGCCGGCTAAATTGATTAAAAATGAACTCTTATATCTGATAAAAGTCCGGTAGCTAAGTTTAAAGTTGTGTTGTACCATAATAAATAATTTTGAGTTTGACCTGTGTTTTTTCATAGCAAATGGCCTCAGGTATTGGAGTACCTGGTACCAATAATTGACCTTGGCCTGCAGCACTGACCTTTGTGCTGCTGTATGATAAAATTTCTCGTCCAGGTCGCCCAGCACCTCTTCTGCAAGTTCCTCTTTCAGGAACCAGAGTAGTAAGCGGCAGGCAAGCTTTGGAGGGGTTGTTTTGTGCTTCGGTGGCATATCCGTTGACTTTTATTCTGACTGCAGGTTTTTTACAGGATCAAGTAAAGCCGCTTTAATTGTACGATAGCTGACAGTGACCATAGTTACCGCAATGGCTGCAAGGCCGGCAAGGCCAAATACCCACCACGACATTTCAATTTTATAGTCATAGGCATGCAGCCAGTTGTTGAGCAGGTAGTAAGCAATAGGCGTTGCAATAAGGCATGCTACCACCACCGGGTAAATGAAATTTAAAGAAAGCATCCGCCATAGACTGGCTATGGGTGCTCCCAATACTTTCCTGATCCCTATTTCCCTGGTTCGTTTCTCAGTGATGAAAGAGACCAGCCCAAACATGCCAAGACAACTGATGAAGATGGCCAGAACTGCGAAAATAGAAACCAGTTTACCCGCACGCTCTTCTGCCCGGAACTTGGCATTGTACTCCATATCCACGAAATTGTAATTAAACGGTGCCGACGGAACAATATCTTTAATTACCGCTTCTAGCTTCATCAATGCTTCTGTAACAGGCAGCTCTGGGTTAAGCCGGACAAACATATATGACAACTCATTGTTGGTCAGGAACATGATGGCTGGTCTTGGAGCCTGGAAAGGATCACCTTTGATCATATCCCTGACTACTCCTACAATGGTGAATGTATTGCTGCCAAAATAATCTTTGGAGAACTTTATTTCCGACCCGACGGCGTTTTCCAACCCCATAAGCTTTTTGGTCGATTCTGTGATGATGACAGACTTTGAAATATCAGACGTCAGGTTTTTATTGAAATCCCGGCCCTCAGTTACTTCCCAGCCAATGGTTTTACCATAATCATGGTTTACGAGTATGGTATTAAAAGAAGGGTCAAATGATGGAGGTTTTCCTTCCCAATCAAAGCCATTGTTGTTGCCCAAAGTATTGGTGATGGGGTAATTAGCTTCTCCAACTTCTATTACGGCCCCGGATTTCTTCAGCTCATAGCTAAGTGCTTCGTATTTTCCATACATTTCACCGGATCTTTTTGGAATCACCAATAGATTGGCCTTTGAATATCCTGTCGGGCGGCTTTTTGCATGTTGTACCTGCTGATATACCACAAAGGTTCCGCTAATGAGCAGTATGGAAATAGTGAACTGGAATACCACCAGCGTTTTTCGAAGCAAAGCTCCTTTTTTGCCCGAACTGAACCCGCCCTTTAGTGATTTGAGTGGGTTGAGTGCAGAGAGATAAAAAGCAGGATAACTTCCGGACAGGATACCCGTGATCAGCGAAATGGTAAAGCCCACAAGCCAGAACCATGGGTTTGTTGAAGGGAACGCTATTTCTTTTGACGCGATGTTATTAAACCAGGGGAGGACAAGTGCTGCCATGGTGGCGGCTGTTAAAAAACTTAAAAAGGACAGGAGGAATGCTTCGGTTAAAAACTGGCTCATTAGCTGCAAGCGTTGAGAGCCAAGGCTTTTCCTTATTCCTATTTCTTTTGCTCTCTTTTCGGAAGCAGCAGTACTTAAATTCATAAAGTTAATGCAGGCCAGGGCCACTATAAAAATAGCCGCAGCACCAAAGAGCCAGACAAATTTAAGCCTTTGACTGGTTACAGGCTGGCCATTTTCGAATTCAGAATGCAAATGCCATTTATTCATCGGATTAAGGAAAAGATAGCGCTGACCCTCTGTATGTGGCAGGACCAGGTCTTTGATCAGTGCCGATGCCTTTTGCAGGTTAACATGCTCTTTAAGCTTCACATAAGTATGTATGAAGTAATTGTCCCAAACATTCAGGCCGGACCACCCACTAATGTAGAGCTGGAGTGGGGCAAAGTAGGAGGCACCATGAAAGCTTGAATTATGGGGAAGGTCTTCATATACGCCCGCTACCGTCAGTTCGGTATTGCCATCCATTGTTATTATCTGGTTCAAGGGATCGCTATCACCAAATAATTTTTGTGCGGTAGTTTCAG
Organism: Fulvivirga kasyanovii; assembly: GCF_009711405.1. GTDB lineage: Bacteria > Bacteroidota > Bacteroidia > Cytophagales > Cyclobacteriaceae > Fulvivirga > Fulvivirga kasyanovii. The sequence goes on along the minus strand of NZ_SMLW01000621.1, from coordinate 1,111 downwards.
ATAACAGAATAGCATTTACATCTCTTAGCCCGTTGATGTCTCCCTGTTGCATGTTGAGACCGAACATTTTTGCACCATCCGGTTGCATGAAGTAACCGGACTCTGCAAAATGGCCTCTGTTTGTTGTAAATATCCTCTCTTCCGGTCGCGACCGCATCATAGCCACCTGATCAAAATACGTTGAATAACTTTCTTTCAGAAGGGTGCCCAAAGCAGGAGGGAGAACCGTGCCCACATGGATGTCTTCACCCGGATTATGATGTTCGATCATCACCTGGGCAATATGCTCCTTCTGGATATGGTAATTGTTGAAGGAAAGCTCATCGTATACCCAAAGCCCAATGAGAATAACAACAGTCATGCTTACTACAAGACCGCTGAGGTTAATTAATGAATAGCCCTTGTTCCTTAATATGTTGCGCAGGCTGATTTTAAAGTTGTGCTGATACATAGTGTTGAATTTTGAGTTTGATCTGTAATTTCTGATAGCAAATGGCCTCAGGTACTGAAATACCTGATACCAGTAATTGACCTTGGCCAACAGCACTGACCTGTGCGCTGCTGTGTAATTAAATTTCTCCTCCAGGTCGCCCAGTACCTCTTCGCCCAACTCCTCTTTCAGGAACCAGAGCAAAAAAGCCTCAGCTAACCGGGGCGGTGTATGGTTGTTGTTATTATCCATTGGCAAAGCCGGGATATTGTTGCCACAAAGACACTTTGAAGTCGCGGGCTTCTTCCAGTACCCTTCTGCCAATGGCTGTTATTGTATAGATGCGCTTTCTGCGTCCGCCCCTTTCAGGTGAAGAGCTGCCCATCTCAGACGTTAAAAAGCCTTTTTCAGAAAGGCGGTTGAGCGTAGAATGTACTGCACCTATGGATACTGCCCTCTGTGTCTGGCTTTCAAACTCTTCCGCAATTTTAAATGCATAAGCATCTTCACCTAAAATGCCAACCAGAAGGAGCAAGACTTCTTCAAATTCCCCTAAACGTGTTTCTTTCATTATATTCTAAATTGTAGAACTAATATACGCGGTTATATTTAATTTGTTCTACTTTTTAGAAACATATTAGGTCCGAAGCACTGACTCTTCAGAGGTTGGTTAGCTGAAAA
>NZ_SMLW01000287.1 GCF_009711405.1 Fulvivirga kasyanovii | reverse complement strand
TAATGTTGATACTTTACCTGCTCCTGTTGCACCTGCGCCCCTCTGATCAGAGCCTACTACCATATGAACGGTGGCATTATCTACTGAAATACCAAAACGATCTCCTGCCTCTTTGCCAAACACAGGAGGCCCCATAGGTATCCACTGGTCTGTTTCGCTGAGTTCATAAACACGCACCATTCCGGCTTCAGTGCCCTGGGTATCGTCAAATGGGGCACCAATAATGAGGCGGTCTCCATTAAAGTTTATAGCTACAGAAAACCCAAAGCGGTCTCCGGGAGTGCTTCCCTGGATGTCTTGCCCTACCTGCACCCAGTTAGAGCCTGATCTTTTGAATACCTTTACGTAGCCAATCCCGTCAATATTATTGGATCCGATGGCAATGATCTCGCCTGAATAAGATAAACTGACCGATTTTCCGAACTGATCTCCGGATTCGTTGCCCATAAGATCCTGTCCCACCTGGCTATACTCCCACCTGGCGTGGTTGTTATCCGGCACATCTGCCTGCTCACCGATCTCAAACACCCTTACCCTTCCTGATCCGGAATAATTAATGGCTCCTTCGGCAAAGATCTTTCCTGTGCCATTAGTAGCTACAGCATGGCCTCCATTTCCTGGAGCATCAATTTCACCACCCGGCACCCTGAAGAGCAGTCCATCGCCGTCAGAAGAAAATAATGACTTGTATAGAGGTATTATCTTGCCTTGCGCTGCTGAGCCTACCACAACCTTTTCGTTTGAGGCACTCATGGCTACGGACCGTCCGACATTGTCACCACTATTGTATGCGCCAAAAAAATCTTCTTTCCAGCCACTGCTTGTATTTGCCTCCTGGTATAGTTTGACATTTCCTGCATAAACCGGATCACCGGCTTCAAAGCTAAATCCATTTGGAGCCCCCACTATAAAGGAAGTGCCATATATGCTTACATCTACCGCGTAGCCGGTTAAAGCACCTTCATCTACACCGAAAATAGTATGTCGGGTATTCCATGTGCTGCCCTCAAGTTTAAAGAGCCTTGCCTGTCCGGCATTATTCATTCCCGAAGCATCGTGCCATGGAGCTCCCACGATCAGTTGGTTTCCTTCCAGGTCGAGACTTAGAGCGCTGCCAAAGCCATCACCTGATGCATCACCCAAAATTTCGTAATCATGCTTGACCCATTGGTCCGCCACATTTTGAATACTAATGGTTACCCTTGCCGTTTTCTCTTGTTTGCCGGAAGTAACAGCAATCAGCGCAGTTAAGTAGATGTTTTTTTCGTAATCGAAAGCCGAAGAGTCGGCAACCGTGATATTACCGGTGGCAGCATCAATGGCTATGGCACTAAGTGGCTCCTCATTTTCAAAACTTGAAATGCTGAAAGTGATGTCCTTACTTTCGCCTCCCTGGGTAGCCGATGCACTTATGGTGCCTATGGATGCCCCGTTTTGCGGATTTTCATCAAGGCTGAATGCCGTATTATTTACCTCTATAACCACGGCATTGGGGGCTGCAATATTGATGGTTACCTGCATGCTTTCTGTTTTACCTACAGCCGATACCTCTACAGTAAGAGTTATTGAAGTGTTAATGTCCGTATCAAATACGGCCGGTGTCAGTACCTTCAACTCTCCCGTGGTGGCATCAATGGATACAGCATCATCAGCGGATTGTGAAGTGATGGAAAATGACATATCAACGTCTGCTCCTCCCTGGGTAGCTGACGCCTCAACTGTACCTATGGAAAGCCCTGAAGCAGGATTTTCTTCAACCGTAAAAGTCATATCCTCTAAGGTAATAACTACGGGAGCCGGGTTTTCATCGTCACTACCACAGCCCATGAAAATTGCTGATAAAAAAAGAAGTATTAAGAATGACATGCTCGCTCTGAGTGTCATGGATCGATTAGTGTTTTTCATACCTTAAGTGCTTTCTTGAATTATACTGAATTTCCAAAGCAAACAGGATTTGACTGATGCTCCAAATATTTATGAATCACACCGTTAACAAAGCGTTAACATGCTGTTTTTTTCTTATGATTTGGGTTAAGTTGCACACCGAAGTACGCTGTGTAACGGCTAATTTTAGGCGTTGAGAATAAGAAGGTTTAATCATGCAAATACAGGAAATCTCCGAAATACTAAAACATATAAACCAAGGCTCCAACCATGAAGAGGACATGGACACACTTTATACTCAGGAGGATCTTTTTAGAATAGTTATGGAAAATATGGGTGATGTAATATGCCTCCATGATCCGGAGACCACTCGCTATGAGCTGGTGCCTCCTTCGATGGAAAAAATACTGGGGTTTTCCGTTGCTGAACTTCTGCAAATGACACCATATGACCTGTTTCACCCTGACACCATCAAATGGCTGGAGTCAGACCACAACAAAAAAGCCATGGGGAGCCGCCAATCAGAACTGGTAGAGGTAAAGTGCAGGCACAAAAACGGAAGCTATGTCTGGTTTGAGGTTTTTAGCCGTCCACTGTTCGACAAATCAGGAAAGGTGTGTTACATCATGAGCATCAGCAGGGATATTTCCGAACGCAAGTACCTGGCGGAAGAACAACATGAAAAGGAAATCATCAAGACCAGGCTGATGTCAAGTGTGGCCTATATGGAAAAGAAGATGGACCTGATGGTCAAGCTTGAGAAAATAATCCTGGAGGTGCCCCCCAAGCCTAGAAGTGAAATCAGGAATGTTTTAAATGTAATCAGGAAGGTATTGGAAACAGAAGACGACTGGGAAGATTTCAAAACACATTTTCACTTTACAGACCCTGGATTTGTGGAGTATATTTCGATGCAATACCCATCCCTGACCAACAAGGAGCTAAAACATATTGCTTTGATCAGGTTGGGTTTCGACAATAGCGATGTTGCCAGGTTTATGTCAGTCAAAAAGAACAGCCTCAGAGTGATGCGCAATCGCCTGAAACAAAAGCTGCAACTGAACCCCGAGGAAAACCTTCTGGAATTTATCAAAAACCTGGATACTGCTTAGGGTACTTCGGGGTAACACTGCCTACATTCCAGTTGTTCAAGGGTTGATCAAATGAATAGCAATTGTGAAACATACCTCCCATGGTGATGATATTGCTTACATCCCAATGATTAAGGTTGGTATTCATGCTTTGGTAATTGAGAAACATGCCCTGCGTGCTGGTAACCTGGGAAAGGTTGGGGGCATCGGTGGCTGAAATGGTCATGTTGATGCAGCCATCAAAGGCCTCCAGCATGTTTTTCCACACTATATCACCCCATTGCACAATATCCAAAAGCTTCTCTTTATCGCCGCCATGCTCGAAGCGGATATAAGGAAAATCGCCTTTGATCCTGATGGTATAGGTGCCAGCCACGCCAAAATCATGAGTAACCTCACCGGTAAGCCCAAACTCGTCATATACACCATCATTGTCCCAATCCACATCATAGTTAAACGAGCCCGCCCCAAGCTTCAGGTAGATTGAAGTGCTGTTGGAAGTTCCGGGGTTATCATTTTTCCATGTGGTGATAAAAGGCGCCTGCGCTTTTGCCATACCCACCGCTGACAGTGTAACTGCAATAAAAAAAATGACTGGCTTGCTGGAATATATCATTCGTAAAAATAGGGTTACTACCTGATACCAGGCGAGCCGCAAAAAATACTACCCCCCGGGGGTTCTTTTTTATTATATGGTGTGATCGTCCTTGGAGGTTTTGGAAAGCTCCACGTCCATGCCTGAGGTTACATAGCGTGCTGATCCCGAATGACATACTTTCTTCCCATGATTCAAAGATAGCATTTAAAGAATTAGTCCGGGCGGACGCCCTATTACATATTAGGTCGTAGGACCGCTGCGCTTGACCCTACGACCAGGGGGAGGATTCAGAGTCCCTAATATCTTAGTTTATTACAGGCACCTAAAGAGGTTTCAATTTAAAATCTAATTAATAATAACAAACCTCAGAATATTTATTGATTTACCTTCATTAAGCTTTAATAAATAAAGACCAGGATTTAGACCATTTATATTAATTTGCCCTGTCTCGTCCAAAGCACCGTAATCAAGCAATTTCCCATTACTGTCTATAATATTGTATACGCTCCCAAAACTAGCATTTCTTACAGATAGGAACTTCTTGCTTTCAATTGGATTAGGTGAAATGAATATAATGGATTCATTCGAATTGTTTATTCCTGTAACAGAACTTTTCTTGATGTCATCAACGATGAAGTTTTCAGACATTTTTGAACAACC
>NZ_SMLW01000235.1 GCF_009711405.1 Fulvivirga kasyanovii | reverse complement strand
AATAGGCACTTTATTCAAAATGGAATTGATGATCTTATAAGTGCTAACATTATCAGCCTCAGCCTCATAGTTGAGAATAATTCTGTGATTTAGCACATCGCCTGCCACTTCTTTGATGTCTTCGGGCAGCACGTAGTCTCTGCCTTCAAAGTATGCAACTGCCTTGGCGGCCAGGTTGAGGTTAATAGAGGCACGCGGGGAAACACCAAACTGAATGTACTCTGCTTCTTCATTCAACCCGTATGACCTGGGGTCACGGGTAGCATATACAAGCTCTACAATATATTTCTCCAGAGACTCTGATATTGAGGTTTGGTTGATTTCATTGCGAATAGCAAAAATATCCTCTTTGGTCAGCACTGTATTTACTGTATAATCGAAGCTCATGTTAGAGATCCTTCTCATTACCTCCAACTCTTGTTCTTTGGTTGGATAATCAACATGTACCTTCATCATAAACCTGTCTACCTGGGCTTCCGGCAGCGGGTAAGTACCCTCCTGGTCTACAGGGTTTTGTGTTGCCAGTACAAGGAATGGCCTGTCCAGTTGGAAAGTGGTCTCACCAATCGTCACCTGCTTTTCCTGCATAGCTTCAAGAAGAGCTGACTGCACCTTGGCGGGTGACCTGTTGATCTCATCTGCCAGGATAATGTTGGCAAAGATGGGTCCCTGTTTAACTTCAAATTTAGCAAGCTTCTGATTGTATATCATGGTACCGATCAGGTCTGCCGGCAACAGGTCGGGGGTAAATTGTATTCTTTGAAAATCCAGATGCAATACCTTCGCCAGTGTACTTACTGTCAGGGTTTTAGCTATACCAGGTACACCCTCCAGCAAAATATGGCTCTGTGTAAATAAACCTATCAAAAGCCGGTTGATCATGGCCTGCTGACCCACTACTACCTTTCCTACCTCTGTGAAAACCTGCTTTATTTTTTCCTGATGTTCTCTCTTCTGATCAATTGTTGTTACTGACTCTTCCATTCCTAAGATTGGTTAATTCCAAAAAACTCTCAGATAAGCAGTTTTGCCCATCTTTCAGTATTTTAACTATCAACTGTAAAACTATACAATAATATATATTTCAACCGAAAAATTTTATAAAGGGTTGTCCGTGTCTAATAATCGGTTGATAAATATGCGTGTTTACCCAATAATATTGTTAACTTATACCTTCTTGTTTTGTTGTTAAAAATATGAAGCAATTTGTTGTCGGAGACATCCATGGTGCCCATAAAGCGCTTGTACAATGTCTGGAGCGATCTTCATTTGATTATGATAATGATCAGTTGATCTGCCTTGGAGATGTCTGCGACGGGTGGCCTGAAACCAATCAGGCTATTGAAGAACTACTCAGGATCAGAAACCTGGTATTTATACTGGGCAATCATGACCACTGGGCGCTTGAATGGGCTACCGGAGGCGATGCCAATGATATATGGCTAAACCAGGGTGGAGCGGGTACGGTAAAAAGCTACCCGGAAGGCATGCCCAAATCCCATGTTGACCTGTTGCAAGGTGCTCAATATTACCATCTTCATCAAAATAAATTGTTCGTGCATGCCGGCATAGTTCCCGAAGTACCGCTTGAAGTACAGGGCCCCAGCACTTTTCTATGGGACAGAGGCTTGTACCGGACGGCTATGGCTCGAAGGATAAATGGAAACCAGGAAAGAATCACTCCTTATGAAGAAGTCTACATTGGACACACCCCCATCCATAAGTACAATGACAAGCCGATAAGGTCTTGCGAGATTTGGCTGATGGATACCGGGGCAGGCTGGGATGGTACCCTTACCCTCATGAATATAGAGACCAAGGAGATGTTTATCAGTGATAAGGTAGATACCATGTACCCACCGGGGAGCGGAAGGGCTAAATAAGGATCCGGGAGAATTTTCAGAGAGACGCTCACTTTTCACTTCTATATTTGACAGACAGTTCTCTTAATAGAATAGCAATAGGCAAAAGCAGTTGGCAAACTGGCATATGATGACAATAGGCACGGTTGATTTATCCAGTCAGAAGTTGTACGTTTTATTTTCCGATCCATTTGCTTCACAGGTTTTTCAGCCTGGCCTAAAAGAAAAGGGTGACCTAAATGATCACCCCTCACAATTATGTTTATCTAAAGTTTTTACTACTCCAATAAAGCCTCTATCTCGGACATTTTATCCTCTGTGTACTTTCCTGAAGTGGCATATATGATCTTGCCTGATTTGTCAAGCACAAAGAAGTAGGGTACATCTTTTTTCTCAAATTCGAGTGCTTCCTTGTATGGCTTAAGTTTGCCTTTATAAAAAAGGATATAAGGCAATAGTTTAGGATCAATGTTTTTCAGCGCCTTGTTTTTGGCAGTGCCAGTGGCTGCTGCATTGATACCTGTAAACATGGGGATAAAATAAACATTGACATCATAGCCGAATGACGAAAACAGACCGGCATTTTCTCTGATGAATTTATTATAAACAGGGCTAAACCAGGTATTCAGGTCATCTTCGGATTTCTTGGAATAAGCCATACCCAGAAGGGTATACTTACCTTTGGTGTCCTCCGGAAGGTTAACGACGGCATCTTCAACAGTTTCAGCTTCCAAAGCAGGGAAGTTGTTGCCTACTACCTGAGCATCAACAGTATAGAATAATGCAAATGACAGTAGCGACAGAATGGCTAATTTCAGTTTCATGTTATTTGATGATTTTTAATTATGATAATGTTCTGAATTACAGAATTACAAATTACGAAAAACCATGCCAGATACAATATCCTTGTCAGCCAGACGACGCTTAGTACAGTTGTAACAACTTTTAAGGCAGATTGATGTTCTCCAATAGACCTCCAAGGTTTTCAAAACCTTGGAGG
>NZ_SMLW01000493.1 GCF_009711405.1 Fulvivirga kasyanovii | reverse complement strand
AGGCAAAAAGAACTTGGACTAAAAAAGGCGTTTGACCGGTTAGTGTTAAACAACAACCTGAAACTGACCCAGTGGGAAAATATTGATGGAAAAATGATAGGCATCGATGTTCCAGGTAGTATGCTGGTATTTGTCAGCCCAAAAATTCCGCAAGGAATCGCTATAGATTTAAACAAAAGCGGTGGGTTTGAAATTTTAAGGAATAAGAAGGAAAGCCAGTTAGACCTGAGAGCAAATATTCTGGGCACCGGGCATCTGAGTATTCCTTTTTTTGACAATGACAAAGATGACATTCTGCGTTTTGAATACTTTAATCAAAAAGCTGAGCAATGGCTGGCTTTAATCAAACAAAACAAATAATTTAAGTAAATCTAAGGTGGGTAAGCCGTCTCAAGGGCCGGCTTACTCATCCATGGCTTTAAAACTTGACATGAAACTATTCGAGAACATCCACACGGAAACTATTGATGAGGTAGTTGAGGAATTAAACACATCATTAAAATCAGGTTTATCATCGACTGAGGCACAGACGCGTACCAGGGAATATGGATTAAATGTGTTGGAAGAAAGGGAAAGAAAATCCCCCTGGAAAATGCTTTTTGAGCAATTTACCGAAACCATGGTCGTGATCCTGATCATTGCTGCGGTCATTTCTGGTTTTCTGGGCAAGGAAATAGAAACCATATCCATATTGACCATTGTCGTTTTGTTTGCCATTCTCGGATTTATTCAGGAATTCAGGGCTGAAAAGGCAATGGCAGCTTTAAAGAAGCTGGCCGTACCACTGGTAAAGGTCATAAGAGATGGAAAAACCCAGGAAATAGCCTCGAAGCACCTGGTTCCGGGAGACCTGATCATTATAGAAGCTGGAAATATTGTACCTGCTGATGTACGAATAGTGGAGACCTCCAATCTCAAAATCCAGGAAGCGGCACTTACTGGTGAAGCTGACCCGATAGACAAAAGGGCGCAGGCGGTAAGTAAGCCGGACTCCCCACTGGGCGATAGGGTAAACATGGCCTACATGGGTACTAACGTCACTCTGGGCCGCAGCAAAGCCGTGGTTGTCCGTACTGGTATGAGTACCGAATTGGGCAAGATTGCCGGCCTGATACAGGATGTGCAAAAGGAAAAAACACCGCTTCAATCCAGGCTGGATCAACTGGGCAAATGGCTTGCTATAGGAGGCGGAGTGGCTGCGGTTATGGTCGCCATTGTGGGTATCATGATGGGGGAAACCTTCGTCGATATGTTTTTGGTAGGCATAAGTGTTGCCGTGGCAGTGATCCCCGAAGGGTTGCCTGCCGTGCTCACCATCACCCTGGCCTTAGGCTCTCAAAGGATGCTGAAAAGAAATGCACTCATCCGTAAACTGCCTGCTGTTGAAACTTTGGGGTCAGTAACCGTGATCTGCTCAGATAAAACGGGTACGCTGACCGAAAACAAAATGACGGTAACTACCATTGAGTCAGCCGGAGTCTCGATCCATAATTTTCCTCTGGTACCACAAAAGTATCCGGACAATGTGCTGCTCAATTTGATAATTGGTGCCTTGTGCAACGATGCCGAGATCAAAAGTGTGCAGGAAGAAGACCTTTCAATACTTGGCGAACCGACCGAGGCGGCCCTGGTAGAAGCAGCCGTTAAAGCAGGGCTGATCAAGCATAACCTGGAGTCTCAGTGGCCACGGCTCGGAGAAGTGCCGTTTGATTCTAACCGGATGCGAATGAGTACTTTCCATCATTTAAGGGATAAGGGTTCATCGCTTTTCCGGGAAATAAACAGCGAGCATGTGATGTTTATGAAAGGTGCTGTGGATAGCCTGCTGTCACTTTCATCACATATCAAAACCGAAACCGGAGTAGAACCTATCAATGACGAATGGGTTACGCGCATTAAAAACGCCCACGATGAAATGGCTTCGAAAGGAGTAAGAATACTTGGGTTTGCGTACCGAACCGTAGATGCTTTTGACCAAAACGCCAACCTGTATGACCTTGAAGATGAAGTAATATTCGTAGGAATGGCCGGTTTGATAGACCCTCCCAGAAGCGCTGCCAAGTCTGCCATTAAAAAATGTAAAACTGCCGGCATCCGCCCGGTGATGATCACCGGCGACTATCCTCTGACTGCCCTTGCCATAGCCAAAGAGCTGGGCATTGACATTGGTCCGGGCTACCTGACCAGTGAGTCACTCGGAAAACTGTCTGATGAAGAGCTTCAAAAAAAGGTGGCAAAGGTCAGTGTTTTTGCGCGGGTGGCACCGGAAGATAAGCTTAGAATTGTCAATTGCCTGCAAAGCCTTGGTGAAGTGGTGGCAATGACCGGGGATGGCATCAACGACTCACCTGCCCTCAAGAAAGCTAACATTGGAGTGGCCATGGGCATCACAGGAACTGATGTATCCAAAGAAGCCTCTGATATGGTATTGCTGGACGATAACTTTGCCACCATAGTTACATCCGTGGAAGAGGGACGCGCTATTTTCGACAACCTGCTGAGGTTTATAAAGTTCTCTCTCGGAGGTAACCTTGGCAAGGTACTCGTGATGCTGTTTGCTCCAATAGCGGGAGTTATCATAGCCCTGAATCCTATGCAGTTGCTTTGGTTAAACCTGCTGACAGATGGGTTAATGGGCCTCGGCCTTGGAGTTGAGCCTGCTGAAAAAGAAAACATGGATCGCCCTCCCCGCTCGACAAAAAAACCTATTCTGGATAAACCTGCCATTACACACGTAGCGTGGACGGGTTTATTGATGGGCCTTATCGCCATGGGAGTTATCTATTACTACTATGACCGGTCCAGGCCGGAAGATACTTACTGGCAGTCCATGCTGTTTGCTACAATCGGTTTCATCCAGATCGGCCACGCCTTCGGGTTGCGCGCTTCAAGTCATTTCGTGCTTTCGGCGGTGTCCAATTTGGCCTTTACCGTGGTAACTCTACTCACATTGATTCTTCAACTGTCAGTAATATACGTACCGCGATTAAATGATTTCTTTTCATTAATGCCCCTGAAGATTGAAGACCTGGCAGTTGCCATGGTCTTAGGTGTTGTGTATTCCGTTTCTGTCAGGTTAGAAAAAATACTGATGAAGAGGTGAACCGGCAAATAACATGAGTACATCTTGTTTGTTAAATTACATACAATGAGGCTTAAAATCACATATGATTATGACCCCGGTACGGGCATCTTCAGTAAGATCCATTATGGGAATATTGTGTTTGAAGATGTCATCAATAGCTGGAATGAAATTATTGGAAAAAATGCCATTCCAGACGGCACCTCAAGGTTTATTCTGGACTATATCAAAGCCAGATTCCTGCCAGGCGATGATGGCACCTCACAACTGGTGAAGTTTTACAAGGCCTATGACCACATTTTCTCAGGCTCCAAAGTTGCCCTCCTGATGGACAAACCAGACCAGGTTATCCTCCCCATTTTAGTAGACCATGAAGTAGACGGAATCTCCTTCAAGCCATTCTGCTCTTACGAGGGTGCCTTAGAATGGCTTAAGCCGTCCAATCTTCGTCAGGTCTGATTTTACTCATTGCATGACTGACACACGCAGGCTAAAACCAATCCCGCTTGTTCATCACTTTGATCAATAACCTTCTAAGGCTTTTTTAGTTTTAATAATATATGTTTGGCATTTAATTTTTTTTAAAACTATTTCGCACCACCCAAAAATCTATTATTCCTAAACGCAGAACCACGATACTGTCGGTTGAAAGTGGAAAAGGGTAAACAGTAAAGGGAAATTCAGTAGAGAACAAATAGAATATGGCTTCAGGTTTTTTTGCGCTATTAGATGATATTTCTGCTTTGGTAAAAGCAAGTGCCGCCAGTATGGATGATGTACCTACGCAGGTGGCCAAAACTACCGGAAAGGTTTCAGGCATTGTAATTGACGATACAGCGGTTACGCCCAAGTATGTGGTAGGGCTGGATGCCTCCCGCGAGCTTTCTATTATCTACCAGATTGCCAAAAAATCTCTCATCAACAAACTACTTATTCTAAGCCCTGCGGCCCTGCTGCTCGGATATTTTGCCCCCTGGGCCATTACACCTATATTGATGCTGGGTGGCGCTTATCTGTGTTTCGAAGGTTACGAAAAAGTGCACTCCATGTTCAGCAAACATCATGATAAACAGGATGAAAGCGAACCTGCAGAAGTTATTACTCCTGAAGAACTGGAAAAGAAACGCGTGGCAGGTGCCGTTCGCACTGATATTATTCTTTCAGCAGAAATTATAGCCATTGCATATAGCCAGGTAACCGGTCAACCCATATTAAACCAGATAGCCGTTATGCTGGCTGTGGCTGTTTTTATAACCCTGGCAGTGTATGGGTTCGTAGGCCTGATCGTTAAAATGGATGACATTGGGGTTCACCTGGCCCAGGACAAATATCCTCCTGGTATTCAGAAATTTGGTCGCAACATCGTAAAATTCATGCCGAGCTTCTTAAATATCCTGAGCTATGTGGGTACCGCTGCCATGCTTTGGGTTGGTGCCGAAATCATTGCTCATGGCATACCGTTCACCAATCATCTGCTGCACAATCTGGAGCATGCTTTAGCCGAAATGCCCCTGGTGGCCTGGTTTGCCAAGGCATTGGCCTGCGGTGTCGGAGGCTTAATTTTAGGTTTTGTTATTGATAAAATTATAACACTGTCAAAAAAAGCCCTACCCCTGAAAACAGCATCGGCCACTGCCTCAGATGATTAAGAAAGGCTAGCCATTATCAGGAAAATAATCCTGCTTCAATCTTGCACTAATTTTGACTTGTCTACGGCGTATCTTATGGCACACATACACCACATGGGAGTAATTCTGCTGTATTTCATCGCAGAGTTGCCCGAGGAGCTCAACGTCTTTGTTTTTTATAGCCTGTTCCTTTCTTCTTCCCCATTCTTCAATGCTTCGCTTGCTTTCATCCTCCGAGGCATTGACTTTTCTGATCCCCTTTATGAATAGTTGTACATGATTTAGGGCCAAAAACTCTGATACAGAAATATTGCGCCGCTTGTTTTTTTGTCTGAATAATGAAGAAAACATAGGTTTTAAGGTATAATTATAAAGTGAATATGCTAATAATTGACTATTAATCAAAATAAAAGTGTTTGCAGCATAGGCAAATTCTGTCAAACCCGCTCATTATCAGCACGATAAAAAAATATCACAGAGGGGATGATGTTCCAAAGCTGTCCGGAAGTATTTTGGGCGACTTTAGTAGGCAGAAGATAAACTTCTGTCTTTTCCAGGTGTTATCAAACCAGTACCCGATCAAAAAACATGATCTGGACTTAGGCCGGATTTTGTCCCTTGTCGGCATTAAGGCAGGAACAGAAACAACACAGATGGCAGCAATAGTTTGCGGCTGATAACCAAACCTAAAACCAACCACTATGGAAGCACTTGGAAAGAAAACATGGATTATTGCCGAAGGATATATCCCCTCCTACAGCCATGGTCCCGAACCGCAGTTTACCAGTCATGAAACAGCCTGCATCCTAAACACTTCCAAGCAGGACGCGCATATAAAAATCACCATTTTTTATTCTGACAAAGCACCTATTGGACCCTATGAGGTGACTGTGCCGGCTCAACGAACGAAGCACCTCAGGTTTAACGAACTTAAAGACCCGGAACCCATCCCGAAAGATACCGATTATGCCAGCGTTATTGAATCGGACATACCCGTGGTAGTACAGCATACACGCCTGGATTCAAGGCAGGCGGAGAACTCACTCCTTACCACCATAGCTTATTCTGAATAAAGCAAAACTGAATTTCGCACTTGTCAATCGGTTTTATAACACAAGTCGTGGTATCATAAAACATAACTACAAGGCCTCCAGCATTTCTTTGATATTATGTTCAGGGTTGTAACCCAGCTCCCTTTTGGCTTTGTCAATAACATAGACACGGTCTATTGAATCCGGAAGTGGCCAATTCATGGCTGCATAATATGCTATCAGCTTCGGGTTTTTCTTCTCAAGGAGTATTCTCAGATTGTGCTTCAGGTCACGCAGATCATCAGCAGTAAAGATGCTTTGGGCAGAGATATTAAAAACATCGAACTTTTGAAGGTCTTTTTCTATAGCCAGTTTATGCGCCAAAGCTACATCCCTGACATCCACACCTCGGTACATCCTGTAAAACAGCCTCCTCTCCATGGGTTCATTCCAAAACCTTGAAACCCTCAAAACAGCAGTTTGAAGCCGTTCTTTATTGAAAAAATCCCGGCATAATCCTTCCGCAGCTATTTTTGTAATATCATAGATATCACGAGGAATAGTTGGCACTTCTTCGGTAATCCATACGGCCTGGTTTTCGGCATCCAAACTTTCCCCATATAAAGACGTGGTGCTGGTATAGATAAATTTTGTAACGCCATTGGATTCGGATGCTTCAAGCAAATTCAGCGTTCCTGAAATGTTAGTATCAATGAAATCCTTCCTGGAGTGGGTGGCAACATGTGGGGCATGAAGCGATGCGGTATGTATGATCGCTGTGACCCCTTCTGTAGCCCGGAGCAGAAAATCTTTATCCGTCAAACTGCCAGTATCACTGGTATATTTCCCCTCAGCAATATCAACACCAACAATATCATATGTCTTCCCAAGTAAAGCTGCAATTTGACTACCCGAATGCCCTGAACTTCCTGTAATCAGAATTTTCTTTTTCATTTTCCTTAATTACTGTCTGTCATCAGGCCAATCTAACTGTTTTTTTCAAACAATTTCTCAGATTTGCCGGCAACTAACTTATAACTTTGGCAACTTCAACCGATCAGCCTGCTGATTATACATCGCCACTGCAAAATCCTCATTAATAATATGGTAGCGGGCGCCAATATATTTCCTGATCTTACCATGTTCGTCTTTAACGGGCACGATAGTGGAGTCTACCCAATAAACCGAGCCGTCTTTGGCCCTGTTTTTAATAATGCCATTAAACACCTCTCCTCTTTTAATGGTATCCCAAAAATATTTGAACAGTTCTTTGGGCATATCGGGGTGCCTGAAAATACTATGTGGTTTACCGATCATTTCTTCCCTCGTATACTTGGCGACTTTACAAAGTTTGTCATTTACATAAGTGATCGTGCCGTAAGGATCCGCTTCGGATAAAATGGTAGTGCGCTCAAATACACTTTCGCGGATCTCAAGGTCATGCCGGATTTTTTCGGTTTCATCAGCCTGTCTGGCCATGGCCTCCTGGGTAGATTGCAGCTCTTCCATATTCTGGCGCATTTCCTCCTCCTGCGCCCTCATTTCCTCTGCCTGTTGCTGTGATTGTTCAAAAAGCATTTTAATCCGCTGTGTTGTCCGGCTTGATACAATAGCCGAGGCGAGGTTGTCCAAAGCTTTTTCTATAAAGTTTTTCTTGTACTCATCCAACAAATGAAAAGAAGCCAGTTCCAGTACACCCACCACCTGCTCTTCCGTTTTCACGGGGCTGAGGTAAACGGCATTAGGGGTAGCCAGGCCAAGCCCGGAGGTTATATTAATATAGCCTTTTGGCACCTGCGTCAGGTATATTGGGGCTTTTTCGAGGAAGCATTGCCCTACAAGGCCTGCCCCCACGGATATCTTCTTTTCTAAAAATTTTCGTCTTTCATAAGCATAGCAGGCGGATAGTTCCAGGTAAGCGTCATCACCTTCGCCTTCCAGCAGGAACAAGCCTCCCTGATTGCAGCCGGTGTACTTCACAATTTTGCTCACAAATTCATAAGCCAACTCTTCGGTATTATCACTAAACTGACGAATAATGTCAGTCACCTCTGCTATGCCAACGTTTATAAACCTGTCGTGCTGCTCCCGCTCACGTCCCTCTTTCAGGCTATCACGCATTTTAAGCAGCGATTGCCCCAGCTCATCCTCATCGCTAAACCTATACTTATGCTCTGCCTCAAGGTTACCTGAGCTTATCGATTCAGCAAAGTCGATGTTATGCTTTACAATTTCTTTCTGCATGTCCAGCAACGCAGTTTGTGTCGCTTTAGATTTTGCAGCATTACCTAGTTTCGCTGCCCAATACCCACATATTCCGAAAATAATTACAGCCAGGCCAGTATGAAACAAGTACGTTTGCCAGCTCAGGTAATCTGACTGCACAAAATAAACACCTTCCACGCCACTATGCTGGAGCCATGCAAATAGTGTAAAATGTACCAGGGTGAGTATGGCAATGGGCAACATCATTGTCCATGACCGGTATGTAATCAATATGGCAGCACCTATGAAAAATGTGAAGTGCATTTCAGCCATACCATGCATCTGGTAAATGTACAGTGCTGGGAATATGGCAAAAAGCGAACTCAGCACATAATGCTGCAACCGATGGGCGGGCAGTAGCCATTTTATAAGCCAGTAGACAGCTATGGATATGCCTCCTATCCCAACAGCGGCAAGGTAAGTATCATGAAAAAAGGCCAGAAAGAGGCCAAACAGGAAATAACCAGCGAGAATATAATTCATCCGGCTGTCAGAGATCCTGTAAATTTCAATTAGAGCACTTTTGCCCGCATTGCCACTATCGCCATTTGTGGTATATTTTTCAAGCTTTGCTATAGACTTGTCAGACATAGTATTTTGAAACTATTAATATTTTAGTTGATGTAGTTACTGAAAACCTCCGATAGCCGACACTCTGCAACCGGCGGATTGGGTGTTTCTTAGTTCGGTTGCCGGCAATGATTCTCCTGGCAGGGAACTTAAGCGGGGCAATGGTTGCCAAAAATGAACTTTAAAAGCAGAAATATTAGTCCACTCAAAGTCCATAAATAAAAACAAAAATACTGTCAATTATGTAATTTCAACCATCAAGGCAACTGTAAAATGATAGGGATCACCTTTATTCTCTAAACAAGCTGAAGGCTATAAAGTTCCTTTGCTAATCTATCAATTTCATCCAGGACTCCTCTCCGCTCTTTCCTCCAAAACGCGGTCTCTTTTGTAACTAAATCTAACTCAGTTGAAAAGCCTGCAAAGCAACTAAAAGTTTGTCCAAAAAACATGAAAAAAAGTTTTTTTCATGTCAGTAATTTTTGAGCCTGAAGGCTCTGTCCGGAAAGGAGAGAAACAAGGTTAATCTTCATATAATAGCGAAGTAATAGTTCAATAATAGTGGGGTGCTACATTGAATCAGCTAAACCAACTAAACCATTAAATTATGTATCGAACTATTACGATTACCAGCATTTTATTAGCCATTTTAGGCGGTTCTTACCTGCAAGGTTTTTCCCAAAGCGGAAATAACGTACCGCGGGTAGATCATGTACTCCACATCAGCGTAGATGGCCTTCGACCTGACGTTATTACTTCCATGGGACAGGAAAGGCTGCCGAATTTTTTCCGCTTTCGTACAGAGGGTGCCTGGACAGACAATGCACGCACCGACAGATCAAACACCTCCACCATACCCGGACATACCTCACAGGTAACCGGCAGGCAGGTGTTAGGCAAAAACGCCCATAATTTTATCTGGAACAGCGACCCGGGCCCGGTAACCCTCCACACGTTTGCCGGCTACATAGCTTCTGCCTTTGATGTAGCTCACGACCATGGCTTGTCTACCGCGCTTTATGCTGGCAAGAGCAAATTCATTTTATTCGAAAACTCCTACAACGCCAGCAATGGAGCTCCTGATGTAACCGGTGAGGATAATGGCAAGGATAAAATTGATACCTATGTGTATAACGGAGACATGGCCCAACTGACTGCCCAGTTTGTCAGTGATTACCGAGTAAGCCAGTATGATTATGCCTTCTTTCACTTCAGATATCCCGATAGTCAGGGGCACTCAACAGGCTGGGATATTGCTCCATATGAGGAATATTCACAAAAAGTGGCCGAGGTTGATGCCCTGATCGGAGACCTGTTTAATGCCATAGAGAATACTCCCGGCCTGGCGGGCAAAACAGCTATAATCCTGACTGCCGACCATGGTGGTGAACTTGGCAGTAAAGGGCATGGTAACTTGCTGCACCCGGACAATTATACTATTCCATTTTATGTCTGGGGACCCGGAGTAGCCATGGGAGCTGACCTTTACGCCCTCAATGCAGACACCCGAAAAGACCCCAGCGCAGGCCAGGAGTATGATGAAGACGCCATTCAGCCTATCAGATATGCTGATGTAGCCAACCTTGCCATGAACTTCCTGGGCCTCCCTTCCGTACCTGGATCAGGGTTTAATGTGGATCAATCGCTTACTGTCACATCAGATCAGGCTGTAAACGTGGTGATCCAAAATGGCTTAAATAACTATTCAGGGACGGTGGACACCTACATAAGAAGGCATGAGAAGGATGCCGCTTATGGCAACAGAACTACCCTGATCGTAGATGATGCTGACCCCTGGTGGAGTGGCAGGGATAATCAGGCTTTGCTTCGTTTTGATAACATTGTAGGAAATGGCCAGCATCAGGTGCCTCAGCATGTAAATATTGTGAGCGCCACATTGAATGTACGGGTGATCAATGCTGGTAATGGTGGTTCGCTGCACCGCATGCTGAGAACCTGGAGTGAAAATGAAACCTGGAATACACTGGATAACGGCATACAGGCAAATGATATAGAGGCTGTTCGCAATGCTGACGGCTCCGTAAGTAACACCTCAGAGGGCATGCTAAGCATCGATGTAACACAGAGCCTACAGGCCTGGTCAGACGGCTCCGGCAATTATGGCTGGGCCATATTACCTGATGGTGGTGATGGCTGGGACTTCTACAGCTCAGAAGGATATATGCAGCCCCGGTTAAATATAAGTTATACTTACGGCACTTATCAGGCCAAGGCTATCTCTGCCGAAAACAGTAAAATAGAACAGGAAGCTTTAACGGCATTGGAAATTCCTGAGGCTGTATCGTTAAAAGGCAACTTTCCCAACCCATTCTCAGGCATAACAACCATCCGTTATGAACTTCACAAAAACCAAAAGGTAAGAATGGAGGTATTTGACAGCCAGGGAAAACCTGTTAGCGTGATCGTTGACGAAATAAAAGAAGCCGGAAGCCATGAAACAGCATTTGACGGAAGGAATTTACCTAAGGGGTTATACATCCTGAGGTTCCTGAGCCAGGGTGAAGATGCTCAAACTGTGTTGACGCATACTATGGTCCTTAGGTAAGTATATGTTTTTAAACCTTGGAGGTTTCCTTGCGTGTCGCAAATAAACCTCCACGGTTTAATTCCCACCTACATTGAAACCAAAAACCTTTCATCTACGTTTACGTAGCTTTTAAGGAGAAACTGTTCCTCCATCCGTTTCATAAATCTGCATAGTGAAAGTAAAACTGAACATAAAAGCGATAAAGAACATGCTTCCTATTCTGGGGATGACACTATTATTATTGCTTTCACCATGTAAAGTTCGAAATTTTGTTCAGGCAGAACTGGATGTACCTCAAACCGAAGTTTCAAACAAAAGTAAGTCTACTATTAGCAACTCCGGTTGTAGTATTTTTGAGGCTACCTCTGACACTTTAGTTACAGAAAAATCCGCTTTTCAAAATTTACCCGGATTAGCCGCGGCAGGTTTTGAGTCAGTTTTTGGAGAGTCAGGTTTTTCTCGTCATTACGTACAACCACACAACGCCAGAACCCATCTGGCCATAGAGGTACCCCTCTACATTTTATATCAAAGTTTTAAGGATTACCTATAGTTAGTGCCCACCTCCGGAGGTATCGTTTACAATGCTGTAGTCATACTTCCTGTTAAGGTTAGCCCAGGTTATTGTGGCTGACACACACCATTTTTACATACTAAAAGACTAAGCAGAATAAGGACATTCGAGCGTAAAGCCTATCGAAAATAAGAATGTAGCCTTCTGATAGGCCTTTATAGTATCCATTTCAAATTTCAATAATCAAAACAATGAAAAGATCGATTATATATCTTTCAGCAATATGCTTTTTATTCATAGGCACCACTGCATTAAAAGCGCAGGATTTTAACCCCAAAAAGAACAATTACTTAATCCTTTCGAAAAATATACGGCAGATTGAACCCGTGTTGCTAACCGCTCATGAACTTGCCGCCGAAGACAATGAAGAATATGGAGATTTTTACGTCATCATTTGTGGTAAAACGGTTAAGGACATACCCAACAATGAAGACCTTAAAAGGCTACTGGAAAAGGCAAAAGCCCGGCACGTAAGCATTTTTGTCTGTGGCATTTCTCTCAGCAAGTTCAATGTAAGCCCGGAGGATCTACCTGAGAATCTGACGATAATAGAAAATGGTATTTTATATGGGCTTCAGCTCTCCAAAAAAGGATTTATCACACTGACTATTTAATAGAAATGAAAAATATAAGTATAAAAAATGATGCGGGGCTGCTAGCACTCGCAGTAAGACTGGTAATTGGCTGGACCTATTTTTCAGCCTTTTGGAGAAGGACAATATTGGCCGATAAACTCGACCCGGAACTGACAGGATACATCGGCGAAAAGTTTAATCACTTTTTACCCAACGCTCTGGGGATAAAACCTCTGATTCAATACCTGGTTGAAAACCCGGATTTACTATGGGTAAATATGGTGGCGTTCACCATTATTGAAGGTATTGTTGGCCTGCTTATTATTTTTGGATTATTTACCCGTCTTATGAGTGTAGGTGTATTTGGCCTTGCGATGGGCATTCTGCTTGGTTCGGGCTGGATAGGCACCACCTGCCTGGACGAATGGCAAATTGGTATACTAGGTATCGCAACGGGATTTGTTCTATTTCTTACAGGGAGCGGCAAATATTCAATGGACAACTACCTGATGAAAAACAATTACGCCATCACCAGAAAGAAATGGTTTGCCTGGATAGGTTCCGGCGCTTTACCTATCAAAGAAACCATATTTCCAAAAATCGTCTTGGGTGGATCTTTAATTATCCTGGGAATTACACTAATGACCAATCAGGTATTTCACGGAGGGCTATGGGGCACTCTTCACAATAAATCCATAAAACCGAAACTGGAGATTACCGAGGGGGAAATAGAAAATGCTACTCTTTCTTTTGATGTGTTTAGAACTGAAGGCGTAGATGTTTATGGTTCCTGGGTGATCGGTATTCAGTTGCTGGATGCGAATGACCACAAGGTTTTTGAATATACACAAGAAGACCTCGCTGCCTTAGATTCTGAAAGCATTTCCAACTATTATATAGCCAAAATTAAACCTGGCAAGCACAGTCTCATTGTTCCATTAGGAGCAAAAGCAAAACTGAATTTGCAAAATGAAAGCATATCAGATCTACCAGAAGGCACCTATAAAGTAAAAATCATCGATATCAGTGGTGCGTATTGGATAGAGGAGGTTAAAAAATAAGGCTCCTACTGCACCTAAACCCTTGGAGGTTGTCTTGCCTGTTGCAGATAAACCTCCAAGGGTTAACTTCCAAAAGCTTGTCATACGAGGTTGGGCCCGCATGCCAGACTCTAATGGAAAATATAAAATCAGTGTAACCTTAAAACACGTTTACTTCTGCCTTTCAACCGCCACCACAGCAACTGCCACTGATATCTAATCCCTCCCAATTGCCAATTGATGTCAAACTTGTG
Source organism: Fulvivirga kasyanovii (assembly GCF_009711405.1). Lineage (GTDB taxonomy): Bacteria > Bacteroidota > Bacteroidia > Cytophagales > Cyclobacteriaceae > Fulvivirga > Fulvivirga kasyanovii. Next base: position 124 of record NZ_SMLW01000493.1, on the reverse strand, counting down.
CTGATTGTTGGTTAAATATGGTGGGATTGCCACTTTGCAGTGTAGCATAGGGTCATTGTTCCTAACATCCTCCAGGTAATCTTTTTCCAGAGAAGATTTGAGGTAGTACTGAACCTCAATGATA
>NZ_SMLW01000654.1 GCF_009711405.1 Fulvivirga kasyanovii | reverse complement strand
TCTTTCAATTTTACCAGCTTCGCCTTAAAATCTTCCTTAACTACTTTAAGCCTAACTGAATCATCAACAACTTCAAATCTCGAATCAAGGGAGATAAGAAAATTCTTGCTCCTACCTTCAATGGTAAATGACAATTCAGAATCATCAGGTACAACAATGGGCCTGACCGTAAGGTTATGGGGACTTACAGGGGTAATTATAAAATTATTCGATTGTGGAAGCACCAATGGCCCTCCACAGCTTATATTATAACCAGTGGATCCTGTTGGGGTGGATACTATTATGCCATCAGCCCAGTAAGAATTCAGAAACTCGCCATTGATATATGCGTGCACCACAATCATAGACGAAGTATCCTTTTTCAGGATCGTAAAATCATTTAATGCAAAATTAAGCCCGTCGAACAGCCCGTCTGATTTCAGTTGTATCAGTGTGCGACGGTCAAAATCATAGTTTGACGCAAACAGGCAGTCTATTGCATTGCTGATATCCTGCTTGGCGGTAGTGGCAAGAAAGCCCAGCCTGCCGGTATTGATACCGAGTAAAGGAACCTCTGTTTTTCCTACATGGGTCAGGGCTTCCAAAAGGGTACCGTCACCACCCAGGGTCAACATAAAATCCAGGTAATCCAGATTATCCCCTTCCGCATAGGTAGAGATATCTCCTATATCAATGCGATTCTGTTTCAGGTGATCTTCAAACGCTTCGGAGACAACTACCTCTGCTTTGCGTTTGCCCAGTTCCCGAAATACCTCTTTTATGTAAGGGATCGTTTCTTTATCGAACTCTTTGCCGTGAATGCCAAACTTCATAAACTATATATCCAGGTATTTTAGGAGCATATCAATCTTGCCCTTTTCTTCATCCAGCACTTTGGTTTCCTGAAATCTTGCAATAATTTTATATCCAAACCTTTCCAGTGTGGCCACTATGGGGGTGAGATCTAGTCTGTTAACTTTTAAAGTCAACTTGAGTTTGGATGGGTCTAATTCATCTTCCTTTATACTGCTGCTTAATATCTTCGCATTGTTTTCTTCAATCAGCCTGCTGATCTCTGCCAAAGAATAATCAATCTGGTTCATGGACAGCACCAGTATGCCACCGGGAATTTGTATGGCCGCTGACTGGGCAAAAGAGGTGATGGTATCCTGTACTGTTATTACACCTATATATTTTTCCTGATTGTTTAATACACCAACCATTTGCACACTGTTATCCGAGGCTATTTTGATAACATCATAAAAATGGGAACTTCCATAGACAACACATCGCTTACCAATAAGATCGAAATCAGCAACGCTCTTTTCAGCATCATTGGCTTCGAATATTAAGTCCTCTGATACCAGCCCAAGAAACTTTTCATCCTCCACTACCGGCAGTTGATTACACCGCAATTCCTCCATCCAGAGTCTTGCCTTCTTGGCAGAATCCTTAGGCTTCAATGGCGGGATCATATGGTTAATCAACTCCTCAGCTATCATCACGTTTAGCATCTAAAAATTTGTTTAGTATATCATTAAACTTTTCAGGGTGTTCCATCATTGGCGCGTGACAGCATTTATCTATAAAATGAAGCTCGGAATTAGGTATCAGTTTATTAAATTCATGCGCTACCATAGGTGGAGTGATCGTATCATTAAGCCCCCAAACGAGTAGTGTAGGTTGTTTTATTCTTTGTATCTCTTTAGCCATGTTGTGTCGCTGCGCTGATTTGGCAATAGCTACAATCCTCAAACACTTGGGAATGCTTTTTGTTGTCTCAAACACCTCGTCAACGAGTTCTTTGGTTGCTGTTGCCGGATCATAAAAGGTATACGCCACTCTTTCTTTTATATAGTCATAGCTGCCCCTTTTTGGAAATGAGCCCCCCATGGAATTTTCAAAAAGACCTGAACTGCCCGTAAGCACCAGGCTTTTTACCTTTTCAGGATTGCTAAGTGTATATATTAACCCCACATGCCCCCCTAGAGAGTTCCCGATCAATGTCATATTTTTAAGTCCCTTCAGGGACACAAATCTTTCCAAAAAATTCTTTAGTCCGTCTAGTCCGGCCTGCTTCAATGGCATATCATAAATCGGTAGCAGCGGAATTACCACACGGTACTTACCTTTAAAACTATTAACTACTCCTTCCCAATTGCTCAGCGCACCAAACAGGCCATGAAGCAACAACAACACTTCACCGGAACCTTCATCGATATACTTAAATTCTTTTTCTTCTCTTATTGTTAGAGCCATAATTGTCTTAATGTGCTTGCTACAAAGTAAACAAAATTGAGCAATTATACTGCTATCTGATTATAAGTTAGCCAATTTTTTAAAATATCTAACCCGTATTCTGTCAATGCAGCTTCGGGGTGAAATTGCACACCCCATATGGGCAACTCCCTGTGCCTTAACGCCATTATTTCCCCTTCTTCCGATCGGGCTATAGCTCTGATAGCTGTTTCCTTCTCCTGAGTGACCACCAGCGAATTATACCTCACCACACTAATGCTCCGTGGCAAACCTGCAAAGAGCATATCTTCCATTAAACTAATCCTGGAAATTTTGCCATGCATTGGCCTAATGGCTTTAATAAGCTCTGCGCCAAAAAGCTGCCCTATAGCCTGATGTCCCAGGCATATGCCGAGCACCGGCACCTTACCACTGTAGTGTTTTAAAACCTCCATCAGGTTCCCTGCCTTCTCAGGAACCTCCGGCCCGGGAGACAAAACCACACCTTCATAATGACCGGAAGTGATGGCTTCCAGTGGAACATTATTGCGGACTACCTCACACTTTACGCCCAGTTGCTCAAAATAATCAACCAGGTTGTACGTAAAGGAGTCGAAATTATCAAGAAGTAGAATCACCCTGCAGCATGGTTTTTATGGTGTCGAACAGGTCATGGGCAAAGGGTACCAGGGCTGAGAAGTATTCTACAACTGTAGGAGCAAAAGGCAAAATGTACGGATATAACCAGGACTCCTGGGTATACAAATGTGGTATCTCTACTCCAAAAGAGCTGCTCAGCCATAAGATTATGCTTATGCCAAATGCCCATTTTATAACCGAAAGGACAGCCCCGGCGAGGTTGTCAATAGAACCTAGCAAGGTCATATCAACAACTTTTTTAACCAGCTTCCCTAACAGGTTGACCAGCAAAATGATCAGTATGAAAATGAGAACAAACGCTACGTAAGGCAGCAGTTCTCCACTGATATTAAAGTGCTGGTCAAGGAAATTCATGCCCAAATGCAATAGCTTAAACCCGCCAATTATGGCCAAAATAAAAGCCAGAATAGCAATAATCTCCAGCAGGAAGCCCTTTTTATATCCACGATATGCTCCATAGGCCAATGGCACAAGCAGGATAATGTCAAGCGTATTCAATTACTTATTTAAAAGTTCTTTAACAATACCTGAAATTATTTTACCGTCTGCTTTTCCGGCAAGATCTTTAGTAGCCACACCCATCACCTTACCCATATCCTGAGGGCCAGTGGCTTTTACCGTGTCAATTATTTTCATCAGCTCTCCTCTGATCTCATCCTCTGTCAATTGCTTCGGCAAGAACCTGTTGATCACCTCCAGCTCAAAGAGCTCTTTTTCGGCCAGGTCGTTGCGGCCTTCTTTCAAATACAGATCTGCAGAGTCTTTTCTCTGCTTGGCAGCTTTTGTCAATAGTTTTAGCTCTGCATCTTCTGCAAGGGCAGACCCGGCACTTTTTTCTGTTTCTGCCAGGAGTATTGCGGATTTAATCGATCTCAGCGCTGTAAGCTCATCTTTCTTTTTTGCAAGCATGGCTTTTTTTATCTCCTGATCAATGGTTTCTTTCAGACCCATATGGTTAGTGTTTAAATTTCAATTTGTTAATTTGCAATAAATGATAGCAAAGTTATAAATATTCAAAAAAAGGAATGACCCGGTTAAGTGTAAATATCAACAAATTCGCCACGCTGAGAAATGCCAGGGGAGGTAACAACCCTGATGTAGTTAAAGTAGCACTGGATTGTGAAAGGTTTGGGGCCCAGGGAATTACCGTGCATCCACGGCCTGATGAAAGGCATATCAGGTATAACGATGTCATTGAATTGTCAAAAGTTGTGACCACAGAGTTTAACATTGAGGGGTATCCTGACGAGCGGTATATGGAACTGGTAAAGAAAGTTAAGCCTGCCCAGGCCACACTTGTTCCCGATGCACCGGATGTGATAACCTCTAATGCCGGATGGGATACGGTGAAGAATGAGACGTTTTTGAAAGAAATTATTTCCGAGCTAAAGAAAGAAGGCATTCGGGCTTCAATTTTTGTAGATCCTGTACAAAAAATGGTCGAAGGGGCTGCCAAAGTAGGAACTGACAGAATAGAACTATATACCGAGGCCTATGCAAGAGGCTATCATAGTAACAAGGAAGCGGCCATTGCCCCATACCTTAAAGCGGCAGACCTGGCCAAAAATCTGAACCTTGGGCTAAATGCAGGACATGACCTTGACCTGGATAATCTGTCTTATTTAAAGGAAAGTATTACTTATCTTGATGAGGTGTCTATAGGTCACGCATTGATTTGTGATGCCATATATTACGGTCTTGAAAATATTATTCAACTTTACCTGAGGCAATTAGGCCATTACAGATAATAATATAAATGCCCCAGGGATAAATTCATCCGTGGGGCATCTTTCTCTTCACACTGGCGGGAATTACGCGTAATACCAGGTACCGTTTACATTAACTACTTCTCTCCACCCTTCACTCTCTGTATAGTACCACCACTTGTCGTAGTAACGGTACACCCTCACTCCATCAATGGTATACCAATTGCCATTAATATATTGTTCAGAGCCACCATCTCCTCCATCAGCAGGGTACATTTGGTTGATACCGTTTATATCATCGGCCGACAGTTGGCTCCTTTGAGTGTTAAATGTACTTCCGTCCAGCTTGGTTATTGTAGGTTGGCCATTGCTGGAGAAGGCATAAGAACTGTATAACATAATAGAACCGAAATCCAGGGAGCTTGTATAATCTTTCCCATCAGTACCTCGCTGAATGTAGGTGTAAAAATTATGCTCATAACCGCTCTGAATGTTGTTAAAATTAACATTCACAAAATCATCCCGGTCTCCACGGGTATGCTCATGATAAAGTCCGACAGCATGGCCAATTTCATGGATGGTATTACCTGTAGAACAACCGCTGGCAAGATTGATAAACTGCTGGCCTCCTACTCTGCCAACTGAAGAAGAACATCCACCTCCTGACCTGAAAGTTATGTAATCGCTTTGGTTGGTACGCTGCACAAAAGTGAGGTTGGTGTTGGCCTCCCAATGGGCTATGGCATCATAAACCCTGTCTTTATTGGGCAAAGAGGAGCTGATGTTATAATAAACCGTGTTGCCCGGCCATCTGCCTCCGGTTCTTCCAACACTTTCCTCATTGGCGCCATTCCCGGCTGGTGGGGCCATAAAACTCAGCTCATCCTCACTCACAAGAATGTCTCCACTCAGTACATACTGTCCCTCAATAAGCTCCAGGGTTACCTGCTTTCCGCGATAAAAAGCCTCTACGGTTTTTCCTTTTTTGTGGATAAAAGCGACCTCTCCCTGACTAAGGTCAATGGCATGTTTACCTGGTTTAACTTCCTCGGTGTTGTCATCACATGCCGATAAGAAAGCCAGCGCTCCGGCCAGCATCAAAATTTTCTTCATAAAAACTTAGGTTTAGGTTGAATAAAGCGCAAACATATTAGTTTGACCGGTTCTCTAATATTTCTATCAGCTTAACTGCGGCTAGGGTTGATAAGTGGACTCAATACTTGGGTAGAGCGAGGCAGGGGTTATATTCTGTCTTAAAAAGTTTTCAGGTTTTTGAGAATTTCCTTTTATATTGAGATACTAATCAAAATCAGTAAAATGGCAGCTTATCCAAAGTTATCAACACAGGAACTGGACAGGATCAAACAGGCTGTTTTTCAGGCGGAAAGTAAAATATCAGGAGAGATAAGGCCTGCGTTGATAGGGCAGAGCCATCATTATCCCTCTGTAAAATGGAAGTCTGCCACACTTTTTGTCCTGGTGGGTTTCATGGTACTGGTGGCAGGAGACCGATGGATCCCAGGCTTTGATATCTATGATCCGTTATATTATTTTCTCATCGTTGCCGGTACAGGGGCTGTAGGAGCAGTACTCCCTTTTTGGTTGCCTTCTCTCAAAGCTTTTTTAGTAACTGACGCAGAAAAGAAGCATGCCGCAACACAAAAAGCAGAAACCGTTTTTCTTGAAGAAGAAATTTTTGATACCAGTCAGCGTACGGGTATATTGATATTAATTTCCTTCCTGGAACACGAGGTGATTGTAATGGCCGATAGCGGTATCTCAAGCAAAGTGGATCAAAAAGAATGGGATGACCTCATTCACAATTTAACTGGTCATATCAAGAAAGGGCAGCTTTTGGAAGGCCTCGAAAAAGCCATTGAAACTTGCGGAAACATACTTCTGGAGAAAGGTTTCACAAGAGATGCTGATGATAAAAATGAATTGCCTGACCATTTAAGACTGGAGCTATGAGATATCTGTTATTAATGGCTTTGTTCATATCGGGACTCACTATTCAGGCCCGGGAAGTTCCTTACCTGTCAGGACGGGTTGTGGATGAAGTGGGTGTGCTTGATCAGGAAACAGTCAGTTATTTAAATAACCTGCTGAAAGTGCATGAAGACAGTACATCAAACCAAATTGCTATACTCATTATCCAGTCTCTGGAGGGCGAGGTTCTGGAAGATTATTCCCTTAAGGTGGCAGAAACATGGGCTCTGGGACAAAAGAATAAAGACAACGGTGTTTTACTACTAATTTCCCTGGGGGACAGAAAACTGCGAATAGAGGTTGGCTATGGGCTTGAGGGAGCCTTGACCGATGCCTTATCGAGCCAGATTATCCGGAACGAAATTACCCCCGCTTTCAGAATTGATGATTACAGTGAGGGGATCAGAGCAGGGGCTGAGGCCATAATTGCAGCCATAAAAGGTGAATACACCGCAGATATGGCTTCAACGGACTTTTCGGATATGAACGCTGAAATACCATGGTATTTCCGGTTATTCATGGGAGGTATATTTTTAATTGTCGTCGGTACCTTTACCTACTTAGCCCTTTTTTCCAAAGGTTGCTCAGGCTGGGGGTTATATGTTTTCCTTATACCTTTTTATCTCACATTCCCCATGTTCATATTTGGTGTTACCGTAGGGAGTGTTCTTTTCCTGCTTTATTTCTTCGGCTTTTTGTTCCTGAAAATCTTCTATTTCAAAACGCCTGCCGGTAAAAAATTCTACGACAGCCGTGCTACCAGCATTGCTTCCCGCAGTTCTTCATCCGGTTCAGGCTGGTCGTCGGGTGGAAGCAGCTTTTCGGGCGGTGGTGGCAGCTTTGGTGGTGGCGGGTCCAGTGGCTCCTGGTAAAATAGATTCTGAATTTAATTGGTCAGGCCAGCCAGGATGAGCACTTAAATGTCCTCATCCTCTTCTTCATCTTTAACCACGGTGCCCAAGCCTGAAACATTAGTACTTACCTCCTCAGGGTTTCCTCTGTAGCTTATTCCACCTACACCACTCACGGTAGCTTCAAGTTGCTTTTTGACCGTAACGGCGGCTCCTCCCACACCACTGATATCAATCTTGCTTTTCTGGCTTATCAGATCGTATGCCTCCAATCCTCCTGCTCCGCTCATTTGAATATTTTGTTCTATCACGTTACCTGCAAGCTCAACAGCACCGGCGCCGGAGACATTAATTTTCAGCGCCTTAAGCTCAACCTCCAGATCAATCACCCCGGCGCCGGACATTTCCAGGCGCAGGTAATCCCCAGTTATAACATCATCACTTTTTATAACTGCTGCACCACTGGTATTGATCGCCATCAACTCAACATAATCAACATAAAGTTTGATCCCCTCCTCACTTTTCAATGTGGCTTCACTGGTAATTTCAAGCACGTCACCATGTTGGTCAATCTTTATAAATTCATGGAGATTTTCATCGGCAACAATGGTAAGGCCTGGTTTTTCCGCTTTTTGAAGGAATACTTCGTAGTTACCGCCTATTTCTAATTCCTTAAAATCTTCAACCTCTTTCTCCTGAGAAGTGATATTACCGTTCCCTCTCTCCTGCCTGTAGCTGTCGCAATAGGAGAGAAACAGGAAACTAAAAATTGCAAATAGGTATATGGATGGTTTTTTCATAGCTGGTTGTGTTTCGGCTAAAATTAAAAAATTTGTCTCTTAAATGGAATCACCTCTTACAATATTGGTTATATCTCATACATACACTATTTTTGGGCTTCCATTTTCACACCTCTATAATATTATTATGCAAAGAGATAAGCTTATATTTGATCTGATCAACAAAGAAAAGCAAAGACAACAATCCGGGATTGAATTGATTGCTTCTGAAAATTTTACATCACCACAGGTAATGGAAGCCATGGGCAGTGTACTTACCAACAAATACGCTGAAGGCTTGCCCGGCAAAAGGTATTATGGAGGTTGCGAGGTTGTGGATGAAGTTGAACAGTTGGCCATTGACCGCGCTAAAAAATTATTCGGCGCTACCTGGGTCAACGTACAGCCTCACTCAGGAGCACAGGCCAATGCTGCGGTAATGCTTGCCACTCTTAATCCCGGAGATAAAATATTAGGTTTCGACCTTTCTCATGGTGGCCACCTTACTCACGGTTCTCCGGTTAACTTTTCAGGAAAACTATATCAACCGACTTTTTACGGTGTAGATAAAGAGACTGGTCTTATTGACTGGGACAAAGTGGCTGAAACAGCCAAAAAGGAAAAACCCAAAATGATCATCTGCGGTGCATCGGCTTATAGCCGTGACTGGGATTATGAAAGCCTGAGAAACACTGCGGACGAAGTAGGCGCTCTATTGCTTGCCGATATATCCCACCCATCAGGCCTCATCGCCCGGGGATTGCTCAATGACCCTCTCGAGTATTGCCACATCGTAACTACTACTACCCACAAAACCCTGCGCGGACCACGTGGCGGTATGATCATGATCGGCGAAAATTTTGATAATCCATGGGGACTTAAAACACCAAAAGGTGAGGTTAGAAAAATATCCTCACTTCTTGATTCAGGTGTATTCCCCGGTACTCAGGGTGGGCCTCTTGAGCATGTAATAGCTGCAAAGGCTGTTGCGTATGAAGAAGCACTGAGTGAGGAATACTTGAATTACGTGGTACAAGTGAGCAAAAATGCCAAAGTTATGGCCAAGCAGTTTGTAGACAAAGGATATAAAGTGATCTCAGACGGTACAGATAACCACATGATGCTTATCGACCTTAGGTCAAAAGACATGACCGGTAAACTGGCTGAAAACACATTGATCAAAGCTGATATCACTATCAACAAAAACATGGTTCCTTTTGACGACCAGTCGCCTTTCGTGACTTCAGGTATGCGAATAGGAACAGCGGCAGTTACTACAAGAGGCATGAAGGAAGACGATATGGTGAAAATAGTTGACTTGATCGACAGAGTGCTGATGAACCATGACAATGACGATGAAATCAGCGCCGTTAAGTCAGAGATCAACAACTGGATGAATAGTTTTCCTCTTTATAAAGAACAAGTTTCTGCAGTTTAAAAAGTGACAAAACATCTGGATCAAGGGGTAGAGAAAGAGATGTCTTTTATAGATCATCTCGAGGAGCTGAGGTGGCATCTTATCAGGTCATTGATTGCTATTTTTGCAATTACAATTGTTGCTTTTATCTCAGTAGACTTTGTTTTTAATACAGTCATACTTGGGCCTGCAAAGCCTGACTTCTGGACATTCAGAATGCTCTGTAAGCTGGGTGACCTGATCAACTCCTCTGCACTTTGTATTGAGGATATACCCTTTAAGATCCAAAGCCGGCAAATGACGGGGCAATTTACCATGCACATTACCTCGTCATTTGTTATTGGTATAATTGTAGCCTTCCCTTATGCTTTCTGGGAATTCTGGAGGTTCATAAGTCCCGGACTGCACATGAATGAACGTTCCGTAAGCAGAGGTGCCGTATTTTCGGTTACCGTCCTGTTCACACTGGGCATCATGTTCGGTTACTATATTATGGCTCCTTTATCGGTCAACTTTTTGGCCAACTACCAGGTCAGTGAGTTGATATATAATGAGTTTGACATTACCTCGTATGTGGGTACCGTAACAACACTGGTACTCGGAAGCGGTATATTGTTTCAACTACCGATCGTAGTCTATTTCCTTTCAAAAATAGGGATTGTTACACCGGCACTGATGAAGGCATACAGGAAACATTCCATAGTTGTCATACTTATTTTAGGCGCTATGCTTACTCCTCCCGATCCTTTAAGCCAGGTATTGATAGCATTGCCATTGTTTGGCCTGTATGAATTCAGTATCTTGATATCAAGTTCGGTTCACAGGAGACAGCGCAAGAAAGAACTATTAGAGCAGAAAAAATACACACAATCATGAGTAAAATAGCTATCGGCGGAGACCATGCCGGATATGAATATAAAAGCAAACTAGTTGCATGGCTGGAATCAAAAGGCCATACTGTAAAAGATTTTGGCACGCACAGTGCTGATTCGGTTGATTACCCTGACTTCGCCCACCCGGTAGCTTCTGCTGTAGAAGGCAAAGAATATGATCATGGTATACTTATTTGTGGTAGTGCCAATGGTGTGGCTATGGCTGCCAATAAGCATCAGGGCATACGTGCGGCAATCTGCTGGCAAACAGAGCTTGCTGAACTGGCCAGGCAACACAACAATGCCAATGTACTATGCATCCCTTCAAGATTTGTAGATTATGACCTTGCCGAGCAGATGGCCGAGGCATTTCTTTCCACTTCTTTCGAGGGCGGAAGGCATGAAAGAAGGGTGGATAAAATAAGCTGTTAACCTTTCTTCAGATAATAAATATTACCAGCCTTTTTATCGTATTTGGATTCAAGGGCTGGTAACCTGTCAAATACAGGCGACATTACGCCATGCTTGTCAATAATAACCTCAGGAAAGTCTCCTGAAAACCCTTTTTGAAGAATAGTCAGGTTGTCATAATATTCCGGGTTCCTGAACAATTCTTCGGACAACTGCCAGTTGAGAAAAGGGGTAGCGGGGTAGGCGTTCACATAGGGAGCCATATCATAATCCAGCACCAGGATACGCTTATCAGCCCACTGATCAACTTTTTTTACCAGATAATCGTCGTAATGCAGCAATTTGGAGCTGTAGAAGAAGTCAAAAAATGTACCGAGGTTGAAAAGGATAACAGAAGCAAAAAGAACCTGAAAAGCAATTTCGGCCATCCACCTTTTCTTTATGAGCAATAAATAATGGCTTAGAAAAAAAGCTCCGGATGGTACAAAAACCATAAAGGTATTGGGAGCAAAAACCCCGCTAAGAAAAACAAACCCAATAGAAAAAACTATCCACACAAACATTACCTGGGTCAGCCTTGCCTGATAATTGGTAAACCTTGCCCGCTGATTGACCCTCACTAAGGCCAGAATAAGAAGACCTATCGGAACCGAAAACAGTATGAGGATTTCCTTGAATGACATATACTGCTCAACTTCATAATTGAGCAGGGGGTCCAGGAAGTTGTAAATAAAAATGGCCAATCGACCTTTGAGTAAAAAATAGCATGCCGCCAGCAGCATTGGCAGTGAAAACCCAAACAGCATAAGGATATAACGACGTGCTACTGTACCTGTAAACACTGCAAAAACAAGCAGTGCGGCGATACCAAAGATAATATTAGGCAGGTAGAACAAGTAAGCAATACCCAGATAAAGGCCAATATTCAATATCATTTCATCCTGCTTTGCCCTGAACTCTATATGGTTAAAAATATTATTTAACGCGAGCAAAAGAAATGTAGTCCCCATCAGCACCGGGGTGAGCGTGAGAAAGTCGAAAAAGAAAGACATCAGCAGGCCATAGACCAGACCGGGAATGTATGTGTTTTCATTGTAAGCTTTGTTGAGCAACAGCAACCTGTTAAACACGAGGCATTGAAACGCCACCAACAGCAAAGCTATGATCTGATATGCCAGTTGTGACCGCCCGAAAAGAAAGTCAATGACCATGTAAACAGACGCAGAAAGCGGTGCGATATTATCCCATATACCTTCGTATAGTGTAGATCCATCATTGAGCATCTCTCCTACCAGCATGTAGTTCAGCTCCGGAAGAGTAAGGGCATTATCATCAAGCATGATGGGCAATCTGATTGCCAGAAGCAGCAGAAATATAATGATAAGCCTGTATGGGTCGTTTATTCTAAAGTAATTCAGCAAGATTCATCCGGTTTTATGGGGTGCACGAAATTAAGCGAATCTTAAGATAACATGGCCATTGTGACGGCCTAAATTGAGATTAACCTGCTTTATTCCGGCAATACCAAATTTAAACATGCATAACAGCAATATTCACTGACGGAACAGAGCCATAAAATATGGATTGCCCACCACCTGAAAATTAGCTCATGCACGTGAAAAAAGTAAATTTAATCGGATATTTGCAACTATGAATGAAAGTAAAAGACAGCAAAAATTTTCAAGATTAATCCAGCGGGACCTTAGCGATATATTTCAGAAAGATAAGATGGGCATTTTCGCCAACACCTTTGTTACCGTGGCTGACGTTATTATCAGTCCCGACCTGAGTATAGCTAAAGTGTACCTGTCTATGCTCATGGTTAAAGACAAGGATGCCATGCTGGAAAAAATAGAAAAGCATAAAAACGAAATCAGAAGAGACCTGGGCAATAAAATCGGCAAACAGGTAAGGATAGTGCCTCAACTTAATTTTTATGTAGATGAGGTAGAGGAGAACGCACAAAAAATTGACAAATTGATTGATAACCTAAATATTCCGCCTGAAGATAAGGATGGCGAAAACGACTAATTTTTGAACCTGTCTTTTTTCATAGCGCGGAAATACTTCTTTTCGAAAAGGAAAAGGAACTTCATCAATGTGATCTCCATCATATCGATGCTCATCGTTGCCATATGCACCGCTGCATTGATCATTGTACTCTCCGTTTTTAATGGCCTTGAAGGCCTGCTAAGGTCTCTTTATGGCTCATTTGACCCTCAAATCAAAATAGAAGCCACAAAGGGCAAGTCATTTATTTTTTCAGACAGTCTGTCCCGGGCCATTCAAAATGTGGAAGGCGTTGACATTGTAACGGAGGTTATCGAAGACTATGCCTATGTAAAATATCGCGATGCCGATATGGTAGCCACTATCAAAGGGGTCAGCGAAAACTTTCTGGAACAAAATCGCATAGATACAGCCATTGTCAGTGGTGAGCTGAAGCTGAAAGAAAATGATGTAAACTATGCTATTATAGGCCGGGGTGTGCAGTATAGCCTTTCCATAATGCCGGGAAGTGACATATATCCGCTTCAGGTGCATTATATAAAAGATGTAAAGCCGGGCAGCATCGACATCAGCAATCTTTACAGCCGCAGAAATATATTGCCGGGCAGTGTTTTCGCCATAGAGAAAAACTACGATGAGAACTACATATTCGTGCCGCTGGAGTTTGCCCGCGATTTACTGGACTATGGAAACAAGCGAACTTCGCTCGAAATAAAAGTAAAAGAAGGATTTAGCATCCACAAAGTAGAACAGGATCTGACTGATAAGCTGGGTGATGACTTTAAAGTTTTGGACAATGAAGAGCAGCATGCTGACCTGTATAAGCTTTTAAACCTGGAAAAGCTATTCGTATTTATTGCATTCTCCTTTATTATGGCTGTGGGCTCTATCAACATTTTCTTTGCTTTGACCATGCTTGCCATCGACAAGAAGAAGGATATCTCCATACTGTATGCCATGGGTGCTGGCAACCGGCTTATAAAAAGCATATTCGTTTCAGAAGGTGCTATTATTTCTCTGGGAGGTGCTGCTATGGGGCTTGTTTTGGGCGGCCTTATCTGCTGGCTTCAACAGACATTTGGTATTGTTTCCATGGGCATGGAAACTTCCGTGATGGAAAATTATCCTGTAGAAATGAAGGTTACAGACTTCGTCTATACATCCCTCAGTCTCATCTTTATCACCCTCATTATATCCTACCGACCGGCCGTAATTGCCACAAGATATAACTCCGTTGAAAACCTCTGATATGCAAGTTTTCTAACAAAATATTAACGTATTAATAACATAAATGGCTAATTCCACGTTATAGACCACTGATCCGCATAAAAAATTCTTTTACCGACCATGTTAGATATTGATCGATTTAGAATAAAAAAACCACTATAAAATGATGTTTTTTTCTTAATTTGCGGGTTCTGTTTGTGTACTAAAAATGAAGATATCAGCAGCCCAACCATTCCAAATCATATACTCGTTATATGAACACGAATATCTTGGATACATATTCGAGTCATTCGTGGTGCATCTTGACGATAAAGGCAAACTAACGCTACAACACCAAAACATCTCTTCCAAAAATGCAAAGGAGTTTGCATCCCGCTTAGACAATACCGATTATGAGCTTATAGAGCTTATGGACCAGATGCAGCAGGAAGCAGTGATCAAGCATTTCAATAAAAAGAATGTAAAGCCTGAGGAGTTTTTTCCTAAAATATATGACAATGGTAAAAACAACGACCTTCTTAAATCAGAAATAGAAAATTATCTGGAAAGAAGGCGATCCAGAATATTGGAAAGGATACAGGGCAAATGGCTGTATGAAATGGGCAATGATGGTGAGCCTGCATGGAAAAAAATAGAAGTGCTGGAGCAAAAAGCAACTGTCCTTTTCCATTTTAGAAGAAACGAAGAAAACACCCACTACTTCCCTACCATAAAATACAATGGAGAGAAAGTGGATTTTCAATATAAAGGGGCGTATATTATTTGTAAAAGTCCGGCCTGGATGGTGCTTGAAGGCAAGCTATACTCCTTTGAAAAGGATGTTGACGGCAAGAAACTGGCGCCTTTTCTGAACAAGAAGTTTATAGTGATCCCCAAAAACGTTGAAGAAACTTACTATAATAAGTTTGTGGCTCCGCTTATCGCCTCCTTTGACGTTTATGCCAAAGGCTTTGAGATCAATAGTGAACGCTACAATCCCATTCCCATTCTGACCATATCTGAGCTGGCCGGTAGTGGTACAAGTATGTCATTATTTGGGGACAACAACAATGGGCAGGCAACTGAAGAAAACGAAAAAATCCTTCTGGAGCTATCCTTCCAGTATGGGCCTTTCAAATTCAAGGCAAGCAACATTGGCCCTGTAAGTGTTTCCGTTGATAAGCAGGGAGACAATTACACTTTCCACAGGGTAGCGCGTAAACTGGACGATGAAAAAGAGATCATCCAATTTATGACCGGCTCCGGGCTTCCTATCAGGAATTCCAAAGCCGCCATTTCCAAAACCACTGCTTTTGCATGGTTAGACGAATACCGGGAAGAACTGGAGCGTCGCAAGTTCATTATAGATCAAAAAGGAAAGTCATCCAAGAAGTACTTCATTGGTGAATACAAGATCAGTGTTGAGGTAAGGGAGAATATCGACTGGTTTGATATTCACGCTGTAATACAGTTTGGCAAGTATGAGATCTCCTTTAAAGAGCTCCGCAAACTGATCAGTAAAAAGAAAATGGAACTGGAGCTGCCAAACGGGGAGATTGCAGTAATACCGGAATCGTGGCTGAACGAATATTCGGAGCTGTTTGCCTTCTCTGAGGAAGATGAAAATGGCGATCCGAAGCTTAAAAAACACCACCTTGCCTTAGTCCAGGACCTGGAGAACGGCAATCTGGCCAAGGTTACCATGAGCAAAAAACTCGAATCGCTTAAAGGCTTCGAGACTATTGAAGATGCTCCTATACCTAAGAATTTCAAAGGAAAACTACGACCTTATCAGCTTGCCGGCTACAACTGGTTGCACTTCCTTAACCAATACAAATTTGGAGGCTGCCTTGCTGATGACATGGGTCTTGGTAAGACAGTACAAACCCTGACCATGCTGCTATCTCAAAAAGAAGCCGGGGCACAGGGTGCTTCTCTCCTCAT
This sequence comes from Fulvivirga kasyanovii, assembly GCF_009711405.1. Taxonomy (GTDB): domain Bacteria; phylum Bacteroidota; class Bacteroidia; order Cytophagales; family Cyclobacteriaceae; genus Fulvivirga; species Fulvivirga kasyanovii. The sequence goes on along the minus strand of NZ_SMLW01000654.1, from coordinate 20,757 downwards.
CATGCCTACATCACTGGTATATAACTGGGAGGCTGAGGCCAAGAAATTCACCCCAAAATTGAAGGTTTTCACCTATACCGGAACCAACAGGGACAAAAACCCTGAAAAGTTTGCCAAGTATGATGTCATCATCACATCTTACGGTATAGTGAGGCTTGACATTGATTTGCTCACGGATTATTATTTCAACTATGTAATCCTGGATGAATCCCAGGCCATAAAGAACCCTGCTTCGAACATAGCAAAAGCTGTAAGACAGCTTAACTCACGCAGCAGGCTAATCCTAACGGGTACACCGCTGGAAAACAGCACTATGGACCTTTGGTCACAAATGAACTTTATTAATCCTGGACTTCTGGGTTCGCAGTCATTCTTTAAAAATGAGTTCCTCAACCCTATTGAGAAGAAGAATGATGAGGAAAAAACCAGAAAGCTCAATGCAATTATTAAACCGTTCATTCTGCGCAGGCATAAGTCCCAGGTAGCAACCGAACTTCCTGAAAAAGTAGAGAACGTCCAATACAGCGATCTTACCCCTTCCCAGGAGAAAGAATACGACAAGGTAAAATCTTATTACAGAAATAAGATCCTTGAAAATATTGAGATGCAAGGACTTAATAAGTCGCAGCTACTATTGCTTCAGGGTCTTACCAAACTTCGCCAGATTGCCAATCACCCGAAGATGGTTGACCTGGAATATAGCGGCGATTCCGGTAAAATGCAGGATGTAATACTCAAGTTGGACAATGCCATTCGCGATGATCATAAGATTTTGATTTTCAGTCAGTTTGTAAAGCACTTGTCCATACTTGCCGAGCACCTGAAAGAAAAGAATATAGATTTTGCTTATCTGGACGGGTCTACAAAAGATCGTCAGGCTCAGGTAGAAAGGTTCCAAAACGATGCATCACTAAAGGTTTTCCTTATTTCTTTGAAAGCAGGGGGTCTTGGTTTAAACCTCACAAAGGCAGATTATGTGTTTATACTGGATCCATGGTGGAACCCTGCTATAGAAGCACAGGCTGTTGACCGGGCACACCGTATTGGTCAGGAGAACAAAGTATTTACCTATAAATTCATCTCCAAAAACACTGTGGAAGAGAAAATACTGGCGCTTCAGAAGCACAAGCGAAAACTTGCCAGTGAGCTTATCACCACTGAAGAAAGCTTTGTAAAGAGCTTATCGAAAGAGGATATTGAATCCCTACTCTCCTAAAGGATAGGCTGTAGTAGATTTGAGTACGGACATGGCAAAGGAGCTATGAATGATGGCTACTCCTTCGATGACAGAAAGCTTTTTGACCGTAAACTCCTGGTAGGCGTTCATATCTTTGACGGCTACCTTGAGTATATAGTCGTACTCACCGGCCAAATGAAAGCACTCCATTATTTCCGGGATATTCAATATCTTTTCTTCAAAGACCTTGAGGTTAGGCAATGAGTGTTTTTCCAGTTTTACCATACAGAAAGCTATCAGCTCGCGATCAATTTTATTACGATCCAGCAGTGCCACGTATTTCTGAATAACACCAGTCCTTTCAAGTCTTTTAATTCGCTCATAAACTGGTGTCACCGTGAGGTTTAGCTCCGCCGCCAGTTCTTTGTGTTTCATTTTTGCATCGCGTTGGAGCAGGTCAAGTAATTTCAGGTCAAGCTGATCAAGTTTGAGAAAAGATATATTTTCCATATGGAGCCCTTAAATAATATCTAAAAAGTAAATTAAACCACCAAATTAATAATATTAGATGTATTTTCCATACTTATTTACTTTTACAGAATAAAACACCAGATTCATTGCGAATTTTAAAACAACATAGCAATGAACCTTTCACCTGAAAGCTTAATGATGTCTTATGGCTACAAACCGGAACTTTCGGAGGGAGCCATAAAGTGTCCTATATTCCAAACCTCAACATTTGTGTTTAAAAACGCTGAGGAAGGCAAGAATTTCTTTGAAGTGGCTTACGGCCTGCGCGAGAAACACCCGGATGAAGAGCTTGGCCTTATTTACAGCAGGCTGAACAATCCTGACTTGGAAATACTGGAAAACCGGCTTACTCTATGGGATAAAGCCGAGGATGCAGCGGTATTTGAAAGTGGTATGTCGGCCATAAGCACTACGCTACTTGAGTTTTTAAAGCCAGGAGACCTTGTATTATATTCCAGCCCGGTTTATGGCGGCACGGATCATTTTATTTCTAAAATACTTCCTTCATTTGGCATCCATACGCTGGGTGTAACGGCATATGACACCCGGGAAGAGGTACTTGAAAAACTTCAAAACCATGAGCATGGCAGTAAACTGGCGTTTATCTACCTGGAAACACCGGCAAACCCAACCAATGCACTCATTGATATCGCCATGTACAAAGCTGTAGCCCAGCAATACTCCACGGCAGATAAGCAAGTTTACATGGCCGTTGACAATACCTATATGGGTCCACTCTGGCAACACCCGCTTGAGCATGGGGCTGACCTGGTCATATATTCTGCCACAAAATACATAGGTGGGCATAGCGATGTGATTGCCGGCGCCTGCCTCGGCTCCAAAGAACTGATCGGCAGGGTAAAAGTACTACGGACATTCCTTGGCTGCATGGCCGGCCCCTGGACCGGCTGGTTGCTCATGAGAAGCCTGGAAACTTTAAAAGTGCGGATGGACCAGCAGGCCGCAAATGCTGAAAAGGTGGCTGAATTCTTAAACCAGCATCCTTTAGTGGAAAAGGTGTACTACCTGGGAAATATCACTCCGGAAGATGGCCGCCAGTATGAAATCCACCAAAGGCAAAGTAAGAGTAATGGTGCCATGTTATCTTTTGACATTAAAGGTGGGGAAAAAGAAGCCTTCAAATTTTTGAATAGCATGAAACTCATCAAACTGGCAGTAAGTCTGGGCAGCACCGAAAGTCTTGCGGAACACCCTGCTACCATGACTCATGCTGACGTGGACCCGGAACTGAGGAAAAAAATGTCGATAACAGATAAGATGATACGCTTATCGGTGGGCGTGGAAAATTATAAGGATATCATTTGGGATATCAAACAAGCACTGGAAAAAGTACAAACGAGTTAATAGTTGGCCTAAACCGCTGACGGAGCCCGGAATCATGGGTCGGGCTCCAATTTTATATCGTTGGTCTCCCGACTTTCCCAGCATCTGATTTCTTGAACAGTTCCTAATCTCCTGCCTCCTCTTTCTTTAGCTTCCAGCGTTTATGTGACCATAGATACCCTGCAGGGTCTTCCTTTACCAAGGCTTCAGTGGCTTTTGCATAGGCTTCCAAAATCGAATGATCAGTTTTCCCGTAAGGCGGTTCTGTTAATTTCACGAGCTCCACGGTATAATACCCTCTTTTAACCCTGTTGACTTTAAAAAAGAACGTTGGGTATTTTGCCAGTTTGGCAATCTGCTCCGGCCCAAGAAAGAAGGCAGTTTCCTGGTTCAGGAAGTGAGTCCAGTATTTGGGTGATTTTCTTCTGGGTGACTGGTCCGCAACTATGCCCAGTGCTCTTAACCTGTCAGGTGATTTCAGCACCGCCCGGAGTATATTGCTTTTCTCTATAGGCTGACCTCCAAATCTTGATCGTGTATTGAGCATGAGATCGTTAAAGCCTTTGTTTGACAGCTTTTGATAAACAGCATCGACCGGAAAGGGAAGTACAATACAACCGGTGAGCAGTGCCCATTCCCAGTTAAACTGGTGCGACGCAATGACGAGAATGGACTGGTGTTTATCAGCATAAGGCTGAACGTCAGGAACATTAATGAATTTCACTCTACGGGTCAGCTCTTCTTTGGTAATAGTAAAGGCTTTGAGCGTCTCCATAGTAAAGTCCATAAACCGTCGGTAAAACTCCTTCACAACCACTTTTACCTCTTGCTCAGACATATCGGGGAATGAGTTTCTGATGTTGGTGGCTACCACCCGCCTTCGGTATCCTGCCAGATAATATACCGCCACAAACATGAGGTCTGAAAGGACATAGAGCAGCCACATGGGCAGCCGTGAGAAGAGTTTCAATAGAATCATAATATTCAAAAATCAGCCAAAAATAGGCAATTCCTAAGAACATGGATTAAACAAAACAGAATCAATTGTTTCAGTAAGCATAACATCTCCTATCTTTGAATACTGCAAACCACTTAAAATAGCCTCATGAAAAATAAAGTTGTAGTAATTACAGGCGGGTCTTCCGGGATAGGCAAGGCTTTGGCAGAAGTGTTTGGTAAAAACGGATCAAAGATCATGATCACCGGCCGAAAACAGCAAGCCCTTGACCAGGCTGTAAAGGAGTTACAAAACCAAGGCATTGAGGTTATTGGCTTTCAATCGGATGTAAGCAAGGAAGAAGACAATCGGAAGATGGCAGAAGAAGCCATCCAGCACTATGGAAAGATTGACATTTTAATCAATAATGCAGGTATATCCATGAGGGCACTTTTTGAGGATGTAGACCTGAATGTGGTGAAGCAGGTTATGGACATCAATTTTTATGGTGTGCTTTATGCCACAAAGTATTGCCTTCCGTCCATACTTGAGAACAAGGGTTCAGTTGTTGGTGTATCATCTATTGCGGGTTATCGTGGTCTGCCGGGAAGGACTGGGTATTCAGCATCAAAATTTGCCCTTCAAGGCTTTCTAGAGGTTCTCCGAACAGAGATGTTGAAAAAGGGAGTTCATGTTTTAACAGCATGTCCCGGTTTCACGGCATCCAATATCAGAAAGTCCTCGCTAACTGCTGATGGATCGCAACAGGGAGAATCTCCCCGAAAGGAGGAAAAAATGATGACGGCCGAAGAGTGTGCCCAGCACATCTATAAAGCAACCAAAAAAAGAAAAAAACATCTGATACTGACCGCTCAGGGTAAAATAACAGTTTTCCTCAATAAGTGGTTTCCGGGTATGATGGATAAAATGGTTTATAATGTAATGGCGAAAGAGGAAAATTCACCTCTTCAATAAACCTATTGATATCCGAGTAGCTTAAGGGTGTTTTCAATGGCTCCGGGGGTATAATTTCCATGCCCGGGTATAACCATTTTTGGCGCAGGAAAGCGCCTTTGCATATTTTTGATGCTTCCTCCCCAGGAATCCAGATCGGCATCTTCGATGTTGCCCAAGTCTTTGGCCCCGCTGCTTTTGATGAAACAGCCTCCGTAAAGGACTTCATAAGGAGATATGTAAACCACAGTGTTGTCTACAGTATGCCCGGCTCCCGGGTAAAATACATTAACAGTCACTTCCCCTACATTCAAAGTAGTTTCCTTTTCAAATATTTTCTTTGGGGCCTCAAAGCCCCGTTTCAGGGCATAAACTTTTGTAAGCTGACTACTCACAGTCTTAATATTCCTTTCATGCAACACTGAAATCCCACCGATCCTGTCGTTATGTGCGTGGGTGATTACCACAGCCGCTACCGGTTTGACAATTTCGGCCTCTACCCAGTCAAGAAGCTGGATGGTTTGCTCATTGTCCCAGGGCGAATCAATCACGACCACACTATCACCTGCCTCAATCACAATGCCGTTGGCAGAGACTTTATTACCCTTGTATTCTGCGTAAGAATGGTAGAGGTAAAGCCCACTGTCCAGTTTGGTGACATCTATTTGATAAGGTTCATTCTGAGCATAACCATTGATAGTAAACAAGGTCAGAAGCAGAGTGGCAAGTAATATTCTCATAGGGGTTAAATTAAGCCGTCAAGTTACGCTGTATGTCTTTTTCCTCAAAATGCGATGTAATATTATTGCGTCAATTACACCATCATTTCTGCCTTTTTAATCTTCATACTTGAAAAGAAACTATTATATTTGGCGAGTCAAATATTTAAACGATGATTCAGAAATATTTCCCACTGGACAAAAACTATATACTTGAGCAGGCGCAACTCGATCAAGAGGAGCGACTAATCGTGTATCTGATAGATTTTGCCAAGAAATTTTATCTTGATCAGTTTAATCCGCTGGGGCTGGAAGATGACACTGTAAAGCAAATTAAAGCACACAACACTGAGTACACCGATCGTTTGGTAGAGTTCTATCGCAACCTTGCGGGTGTTTACAGATACAAGCATGGCAACAACCAGTTGGAATTTCTTTTTGATGGCAAGGATCATTACGACAAGTATACTGTAGACTGGGTAGCCACCTACGAAGAGTGGCTGGTAGATTTCTGCCTGCGCCCCAACTTTTTAAAGGCAGTACTTGAACTCACCGTTTTTTACCCCGAAGGCCGTAAGGCCGAGCTTGCTGAGAGCCGGATGAAGGCTTTCATCCACCAGCATTTTGAGCTCAAAATCTATAAGTATAAGGGCATTGTTAAAATGAAAATTGCTTAAAGACCGAGGTTTTCAGATTCTTATATTTTTAGCTTTCTATTTCGAATCGGGTAAAGTTTTTCAGTTCCCCGGATGATTTAACCTGCACTTCATCAACCTTTGCCCTATCAGGACCGGTACGGCACCAGGAAACAAATTCATTGAGCTTATCCAACCTGCCCTCTGCCTCGATATACACGCTGCCATCGGGTTCATTGCGAACATATCCTGTTATGCCCAGATCATAAGCTTTTTTGCGCGTGTTGGCCCTGTAAAATACGCCCTGCACTTTGCCCAAAACCCTGATGTTAAAATGCTCCATAGTTATTTCGCTTCGGCTAAAATTTCTACTCCGGAAGATGTACCTATTCTATCAGCACCTGCCATAATAAGCTCCACGGCCTGCTGATATGTCTTAATACCCCCTGATGCCTTTATTCCCACATTGGATGGTAATACCTTACGCATCAGCTCAATGTGCTCCACTTTAGCCCCTGCTCCCGCAAAACCGGTTGAGGTTTTCACAAAATCAACTCCTGCATCAGCACATAGCTTGCATGCTGTTTCTATTTCCTCTGACGACAAATAGGCCGTTTCAATAATTACTTTTACCAGCTTATAGTGGTCATGGATAAGGTTGCAACACTTGGCCAGTTCTATCTTGGTCCAGGGTAGTCCTGTTTTGAAGGAAGATATGTTCATCACGATATCCAGCTCATCGGCACCATCTCGAATGGCAAGATCGATCTCCTGGATCTTGGTTTCTGTCATGTTATATCCTAAAGGAAAACCGATAACGGTTACAAGTTGGACATCCCTGTCGCCAATCTCCCTGCTGGCTTTTTTTACCCAGAATGGCGGAACACATATACCCAGGAAATTATGATCAACGGCTTGTTTTACAAGCACATCCACATCACCGGCTACAAAAGTCGGCTTCAGGTTGGTTTGTTCAATGAATCGGTTGAGGTTGTTCATTGAATCTAAGATAAGAAATAGTACTGTTAAACCCCGAACACTCCGGGGTCAATGGATCAATTTTTTTATGAGCAGGAATGAATGTGCAGGAGGTGTGCTAGTGAACTATTCCACACTCTTTACAAAACTTCCTTTTGCCGGGCTTTCTTTTTTTGGGTTTCTTTTTATGCCCAAAATAAGAGGGGTCGGAATATTGTGGCTTTTCCATTTGCCTCTGCATTTTTCGCTCCTTCTTAGCGTTGGCCTCCATGCGCTTGGCAAAGTCCTCCCTCGTTTGTTCAAGTGTTTTATTGTACTTGCTTCGAAAAGATTTCTTACCCTTTTTGCTGCTTTTTTGAACCGGGGCCTTTACTTCCTCCGGGGCAAAGGGTTCGTAAGCATTATCGACCTGTTCTGCTTTACTTTTTTTTGTTTTTTTTGCTTTTTGAGCGTTTGCATTAAAGGCAACTCCCAGGAAGCATATCAGAATGACTAACACGAATCTCATAACTAACTTTCTTTTCTTCATTCAGTTATAAAACTGAAGATAGCGTTTTTTATTGTGTACAGCCACAATAAACCACAAAGCTACAAGATAGGTTCAAATAAATGGTTAACGGCCCTTGGGAGCCATCATGGTTTGTTGTCTCCTGTAGATCCAGGGAGGTGTGGGGTCTTCACTTATCCATAAGCCACTTTTACTGGCTTTGGCAGTAGCCTGCATATTTACCAGGGCTTCGTTATCTTCTTCTTTGGCCCAGGCCAGGCCGTTTTGCAGTAACTCATGATGGAGCAGCTTTCCATTATTTAGCATGACCTGCCCCAGCTTATTTCCCCAACGGTCTTTGCCTTTCAGTTCAACCACAACCCTTTTCTTAAGCACAAGTTTTTCGGTAAGCTTTTTAGCCTCTTCCGAAAACTCCTGCCCCAGCTCCGGGCAGTCTACTTCGCTGAGCATGATTTTGACCACCTCTTTCTCCGAATCCAGTATTTCGATGGTGTTACCGTCAATTACACGGATTACTTTGCCTGATATGGTTTCCGGCGTCCCGATGTTAAAAATGGAGAAAATTGTAATAAAAAGTTTGATCATGACAGAGCTTTAGCTGGTATGGATATATACGTAAGGGAAAGCATAGGTAACAGAATTTTTAAATAAAATGCCCGGTAAACTGAGAGCTACCGGGCATTACTTAAAATTAGCTATTCCAGCCGCTTAATCGCAATACTGGCTGATAAAATAAGATGCTTTTTTATCACCAAGCTCTACCGCCTTTCTCCAGCTCTCACACGCGTCTCCTTCACGTTCAAGCTGATATAAAATATTACCTTTTACTTTATGGTAGGAGGCATCTTTGCCATTCAATTCAATGGCTTTATTGATAGATTCCAGGGCACCTCCCACGTTGCCGGAGGATACTGTAGCATTTGCAAGATGAAAATGTGCGGCATCGTCATTCGGTGTAAGTTCTACGACTTTTTTATAATCAGTTATTGCCGCTTCGTAATCCTCAGCCTCCTCTTTCAGATACGCACGGTTGTAGTAAGCATCGGCGTTACCCGGATCTTTTGCAATAACATCGTCAAGGTCATTGGAAGCAGCTCGTATATTACCCAAATACAGGTTGGCCCGTGCACGATCCATATAGACAGAAGCATCTTTCTTCCCTGCATTTATTGCATTTTGCAAATCAGCAATAGCACCTTCATAGTCTTGGGTTTCCATAAGGGTCCTTGCCCGGTGCTGGTAAGTCTCTCCACTCTTATTGCCTGATTCTATGGTTTTGTCAAAGTAGGACAGTGCCCTTACGTATTCTTCCATGTGATAGTATGACTCTGCCAGGTAAAAGATTGTCTCTCCATCGGGCTTCTCTTCGAGCCTTTCATATTTGGAAAGGTCTTTGGCTGCCTCTTCATACTTCTCCATCATAAAATAAGCCTTTCCTCTATTCTCGTACGCCCTTCCGTAGTTGCCGTCAGACTCAATAGCCCTGGTATAACTTTCAATAGCCTCGTCCAGTTTATCCGCCAATTGATACGCCTTACCCTTGTTGTTATAAATGATAGGATTTTTAACTCCTTTGGCTATGGCTTCGTCATAATCCTTAATGGCACTTTCATAGTTTTTCAACCTGAACTTGGCATTGCCACGATGAAAGTATGCTGATCCGTAGTCACTTTTAGCACTGATGGCCTTATTCAAGGTTGAAATAGACCCCTCAAAATCTCCGGTTTCATAAAGGGCATGTCCAAGATTATGGAAAACTTCTGCATCCGTAGCCCCCAATTCAACCGCCTTTTTAAGGTCACTGGCTGCGGCCTGATATTTCTCCAGTTTGTATTCTGCTGCTCCTTTGTTGGCATAGGTCTGAACATCCGCTGCCCCCATCTGGATAGCTTTTTCAAGATTGGGCAGAGCTTTTTCAAAATCACCTTTGTAGTACAAGGCGTTTCCTAACCCATAATAAAGCAACTTATCATCTACACCCAAAGAGCGTGCTTTTTCAAGCGCCGTCAGGGCACCCTCGTAGTCTTTGGTCTGGAACCTGGATACACCCAGATAAAGGTATTCTTCCTTACCTCCCTGATTGGCCTCAATAATTTTGTTAAGATCGGCAATGGCTCCTTTGTAGTCTTCAGAAAGGTACTTGGCCGTACCTCTGTTGAGTAAGGCTACATTATATCCGGGCTTAACCTGTAGCGATTTATCAAAGTCACTAATAGCCTCCGACAGTTTGTTGGTCAGCATTTTGGCTTTACCTCTGTTGTTATAAACCAATTCGTCATCAGCCCCCAAAGTTATAGCCTGATCATAGCTCTTAATGGCCTGGTCATATTGTTCAAGCCTGAACTGCGCATTACCGAGGTTGTAATACACTTCCTTATCTTTTGAGCCTTTGGCCACAGCTTTTTGCAAATTACCTGCGGCCTCTGCATAATTCTTAAGCTCATATTGGGCTATACCCACTTTTGCATGCAAATCTGCATTGGCCACCCCTGCCTTCTCAGCCTTTGTAAGATCGTCTACCGCTCCCTGATAGTTTTTCAGGTTGTATTTGGCCAGACCTCTTTTCTCATATATTTCAGGCGATTTTTCTCCAAGCTCTTCCGCTTTGTCCAGATAGCCGGAGGCTTTCTTATAATCACTTTGGTCATAGCTCAGCAAACCACTATACACATATACTTGAGCATCTTTGGCTCCCTCCTGAATGGCCTTATCAAGATACTTTTGAGCTTCCTGCTTATTTCCGGTTTCATAATAAGCAAGTCCCAGCATTTTGACTACTTCTTTGCTTTGGCCTGATGCCTCTTTTGCTTTCTCAAGGTCTGAAATTGCTCCGGAATAATTCTTAAGTTCAAATCTGGCAGTACCCCGGTTGAGCAGTGCTTTTCCATAATCAGACTTTAAGGCTATGGCTTTGTCAAAATCCTCAACGGCACCCTGGTAATTTTTGAGCAGGAGTTTTGCCTTACCCCGGTTATTCAATACAACGGGATCATCCGCTTTCTGTGCAATGGCCTTATTATATGCCGCTATGGCATTCTCAAACTCATTGCGGGAATAATAAATATCTCCTAAGGATTTAAAAGTTTCATAATCCGCAACACCTAAAGATTCTGCTTTTTTTAAGTCTTCAAAGGCACCATCAACATTGCTGGTGGAGTACCTGGCCGCTCCACGGTATTTGTACAGGTCATTATTTTTAACTCCTCCGTCAAGGGCTTTGGTGATATACTCCTCGGCTTTGCCAAAGCTCTTGTTTTCATAAGCCGAAACACCCAGCATCTCATATACCTGGGGTGTAGCCTGTCCGGCCTGTTCTGCTTTTTGTAAATAGGTATAAGCTTCCTTGTTTCCTCCGGTCTTGTAAAGTGCCATACCCAGCTTTAGATTGAGATCATCCCCTGTAGCACCTCTTTGAATAGCAGACTTTAGGTCTGAAACTGCTCCCTGAAAATCACCTGTATTGAAGCGGGCGACACCTATTCTTTCATAAATGACGGGATCTGAACTTCCTGATTTTTTGATGGCTTCATAATCGGCAATAGTTCCTGGCCAGTCTTTGGCTGCAAACTTTGCCTCAGCACGGTTTTCAAGGGCTTTGCTGTAGTCGCCCTGCAAGGCCAGTGCTTTGTCAAAATCAGCAATAGCCTCACTGTACTTTTGAAGATTAAGTTTGGCCTTTCCTCTGTTATTGAACACCACGGCATCAGATGCATCCAGAGCGATGGCTCTGTCGTAGCTGGCAATGGCATTGGCGTATTCTTCTTTTTTGAACTGCAAATTGCCCAGGTAGTGATAGGCATTATAATCTTTCACTCCTTTGGATACCGCCTGCTGTAAATCTGACAGAGCACCTTCATCATTTTTTAATTCATACCGGGCCAACCCTCTGTACAAATAGCTGTTGGCATCTGCACTGCCTTTGCTTATAGCATCTGACAGTGTAGTTTCTGCCGCTGCATAATTTTTATTATAGAAATATGACTTACCAAGGTTAGTACTAAGATCTGCTGCGGTTACACCTGCCCGCTGGGCCTGCTCATAATACAGTGCAGCTTTTTTATAATCTTCTTTGGCAAACCAAGCATTACCCAGATAGAAGGTCAACTCCTGAATTTTACTTCCTCTTTGCACTGCACTCTCCAGGTCCTTAATGGCTTCATCGTACTTGTTCTGCTTATAAAGTGCTATTCCTCTCCTGGCAAAATTCTCATCTGTAAGTTTACCAGCTTCGACCAATGCATTATAGTCAGTTACAGCCTCCTGCCACTTTTCAAGTTTGAAATATGCTTCCGCCCTGTTCTCAAGAGCTTTATCATAGTCCGCTTTTAGGGAAAGAGCCTGATTGTAATCTTTAAGTGCTTCGGCATGCTTATCCAGGTTAAATTTTGATTTTCCGCGATTGTTGAAAGCCACAGGGTCAGTGGCCTCAAGGGCTAAGGCCTTGTCGTAGCTGGCTTCTGCCAGGTGATACTCTTCTTGCTTAAACTGCAAATTACCAAGATAGAAGAAGGCCTTGTAATTCTTTTGTCCTTTATCTGTTGCTTGCTTCAGATCCTGGTATGCACCGTTATCATTTTTCAATTCATACCTTGCCAAGCCGCGATACAGGTAATTTGACGGATCGTTGTCCCCTTTGTCAATGGCATTGGTAAAGGTAGTTTCAGCAGCCGCATAGTTATCGCTAAGAAAATAGGCCTGCCCAAGCTTTGCATTAAGGTCTTTGGCCTCCGCGTTGGCTCTTTGAGCCTGCTCATAATAAAGGGCGGCTTTTTTATAGTCTTTTTTGTCAAAATAGATATTGCCCAGGTAATAGGTGAGTTCAGGTATTTTGCTGCCTCTCTGAATGGCACTTTCTATATCCTTGGCAGCCTCATCATAGTTTTTCAACTGGTATAGGGCTATCCCTCTTCTGGCAAAATTTTCATCGGTTACTTTACCTGATTTTATGAGGGCATCATAGTCGTCAGCAGCTTCTTTCCACTTCTTTAATTCAAAATAAGCTTCTGCACGGTTTTCCAAAGCCTTGTCATACTTGCTATCTGCAGCCAAAGCTTTGTTGTAATCCTGAACGGCCGCATCATAATTTTTTAGTGTAAACTTAGCTTTACCCCTGTTATTAAGCAGTGTGGCATCTTTATAACCGGCCTGCTCAGCCATGTCGTAGTATTTTATGGCATCCTGATAACTATCCAGCCTGAACTTGGCATTGCCTAAATTGAACAGGCCTTCGGGCTTTCTAAAGCCCATGTTAACTGCCTTTTCCAGTTCACTGGCTGCACCCTGATAATCCTTTTGCTCATATTTGGTGAGTCCGCGGTACCCATACAATTCAGGGCTATCAACCCGGGCTTTAACGGCATCATCAAAGTCAGAAGCAGCTTTATCATAATCCTTGGTCTGATAATAGGCTATACCCCTTTTAACATACACTTCATCATTGCCAAACTTAGAGTTGATCAGTTGTGAATAATCGAGTATGGCACTTCGAAAGTCACCACTTTCAAGTTTTTCATTAGCCCTTGCATAGGCTTTATCCAGGGCTTCATCTCCCTGAGCCACGGCCACTGCTGCTATCAGACAAAAAAATACCGTAGAGAGTAAGTAAATATGCTTATTCATATGCTTTTCAAAAAATTGACGGATAGTAAAGTTATTAAAATACGGCTTTAAACGATATCAATTTACAAAAATCATAGCAAAGACCTCCACGAAAGAGCTTCAAGGTTTTGAAAACCCCGGAGGCCTGAAACGGTCACCTTAAATAAAAGCTTTGGCATGTATAACAAATATTCGATAACCTTGCATACCAAATTAGGTGAAGGTTTTAATGAAGTACAGACTGTTTTAAACAAGAAGCAAAAAACAGGTCAAAACCAATAGGCTCCTTAATGCATGTTGTTTTACAAAAGGAGAACATAAAAAAAATGATCGCTATGAGGGTATTACTTCTGAACCCAAAGCTGTTTAATCTATAGGGGAAAGGTACACGCAAGATGCAGGCACTGAGTATAGACCCGTGTTAAAATACATCAAACACAAAACAGATTATATCCAGAATCATTTGAGTAAATTCATTGCCATATCGTTATTGTTGTTTTACACAGGTTCCTTTATGGGGTATGGTGTCTTTACTATTGTGCATGACACGCTGCACCACATTCCTAATATCATTCACCATCATAGTCATGACCACCACCATCATCATGTGGAAGATCATAATGCAGCTTTCGAAAGCCTCAAAAAGATGGAGAACAACGAAACACCGATCCACTCTCCATTAAAAATTATATTCCTGCTCAATTACATAACTGAAAACAGTGTGTTTGTATTTGCAAACAACGGCACTGATATTCCTTTCCACTGCAAGGTGAAAACCCTTGCAAACACACATGTAATTGCTCCGCCAACGCCTCCTCCCATACAGTCATAATTTACACAAAAAATATTCGCGTATTTCAGCAGCAGTACCCTTTACTCCGAGTAAAGATGAAACTGTACTGCCTGATCATTAATATTTTAAACATAGATTATGACAAAATTCAAGCTATTTATACTGGTAGCAGTGCTATGCTATTGCCAGGACCTTTTCGCCCAGCAACACATTTTCAGCGGGCGAATTTACAATCAGCAGGGAGAACCTTTACCAGGAGCCAATATTGTGATTGACAACGGGGCTGGCACCTCTGCCGATGCTTTTGGAAACTTTAAATTCAAATTACCTGCAGGTACTTTTACCGTTACTGTATCCTTCATCGGATATGAAAGCCAACAGCAGGAAATAGAAATAACAGATAGTGAGCGGAGGCAGGACTTTTTCCTGAAACAGGGAGACATTGAGCTGGCTGATGTGGTCATTACTTCGGAAGAGGTTAAAAGCCTTAGCTCCATATCCGCCTACGATATCAAACTGCGACCCACTGAAAGTTCTCAGGATGTACTGAGGCTTGTGCCCGGACTTTTTATAGCACAACATGCGGGCGGAGGTAAAGCCGAACAAATATTTCTACGTGGTTTCGATATAGACCATGGTACGGACATTAACCTCACCGTGGACGGGATGCCAGTTAACATGGTGTCGCATGCCCATGGCCAGGGCTATTCTGACCTTCACTTTCTAATACCTGAAACGATCCAGCGTGTAAATTTTAATAAAGGCCCTTACTATGTCGATCAGGGCAACTTTACCACCGCCGGATATGCAGCATTCCATACCCGGGACAGGTTGGACAGCAGTATGATAAAGCTGGAAGGAGGACAATATGGTACCTTAAGAACCGTAGGACTTATTGACCTGCTTAACAGACAGCAGGACGGGCTTCGCGAAAACCTGTATATCGCATCTGAACTGTACCTTACGGATGGCTATTTCGATAGCGATCAAAATTTCTCGCGTATCAATATTATGGGTAAGTACACCGGATATTTTGATGACAAAAAGTTACTTTCAATATCTGCTTCCAGATTTACCAGCAAATGGGACGCATCAGGTCAAATCCCTGTACGGGCTGTTGAAAGCGGACTAATAGGGCGATTTGGAGCTATTGATGATACTGAAGGAGGGGAAACCAGCCGAACAAACCTGAATGTGAAATATAATCTTGACCTGGGCAATGATGCCGGTCTTGAGCACCAGGTTTTCTTTTCGCGTTATGATTTTATGTTGGTTTCCAACTTCACTTTCTTCCTGAACGACCCCATCAATGGAGATCAGATAACACAATCTGAAAGCAGAAGTATTTATGGGTACTCCGGCGCTTACACGAAGGATGGCTATCTGGGCAATCTGGGTATCAGATCAAAAGCAGGTGCCGGCTTCAGGTATGATGATGTCAATGATATTCGTTTATCGCACACCCTTAACCGCAAAGAGGTGTTGGATGACCTGGCCAGGGGGGATGTGGATGAGACCAATGTGTATGCATATATCAGCGAAACTTTGGATATAACACCTGCATTCTCTGTTAACGGTAGCCTTCGTTATGACCATTTCATATTCAACTACGTGGATGCTTTGGCAACCACTTATGAAAGACAAAGCGAAAGCGAAGGTACATTCTCCCCAAAGCTGAGTGCATCATACAAGCTTACCTCTCAATTTGGTTTGTTTGCCAAAGCCGGAATTGGCTTTCACTCAAACGATACCCGGGTAGTAGTAGCACAAAACGGCAAGGATATACTTCCTAAAGCTTACGGTTTCGATTTTGGAGGTTTTTTTAAGCCTGTTCCCAATCTTTCCATTAATGCGGCCGTATGGCAGCTCAACCTTGATCAGGAGTTTGTATACGTAGGTGATGAAGGTATAGTAGAGCCCAGCGGGGAAACCAGAAGGAGAGGTGTTGACCTGTCATTCAGGTACCAACTGCTCCAGTGGCTTTACCTGGATGCGGACTTGAATTTTACAGATCCGCTAGCAGTTAACGAACCAGAAGGGGCTGACCATATTCCGCTGGCTCCGACTTTCACCAGCATTGGTGGGATAAGCTTTAATATGAAAAACGGGATCAACGGAAGCCTTCGCTACAGGTATCTGGGCGACAGACCTGCCAATGAGGATAATTCTGTAGAGGCTGAGGGGTATTTTCTTTTAGATGCTACTTTAAATTATACCCAACCGAAATATGAAGTAGGTTTTTCCATCGTAAACCTTCTGGATAACGAATGGAAGGAAGCACAATTTGATACGGAGTCAAGGCTCTTCAACGAGACTGCCCCCGTATCAGAGATACACTTTACACCGGGAAGCCCGCTATTTGCCAGGGCAAGCATCAGCTTTTTCTTTTAAAAGCCACTTGATACAAGGTGTATAAAATGAAGGCCATTTCCCGGGAAAGGAAATGGCCTTTTACTTATGAGACAACTTTAATTTCTTTATTTGGCCTGATCGGAGCCGGACCTGAGATCATACAAGGCACGTACTTCTCCTGGGGTAATAGCCCTGTTGTATATATACATACCATCAACACTTCCTTTAAAATCATAATCTTCCTGGCACCAATTAGAGTGGCCTATGAAGTTCTGGTTACGTGCCACATTGGCCACAGGATGGCCGTCAGCCTTTTCGGCAACCATTTCTCCGTTTACGTATAATTTCATCTCTCCTGTAGGACTGATAGTCGCGGCATAAAACAAGGTTTCTCCGTTCACTATCGCATCCCGGGCTATAAGCCTGCCTTTCTCTCTGTTGGTCAGCGAATCGGAATCTATCCAACTGGTTAAGACCAGATCAGCAGAACGGGCCAACCGGGACAGCGTAACATTCATTCCTCCGTTTTCACCCCATCCGTTGCCGAAGTCAAGAATCCTTTCATAGTAGCGCTCTTCATCCTGAAACTCTACCCATGCAGCTACAGCAAAGCCGTTGTCCCACATAGGTTCAAGGGTATCCAGTTGAATGTAATCACCACCGGGCATTCCGCAACCGTTATCTTCATCAACCATATTAAAGGTGTACTTTGTACCGTTAACTTCAGGGTTACCAATTACGTCAAAGGCAATTCCTGTTGAATCTGAGGGGGTCGCAAAACTGAGAGAGGGCGTTGGCGGATCAACTACTTCTTCTTCGCCAGGATCGGCAGATGGATCATCTTCTTCTGAGCAGCCAGCAATGAGCACTGCCACTGCCAGGCACAGTATTCTTAGAGTGTAAACATGTGATTTCATCTTATTAATAGTTTATATGAGTTAAAACATCTTTGTGTTAAACCAAGGGGCAACTTTCGCACCCAACTCACCTATTAAGTTGTGAAACCTGTTTACTGATATAGCACTATCAAACACTATAACCCAGAATCGAGAAGATTAATTCACGTATTTTTTAATTATTAAGAAGGCAGACATTTAATTGATTGACTGATTTTGTTAATTAATTAAACTGATCTACGGAATAGTTAATCCATAACAATCAACCTGTTATCTTGAATGAAGAAGTAATTCCTGACACATTTTATGTTTGAATAAACAACACTTTGGGGAATTAATTAACCAAAAAGGTGGCAGGCAGAGGACAATATTTCTTTCTTAGCCCCTCAGATATTTCAAAACCAGGGGAATGACACGGAGACCAACAAGTTTTTCAGGACTCACCCACGGCACCCATTACCTGCATGGTATCCAAAGTAGGGTTTTCACTACCACCTCTGGGCTCTACGGTAACGGCAAAGGCGGAGGCTCGTGCAATGTTTTTCATTTTTAAAAGACCGCTCTGGCCACTGTCAAAAACCCCTGCGTCTACGGGGGTTCCATCAATTATTGCCCACAACTGGTACTGTTGTTCCTGGGTAAGCTCTTTCAGGTTTTGTATATTGAGGTAGACTTCTTCCGATGCTGGATTCCAATAAATGTTTGCCAGTGCCTGGGGGGCATTTTCTGTACCTTGCAAAACTACTTTACGATAGGAGGCATCACTTAAAATGCTGAACTCATGCTCAATGTCTTCAAGCTTATTGTTGACAGTATTGTAGTCCCGGGCGATGCGCTCATTTTGAGCTATTAAATTATTCAGTTCAACTTCCGTGCTTTTCCACTTGCTCCAGAAGTTAAAAGCTAAAATTGTAGTAACCAGAGCTATAGAAACTGAGGCTGCCATGGCATATTTCCAGTAATTGGGTTTGTTGGAAATCGGCATCGACACTACGTTTGCTCCGGCCTGCTGTTGACTGCTATCCACCTGTTGCATGATCTTGTCTTTAAGATCTGCTGCCGGCTTCACTGCCGTTTCAAAGGCCACACTCTCAAGTGTAATTTCAATACGGGTAATTTCCTCCCTAACCTCGTGGTGCTCCAAAGCCATTTTTTCCACTTCAAGAGCTTCTTCCCTGGGGAGCTCTCCAAGCACATATGCCTCTAATATTCCTGATGATATATATTCCTGAATGTTCACTCTACCCCTAGCTCCTTTCTTAAATTAATCAAGGCCATCCTTAACCTGGTTTTTACGGTTCCTAAAGGTATACCCTGACTTTCCGAGACCTCTGATTGCGTATAGCCTTTAAAATAAATCAGCTCAAGTATTAACCTCTCCTCATCACGCAACCTGACTAAAAGCTCCTTTACACCTATACCGTCCACACTCTGCTGAACAAGATAATCTTTTTCTACATGATATACGTTTTCTTCTATATCATCAGTTTTACCGACCTTCTTTATTTCTTTCGAGCGGAGTTTGTCAATGGCCAGGTTCCTGCACAGGTTCAGCATCCAGGTAAACAGTCTGCCCTTTTTATCATCATACGTGTCAATCTTGTCCCATACCTTCATGAAAGCATCCTGAAGTACTTCTTCGGCTACTTTCTTGTCTTGCAAAATGCGCAGGATTACACCAAAAAGTGCTGCTGAATAATTATCATAGAGATACCCCAATGCCGCTTTATCTTTCTGCTTCAGTAAAGCAATAAGCTCGCTTTCAGTCAATTTACCCTTATAGATTGGGGACATCAGGTATAGGTTAGTGGGGAGTTAAAGATAGAAAGGGACTGTATCAAAAGTCAAATAGTTTCGAATATGCACTTGTCAATAGTCGGCAGACATGACACTTGCTCTGACCTCTGAACAGTCCCTTTCAGGGAATAAACCTTTATTATCTATATATGGATCACTTCATCGTAAGCCGCTGCGGCTGCTTCCATCACTGCCTCCGACATGGTAGGGTGAGGGTGTACAGCTTTTATGATCTCATGGCCGGTGGTTTCCAGTTTTCTCACTGCCACGATCTCCGCAATCATTTCTGTAACATTGGCTCCGATCATATGTGCTCCAAGCAGTTCACCATATTTAGCATCAAAGATCAGTTTCACAAAACCATCCTTAGCTCCGGCCGCACTGGCTTTACCTGATGCTGAGAATGGGAATTTGCCCACTTTAAGCTCATAGCCTGCTTCTTTGGCGGCTGCTTCTGTATAACCAACTGAAGCTATCTCAGGGCTGCAATAAGTACATCCCGGTATATTGTTGTAGTCCAGAGGCTGAGGGTTTTCACCTGCTATCTTTTCCACACAAATAATACCTTCTGCAGAAGCTACGTGCGCCAATGCAGGACCATGTACGATATCTCCGATGGCATATACACCAGGTATGTTGGTTTTGTAGTAATCATCAACGATTACCTTGCCTTTATCTGTAGCTACGCCAATATCTTCAAGACCGATGCCTTCAAGGTTTGTAGAGATACCTACCGCAGACAGCACAACATCACAGTCTATGGTTTCATCTCCTTTTTTGGTTTTAACGGTCACTTTACAACCCTTACCTTTAGTATCTACGTTAGTAACTTCCGAGCTGGTCATTACTTTCATACCTGCTTTCTTAAAGTTTCTCTCCAGTGCCTTTGACACCTCCTCATCTTCAACAGGAACGATCCTTGGCATAAACTCAACTATGGTCACCTCAGTACCAATAGTGTTGTAGAAATATGCAAACTCAACGCCTATAGCACCTGAACCAACAATAACCATTTTCTTAGGAGCTTTGTCGAGCACCAATGCTTCTCTGTAACCTATGATCTTTTTACCATCTATCGGCAGGTTAGGTAATTGCCTTGACCGGCCACCGGTAGCAACGATAATATGATCTGCGCTGTAGGTTTCGGTTTTTCCATCCTCAGAAGTAACCTCTATTTTCTTACCGGCTTTCAACTTGCCAAAGCCCATAATAGCATCGATCTTGTTCTTTTTAAATAAGAACTGGATACCCTTGCTCATACCATCGGCAACTCCACGGCTTCTCTTCACCATGCCGTCGAGATCTGCTTTGGCATCCTTTACGCTGATTCCGTAATCAGCAGCGTGTGATATGTATTCAAAAACATTAGCACTTTTTAATAAAGCCTTGGTGGGAATACACCCCCAGTTAAGACAAATACCTCCCAAAGATTCCTTCTCCACAACACCAACCTGTAATCCCAACTGAGCAGCGCGAATAGCGGCAACATAACCACCAGGTCCACTACCTAATACTAAAAGATCATATTTCTTTGACAT
>NZ_SMLW01000333.1:5000-6047 GCF_009711405.1 Fulvivirga kasyanovii | reverse complement strand
AACAAGCGTAAAACCTGTGGAGTAAATGGACTAGAAAGTAAACAAGTAATGTAAAAATCGCCACTGAAAATCAGTAAACCGCACTTATTGTTATATTATAGAAATTTGCCAACTGCTTTTGCCGATCGCTACTAAAACTATCTGTCAGCAAAGAGGTGAAAATTAAGGGGCTCTTCAGAAATTCAGTTTAATCCATTTAAAGAGGGATATAAAACAAAAAACCCTGACCGTTATGGACAGGGTTTCTGTTAATAAAAGCTGGCGACGACCTACTCTCCCACATATTACTGCAGTACCATTGGCGCTGTAGGGCTTAACTTCTCTGTTCGGAATGGGAAGAGGTGGACCCCTACGCTATAGTCACCATAAAATCTTCGGTATCGCTACCTGAACCATGATCTTTATCATGATCCTTTATTTCTTGTTAGTCTTATCAACTAATCATGACATATTGTTGTGAAAGAATGACGGGCATAGGCCCTAGAGAAAGTTTACGGGTAATTAGTACTGCTCAGCTTTGACATCTCTGTCTTTACACCTGCAGCCTATCAACGTTATCGTCTCTAACGTCCCTTATAAAGAAATCTCATCTTGAGGTGGGTTTCGCGCTTAGATGCTTTCAGCGCTTATCCCTTCCTGACATAGCTACCCGGCGGTGCAGCGGGCACTACAACCGGTACACCAGAGGTCAGTCCATCCCGGTCCTCTCGTACTAAGGACAGATCCTCTCAAATTTCTTACGCCCACAACAGATAGGGACCGAACTGTCTCACGACGTTCTGAACCCAGCTCGCGTGCCACTTTAATGGGCGAACAGCCCAACCCTTGGGACCTTCTCCAGCCCCAGGATGTGACGAGCCGACATCGAGGTGCCAAACCTCCCCGTCGATGTGAGCTCTTGGGGGAGATCAGCCTGTTATCCCCAGAGTACCTTTTATCCTTTGAGCGATGGCCCTTCCATGCGGAACCACCGGATCACTATACCCGACTTTCGTCCCTGCTCGGCTTGTTGGCCTCACAGTCAAGCTCCCTTATGCTATTGCGCTC
>NZ_SMLW01000091.1 GCF_009711405.1 Fulvivirga kasyanovii | reverse complement strand
ATTCAGAAAGAGCTTTTCCAACCAGAATTGTTTTTAACTCCAAAATGGTATTTATTCAAGAATAGCTCCTTAGGTGCTGTCTATCAAAATATCCCCTGGGAGCAGCTTTCGGAATGCTTGCCGGAGGAGAACAAGGGGCCGGGTGCTCCCCGTTGGTTTTCATCACAAGGCATGTTCGGTCTAATGTTCCTGAAGGCCTACCTGGATATCAGTGATGAAAAACTGATTGAACGGTTTAATACCGATTGGAGCCTCCAGTTATTTTGTAATAAGCTGCTCAAGGACAACGAAAGGATTAAGGATAAGGCTATAGTTAGCAGGATCAGGAGTTACATGGCTGATCATGCAGATTGGGAGCAGGTGCAGGAAGTATTGATAAGGCATTGGAAAAGGGACATGAACAACACTCATGTACTACTGATGGATGCTACCTGTTATGAGAGTTACCTTCGTTTCCCTACGGATGTGAAGCTACTATGGGAAAGCTGTCATTGGGTATTCGAGAAGCAACTCTTCAAGTGGTGCAAAAGGCTGAGCATCAAAAGGCCAAGGTCAAAGTATATTGACCAGAAGCGGAAACAACTGGATTATGACCTCAG